>NZ_KB895588.1:0-73352 GCF_000374885.1 Bacillus sp. 105MF | reverse complement strand
TTTTTACGAAGTTGAATATCCAATGTATGCCCGTCTTTATCTATTGCACGATATAAATAACACCATTTTCCTTTGACTTTTATATAGGTTTCATCTAGCTTCCAAGATAATTGGACGTTTTTATTTTTCTTCTTCCAAATTTGATAGATAAGGTTTCCGTATTCATGAACCCAGCGCATGATAGTTGTTGGGTGAACTGAGATTCCACGTTCTTTTAAAATTTCAGAGACATCCCGATAACTTAAAGAAAAACGACAGTAGTACAGGGCGGCTACCAAAATAATATCTTTCGTGAACTGTTTTCCTTTAAAATATCGCCTTTGTGTTTCTCCTTACTCTTTTTTTCTAGAGTGTGATCTCATTTAGAAAACTTTGCACCAGAACCCGTTTCGGATATTGGGAATATTCCATTAGAAGCACATTGGAATATTTAAGCCAATGTGGAGCCTTAGTTTAAGGAGAAATAAAAGGTAAGTACATATTTAACATAACTAATATGTACTTACCTTTATTTTTTGAGGATTTTTAACTTTTAGGTCTTGATAATGAAAGTAAGCGTGTTTTTTCATTCTGCCAGCAAATTATCTCATTCATTATTACTTTGAAACTTGTTCTTTTGGCAAAACCATTCCTTTATATAGTTGCACCGTTATCCAGTAATATACAACATAAATAATAAGAAAAATTCCAATTGGCATCCACACTTTTACAAACGGATCAACTAAGAAGAGGCGGAACAAGTTAAGTCCTACTAAAATATGTGAAATACCAATGATAGCCGGGAAGATAAAGAGATATGAAATTTCTTTATAGATACTACGCGACAACATACTACGGCGTACTCCAATTTTTCGAAGCATTTCATAGCGACGTACATCACGAGAAGCTCCTGTTAAAATTTTAAACATAAGAGAGCTCGCCATCATAGCTAAGAATGCAATTCCAAGGAAGAATCCCATAAACATCGTACCGCTCATGAAACTATTCATAAATTGGTAAGTTGTCATTTTTGTATATAATTCTACTTTTCCGCCTTTTTCTTTTTCTACTAACTCTTTTTGTCGTTGATCAATATCTATTAACAACGGTTTATATTTTTGTAAGTCATCCACTTGCACTAGCGTGACACTATGTTCTGTTCCTTGAATGTTTTTATAATGGTCCTTATCTGCAATTCGAACAGGTTTCCCGTTGAATTGATTGTGTGTAACTTGAACTTCTCTTATGATTGCATCATTCCAATCACTTGGCATATGTGGAAGTTTACTTGCTTCCTCAGGTGCTTCCATAGATGTATAAAGAGGTTCCGTTAATGGTTCTTTTACACGTTTACGTACAGGCTCTTTGACATTCTTTGTATCTTGATGATCAGAAATGAGTGGTGGCTTTGCAGTTAAATCTTCTCGTAAATAATAGACTGCTTCCCCGTCCACTTTATATTTATAAGTTCGTTGCTCTTCAATTTTCATTTGTTTTAATGCGGCTATATCTTTTTCATTCGGATCATGAATTGTCGCATCATAGACTCGAGAAAAATCCGTCATAATACCAACATTTTTTTGAAAAGCCATTCCAGCTGTCATCGCCCCTGCACCAAGTGCAATTAGCATCGCGACAGTCCCAAGTACCCGAGATAAACTATTTATTCGAAAACGAAGCTGAGCATATGTAAAACTATTTAAACCTGTTTCATTTCGTTTTTTGTTGTTTTTTAACTTTGTTACAAACAATGGTAACAATGAACTAAAAATAAAATATGTCCCTATCGTTGTAGCACCCGTTGCTAGTATAAATCCTATTTCACGTAACTTGTCTATATGCAGTATAGAATAGTATCCTGTTCCTAACAGTAACACTCCCATTACAGTAAAAATGATAACGCGACGTTTACTCTTTTCTATTGTATCTTGTGTTTCATCTTCACGAAGTAGCTCAAGTTCAGTTTGACGCAATAACCGTATACTATTGATAAATCCAGTAATAATAAATAAGACCAAGAAGAATCCACATGTAACAAGAACTGCAGGTATATAAAATGGTGCATAGCCTTTCGCCGAAATTTCTAAACCATTCATTAAAAAATTCCCCGCTGCACTTGCTAGTAATATTCCTACAATAATCCCAATAATAATGCTGATAATTCCCATACCGAATGTTTCGATAAATAATAACTGGGCTACTTTTTTCTTCTTTGCACCGAGCATCATATACATACCAAGCTCTTTCCTGCGCAATGTAAGTAAAAAGGAATTCGCATATACGATATAAAAGACCGTAATGAAGGAAAGTAAGACAGCACCAACCCAAAATACAAGGCGAATACTATTAATCATACTATTATCTTTTGTAAATCGGCTGTTAATCGCCATCGTTTGAAACATATAGAAAATACTGATACTAATGACAAGACCAACAAGCAAAACAAGATAGTCCTTTAACATTTTTTTCATACTATGACGTGATAATTTCAATAACATGATCTCGCCCCCTATTTGGATTCAGCCGCTGAGCCCATATGAGCAAGCACACCTAAAATATCTTGATAGAAATCCTCTCGTGTTCCTTGGCGTTTCAATTCTTTATAGAGTAGCCCATCTTGAATAAATAGAATCCGCTCACAATAACTTGCACTAAATGCATCATGCGTTACCATTAATATACTTACTCTATGATTTTCATGTAAGTCTTGCATCGCTTCTAATAAACTCTTCGCATTTTTGCTATCAAGTGCTCCTGTTGGTTCATCCGCTAATACAATGGCCGGATTATGTACTAAAGCTCGTGCTGCAGCTGTTCTTTGTTTTTGTCCACCAGAGACAGCTGATGGATATTTTGTTAAAATTTCAACAATATCTAATTTCTGTGCAACCTCATTTACTTTCCCGCTTATCTCACTTAAAGGCACTCCTTGTAGTGAAAGTGGCAAAGCAATATTCTCATAGATCGAGAGATTTTCAAGCAAATTAAAATCTTGAAAAATAAACCCCAGTTTTTGAGAACGGAAATCTGATAAAGCGTTCCCCTTCATTGAAGTAATATCTGTGCCTGCTATCGTCACACTTCCTCCTGTCGCATGATCAAGTGTACTAATTACATTTAGTAGTGTCGTTTTTCCAGATCCAGAAGGTCCCATAATCCCAACGAATTCCCCTTCTTGTATCGTAAGCGATACCCCTCTTAATGCTTTTGACTGGCTTTCATTTCTTTTGCCATATGTTTTCTCCACACTTTCTACTGTCACTACATTTGTTGCCATTCCTATCACTCCATCCCTTTTGTATATCATTACTTTGTCATACATTTCTTAGATTTCTCCTACATAAATTCTTAAGATTTTTTTAATTTTTCATTTTTTTATAACAAAATTGATAAAAAATCTTCTATCCTTTACTTTCTTTTTTAATATTCTCACTTTTACTCACAATCTTCCTGCGATTTATCTTACATTCACCTTACATTTTTGTAAGGGACAAAAATAACAACCTAAAATCCCCCACCTACACTTTGCTTAGAAGCGGGCGCTTCTAAATATATTAAGACAAACATAATTTAAAATAAGTAAAAATGGAGAGAAGAGCCGTCGACATATATTAAATCAGACCATGGTTATATCCTTTACAAGGAATCTAGTGGAATGAATATAGTTTTAGAGATTAAAAAGAAGAATGATGGATGGAAAGTAGAAAATAAACAGGTTAAAAATGATTTTTAACGACGAACAACTTCAAATAATTTCTTTATGATAGTAAAAAACACACTACTTACTTAAAGTAGTGTGTTTCAACCTGATTGATTTATGATTTATTACTTAGATCCTTTATTATAAACTTCCTTCCGTATACTTTCCATAAATGCAGATAGCGAAACCACTTCAGATTTTTCTTCACCATATTTACGCACATTTACAGATCCATTTTCCATTTCTTTATCCCCAATAACAAGAATGTATGGTATCTTTTGGAGCTGTGCCTCTCGTATTTTATACCCTAGTTTTTCACTACGAGCATCTCGTTCGGCGCGAAGGCCAACGCTCTTTAACTTTTCTTCAATTTCCTTTGTATATTGTTCATGTACTTGATTGGAAACAGGAATCACCTTTATTTGAACCGGAGCCAACCATGTTGGGAATGCCCCTCCGAAATGTTCAATTAGTATTCCTAGGAAACGATCAAAAGAGCCTAATACAGCACGGTGAATAACAACCGGTCTTCTTTTCTCATTTCTTTCATCAATATAATTCAAGTCAAATTTCTCTGGCATTTGGAAATCAAGCTGAACTGTTCCACATTGATGGCTTCTTTGTAAAGCATCTTTAATATGAAAATCAATTTTAGGTCCGTAAAATGCGCCATCTCCTTCGTTCACTCTATAGTTATAATTTAATGATTTCAGCACATTCTCGAGAGACGATTCAGCTTGGTTCCATAGCTCATCATCACCCATTGAATCTTCAGGTCTTGTTGAAAGCTCCACTTCATATTCAAAACCGAATGTTCTATAGACATAGTCAATTTGTTTTAACACTGACTTTATTTCACTTTCTATTTGATCAGGTGTCACAAATAAATGTGCATCATCCTGACAAAATGTACGAACTCTTAATAATCCATTTAATGCACCGCTGAATTCGTGGCGATGTACTTGACCAAATTCACACATTCGAATTGGTAAATCGCGATATGAATGTAGCTTATTTTTAAAGATAAGCATGTGTCCAGGGCAATTCATCGGTTTTAATGCAAAGCTTTTGTTGTCTACCTCTGAAAAATACATATTATCTTTATAATGATCCCAGTGCCCTGATTCTTCCCATAGCCCCTGATTCATCATAATGGGAGTACGCACTTCTTGGTAATCGTAGTTTTGTTGTATTTCTCTTAAAAAAGACTCTAATTCATTTCGAACCATTTGTCCTTTCGGTAAATAAAAAGGCATTCCTGGTGCTTCTTCCGAGAACATAAATAATTCAAGTTCATTTCCTAACTTACGATGGTTTCTCTTTGCTGCTTCTTCTACAAAATGCAAATAGCTTTCTAATTCTTTTTGAGAAGAAAACGCAACGCCATATATACGCTGAAGCACTTGATTATTACTATCCCCGCGCCAATATGCACCGGAAACGTGAGTTAATTGAAATGCTTTCAAGTAGCCAGTTGACGGTAAATGTGGACCACGACATAAATCAACAAATTCTCCTTGTTTATAAATTGTTACAATCTCATTTTCAGGGATTGCTTCTAAAAGCTCCAACTTTAGGTGATCATTTACATCTTGGAAAAGCTTTTCTGCTTCTTTTCGAGTGATTTCAACTCGCTCTATTTTCAAATTTTCATTCACAATATTCTTCATTTCTTTTTTAAGTTTAGGTAAGTCTTCAATACCTATACTACTTGGAAGATCCATATCATAATAAAAACCATTTTCTATAACAGGTCCTACGCCAAGTTTTACATCACCGTATATTCTCTTTACAGCTTGCGCTAATATATGTGCAGAAGTATGTCTTGCAACTTCTATTCCTTCCTCTGAATCCATAGTTATAATTTGAATTTTGGCATCCTGTTCGATATTTCGACGTAAGTCAAATAATTGATCATTCACCTTTCCGGCTACTGCTTTCTTTTTTAAACTTGAACTAATTGAGGCTGCAATCTCTTCTAGAGTAATTCCTTTTACATAGTCTTTGGCACTACCATCTGGAAAAATAATGTTAATCATCTGTTCTCTCATTTTAATCGCTCCATTTCATAAATAAAAAAGCACACTCATCCCTAATAATAGGGACGAGCGTGCTTTTACCCGTGGTTCCACCCAGATTCCCATCATACTAAACATACAATGGCTTCTTTCGCGGTAACGTCGCTTACACGGCACTAGATACTTTTATTTTCCCCAGTGCAGCTCTAAGGTGGTAAGTTATTTCACTGCGTTAGGAAGTTCTCAGCACTCCTTCCCTCTCTGTATAACCGTTAAAAATAACTCGTGTCCTTTTCTTCGCTTATTATGAAATTAAAAATAAAAAAGCATACTCATCCCTAATAATAGGGACGAATATGCTTATATTCGTGGTTCCACCCAGATTCCCATCATATTAAACATACAATGGCTTCTTTTGCGGTAACGTCGCTTACACGGCACTAGATACTTTTATTTCCCCAGTGCAGCTCTAAGGTGGTAAGTTATTTCACTGCGTTAGGAAGTTCTCAGCGTTCCTTCCTTCTCTGTACAACCGTTAAAAATAACTCGTGTCCTTTTCTTTGCTTTTAAAACAACATCCATTAATTGTTGTTTAATATATCCTATTCCATTTATTTTGGCAAGTGTTTTAAAAATAAAAATAAAAAAAGATTTCCAAACATAAAGTGAAACTTTAATCAGTGAGGGCTTTTCTCATCCCCACTGATTATCATCCCTCACCAATCGGGCTTTTACGAGCAGTTGATTCCCCAACTATTTTCCTCGTTTTTCTCTGAATCTTGAGGTGGGGGTCTTACTGCCTATTAATGCGGGATAAAAAAAGAGAGAATAAACCAAAACAATTCACTGTTTCGGATTACCCTATCTTTTTTACCAATCTTGTGGTTCGTAGTTTAAGTCTGCAAATAATCTTTTTTTCTCTTTCTTCGTTAAATCTCTCCACTGTCCAACTGGTAAATTATTCAACTGGATATTCATAATTCGCGTACGTTTTAATGTGTATACTTGATAACCTAAAGCTTCACACATACGACGAATTTGGCGATTTAATCCTTGTGTTAAAATAATTTGGAATTCATATTTTGATAACTGTGTTATTTCACAAGGAAGTGTTTTTGTTCCTAAAATTTTAACACCCGCTGCCATTTCTTTTAAAAATTCAGGCGTAATCGGTTTATCTACTGAAACAATATATTCTTTTTCATGTTTATTTTCAGCACGTAAAATTTCATTAATAATATCGCCATCATTCGTTAACAAAATTAAACCGTCTGAATCTTTATCAAGACGTCCAACGTGATTAATTCGTAAAGGATGATTCACTAAATCGATAATGTTACCTTTAACTGCCTTTTCACTTGTACATGTAATACCTACTGGTTTATTTAAAGCGATATACACATGGTCTCGAGCAATTCGAAGCTGCTCTCCATTTACTCGGACGTCATCACCTGGTTGTACTTGGTCACCTATTTTTGCAACCTTTCCGTTAATAATTACTCTTCTTTCATTAATTAACTTATCTGCTCCGCGTCTAGATGCTTTTCCAGATTCACTAATAAATTTATTTATACGCAAGTTAGGCACATCCTTTTTTCTAAAAATTTCAAGCTCACACTGCTTCTACCGTACAATAACAAAAGGGTAAGCCTCCTAATATAACTTAAATATATTAACACGAAAGGGTATCTGACGTCTTCTATAATTTTCATGTTTAAAAGAAAAGAGTTCGTCTTATTGAACTACATACCAATAATACATTCGCTGCATGCCTTCTACTTTTAAACTAATAATTCATACAACTATAACTACTAAAATCATTCATCCTAGATATACACCATTTATTCACTTTTTTTATAATTAATATACAGACCATTCTTTTATACACACAACTTGCTTTCCATTTATATTTTCAACATCCTCGGTTACATTAGCTAACTCATATAATCCAGGAAAAATTTCTTTCACATAACGCTGATGTGACATTTCATTTTCCCAAAAAGAAAGGACGACATAGCGATTGGAGTTTTTAAGAGATCTTCCCACAACGCCGCCTAACATTCCTTCTGATTTTTCCATTCCTTTATTCCAAATTGTTTCTTGTATATGTAAAAAGTTCTCTTCCCTGTCTCTTTTCACATCACAAACTGCTGCTCTGACAAATAGATTTTTTGCAAGTACATTCGTAAATGGAGTAGCTTTTATATCAAATAACGTTTGAAATAACTCTATTTCACAAGATACATACGTATCCTTTTGATTGCTATTATGAAAAATTGGATCATGCATTTCATTCATAAATTTTTGATATGTATTCATGTTTTCCCATACAGTAAATATACAGGCCTCATCTTCATTCCAGCCCCCGAACTGTCCATAAAATCCCTCTAGATTTTGTAAACCTCTCCATTTCTCTTGCGCCTCTGAAAACAAACCCTTTTTCTCTTTTTCTACCTGACAAAATATCGTTTTTAATAACATATAGATCCCCCCTAATTATATATTCCGTATTCCTTTTGCAATGATTGCTATTTCTTCACCTACTATTTAAAAAATCAAACACTTTTATTTACATAATAAAATTACAATCTATTCAATTGTTTTTTTAAAATACTGATTCGCTTCTTTTATCATCCAATCTCCCAGTAGCTCTAAAAAAGACAAAATTTCTGTTATGTCGTCTATAGGGTTAACTGCATATTGCAGCGCTTTCCTCATACTTTGTTCTTGCTCTGGAAAATGCTTACTAAACAACTCATACGCTGGATGAAGGTCTCTAGAATAAAGTCCTTCTTTATCAATTGTTAATGCTAATCCTGCTCTAACTATGATTTTCATAATCCAGCGGCAACAATCTAATATATCTTCCCTACCTTTATTATGAATTAATTCTTTACATGCTTGTTCAATTTGTGGCTGTAAATGTATAAGATGTTCACGTGCTAATTCTCGACTTACTTTATATTTAGGTAGCTGTGATCTTATATCTTCACCGAGTATACATACTCCATGTGTTTGAATCATAAAACTTATAAACGACAAACGACTGGAATGTAACACTTCTTCAACATCATAAAAACTTAATTCCACTCCAGATATACAACCAAATTTTTGAAGCAATTGTTGCTCTATACTTTCGATCCATTCCAAGTCTATTGCCCTCGGATCTTTTCGAACTAATATAATTGTGTCTATATCTGCAATCCCCTCTATTCCAATCCCTCTTGGAACAGACCCTCTAATGTAAATGCTATGCAAATCATCCTGTAACGATTGAAAACACGTATTCTTTACTTCTTGTATTACCTCCAGAAAAACTGGTTGAATTTTATTGATATGTGAATCATTTATAATGTAGCCCGTATCATCCACAGGACAAAAACGACCTATTTTCTTAATAATTGACAATCAATCAGCTCATTTCTATATAAAGTGTTATATACAAATTAATTATAAATTAAAAAATTAAGAATAAAAACAAAAATACACCTTATCGTGGTGTGCTTATAATGTATTTACTAAATAATTCAATAAAAAGAGTATATTGACAATGAAACTCGCATTCTCAGTAACTGATTCAACTCATATTCAAAAGATTGAAGCAGAAGGTTTGAAACTACTAAACGAATTACAAAGCTTCATACCTTTATTGCAAGAAAAGGTTACAATCCTCTCACCACCAAAAGGAATCGTATTTCACGATTTAGAATCTGCAACACAAGTTTATTCAAATATTCCTATGCCAGCTTATACTTCACGTGATTTGATTCATATTACACCACTTATTGATGTATGGAAAAACATCTACTTATCTGTAACTGACGGAAAAGAGCTTGAAAAAGCTCAGGAATATTATAAGCAACTTAATATACTCGACATCGCAACTATTGCTGCACATGAATTTGTACATCACGCTGAAGAATTCCATAGTGATTTTGATGAAATTGATGAAGAATCGATGTGGTTTGAAGAAGGCGTATGCTTTTATTTACCAAGAAAACTAATGATTTCACATAAACAATTTAAAACAATTATGCAGGTAGAAGATGAATTAATTAGCATATATCAAGCTGAATTTAGTAATTACCCTTTAAATGAGTTCGGCAAGTCTGCGGAAAGTGGATCATATGCGGGAGCTTTTTATGATTATTGGCGAAGTACGAAATTGATTCGTATACTAGTAGAACAATATTTTAATAATGATATTCAAGCATTATTTTCCTGTTATCACGAATAGGTTGAAATCAAAGAACAAATCTCACTTCATGCATTTTTCGTTCAGAAATTAAGTCTTTCCCCACTACATGCAAAGGAACTCGGATTGTTATCTTAAATAATAAATAGGACACAAACAAAGTAATCATCCTGTTTATGTCCTATTCCCCTGATATCTTAATCTACTCTTCAAACAAGTAATACATATTTTCCCCTGGATAATGTAATACAATTACCTTCCTATCTCCTTTTTGAAATACTACAGTATGGCCATCTTCTCCAAGGTTTTCCCATCCTTTTGCTTTTGATATAGGCATTAGACTTATATATTGATAATGTGCTTGATTTTCATCTTCAATATGAATAGCTGACATAGGAACTGGAAAATCTTTAATCTTTGATTCTTTCGTCATAAATATTAGCGCTAATAGCCCTCCTAAAACTCCTACCATAATAATATTGGAGTATATTTTCCGTCTCTTTTTCTCCATCAAAATCTCATCCTTATATGTTAATAAAAGTAAACTCCTTTAATGTTTTATCGGTTTTCACCATACAATGCTATTTATTATTGGACATTTATTTCACAAATCTTTTTTTCGACAAAATATAACAATTTTCAAACGTATAACTTGTTATTATAGATTAATACAACTTATGTTTTGCATATTAGGAGGAATTACTAAATGAAAAAATTGTTTCATAAAAAATGGTGGCTTTGTCTTTTTAGCACGCTGATAATTGCCAGCATTGGAGTCATTGTTTTTTTGAACTACACGAAAGAGAAAAAAATTCAAACTACTAAAGAGCCTATCGATAAAAAAATCTATCAACAAGAATTAAAATCCCAAATTGATTTACTTACTACAAACTACGATACTATCGTGGAACAGGAATGGTTACCAACATGGACTGAACTAAATTCAAAATCAGGTAACATAAATACAACTGAATTACTGGATAAAATAAATAATATAGCGAACCAATTCAACGAGATTTCTAAAAAAACGGAAACATTTAAAGCTGAAGAAAAAATGAAAGACCCTGCACTGAAGCAGAAAATAAATCATTTTAAAACCGCGTTTATAGCCGCTTCAAATTGTATGGAAAATGCCGCATTATCTATTACGCAAGGCTTAAACAATGAGAAACCCTTAAAAGATAGTTTAGAAAATGCTACGCAATCTTTAGGTCTTGCTGATCAAAATATTGTCATGGCTTTATCTACGTTAGCTGAACTAGAAGGCATATTAGGGATAACCAAAAAATAAATTGACGACATCATTCCCTTCCATTTTAAAAGATAAAAATTTTGTTCAAAAGTATCTTCCAATAAAAAATAATTGCAATTCATTTATAAGGAACCTATAATGTTGTTTATTGATTATGTAAAAATCATTTCATATCAATATAATTAAGTTTTTAATCACATAATTCGGATGAACCATTCAGGAGAAGGTCAATTGATCTACCGACGGGGCAAAAAGTTGATGATTCAACTTTGAAACTCTCAGGTCTTGGTTACAAGTAGAACTGCATGGGGACGAATCTCTGGAGAGACTCCCTCTCGCCTATCATATAGTGCAGAGGAAACAGAGCACCGAAGGAGCAAATCCGCTTATATTAGCGGATAATCTCTCAGGTAAAAGGACAGAGACAAGCGAAAGAAAACGCCGATTTGTATCGGTTTATTTTTCTATTCCTTGTTTCTCCAGAGACCATTTCATTTATGTGAAGTGGTTTTTTATTTTTTCTAAAAGGAGAATAAAGATGGAGACAGTAAGTAAAGTATTAGAACAAATCAATCACTACGTATGGGGATTACCGACCTTATTCCTTCTAGTCGGAACTGGAATCATTCTCACAGTGCGCCTAAAAGGTTTACAGTTTAGTAGACTATTATACGCTCACAAACTAGCATTTCGAAAATCAGAAGACACATCTTCTTTGGGAGATATTAGTCATTTCCAGGCACTCATGACCGCAATGGCCGCAACTATTGGGATGGGAAATATAGCCGGTGTCGCAACAGCTGTTACAATCGGTGGGCCAGGGGCAATATTTTGGATGTGGATCACTGCCTTGTTCGGTATGGCCACGAAATATGCAGAAGCAATCCTCGCGGTAAAATATCGTGTAAGTAATGAAAACGGCGAATATTCCGGTGGTCCAATGTATTACTTAGAACGTGGTTTAGGGAAAAAATGGCTTGCTATTTTATTTGCCATTTTCGGAACAACCGCTTCTTTTGGAATCGGAAATATGGTGCAATCGAATTCCGTTGCAGAAGCTATGAGAATAAACTTTTCGTTTCCCCCTGCTTTAACTGGTATATTAATGGCTTTCTTAATTGCGATTGTTATTTTAGGTGGCGTAAAAAAAATCGGGAAAGTCACTGGATTTTTCGTTCCACTTAAAGCTTTCTTTTATGTAATTTCTGGTCTCATTATTATTTTTTATCACTTTGATCAAGTCCCAGAAGCATTTTCACTTATTTTTTCTGGTGCATTTCAAGGTACTGCAGCGGCTGGTGGTTTTATCGGTGCAACCGTTGCTTCTGCTATTCAAATTGGGATGGCACGCGGAGTATTTGCCAATGAAGCAGGCTTAGGAAGCGCTCCAATTGCTGCTGCTGCTGCAAAAACAGATTCACCTGCCAAACAAGCGCTTGTGTCAATGACAGGAACTTTCCTCGATACCTTTATTGTTTGTACAATTACTGGTTTAGTATTAATTACAACAGGTGCCTGGAAATCTGGAAAAACTGGTGTTGAAGCAACAACACTCGCTTTCCAATCTGTATTTGGCGATACTGGTAGTATGATACTTGGTATTGCAATCATATTATTTGCCTACTCCACTATTTTAGGATGGTCTTATTATGGTGAAAAATGTGTAGCTTATTTATTCGGACAAGGTGCTGTGAAATACTATAAAGCCATCTTCATTGTAATGATTGCAATTGGTGCCAACTTAAAACTCGGAATCGTTTGGACATTTGCTGATATCGCAAACGGACTTATGGCTATTCCAAACTTAATCGGTCTAATTGGATTAAGTGGTGTTGTGGTAGCAGAAACACATCGTTTCTTACAAGCTGAAAAACTCAAAACATCAAATAAAAAAATAGCAAGTTAATCAACATTTAATGCCAAGGGTATCCCATATAGAAATAGGATACCCTTTATTTGTATTATTTCTTTATTTCGTAACATTACTTTGCAAAATTGATAATTCCATTACTTTTTTTAAATACTTTAAGTTTGATGTGAAAACCTCAGGAGCATACCAATTTTTATAAGCATTCGGACATTCGATCTCATCAATACTTGTATTCTCTCTAACTAATAACGTTAATTTCTCCATGTACTCTATCACTTTTCTCAAGTCTGTTTTTACACCTACAGGGCCATGTCCTGGTACTACCTTTTCAATTTCAAATTCCTCAATCATTTCTAACATACCCTTCCATTCTTGAAGATTAGATTCTTCAAAAAAAGTAGGATGTGATTTCACAAATAACAAATCACCCATAAAACAAACCTTCTCTTTAGGTAAGTAAAGAATCGTATCACAAACGGAATGCCCTCCGCCTAACGTAATCAATTTTGCAGTTCTCTTCGAACCATGTATAGTAAATTCATTTTGGAAAGAATATTGAGGTAATACAAGTCGCAGTGTGGGTAATGAAATCGCTAACTGATTTAAGAATGAAATCTGTTTTCGTAAGCTTTCATCATTTGTTTGAGTGAATTGATCTTGTAGGGATTGTATATATGTATGTAAACCTTCTATGTCTTGTTTCTGTTTATCAATTTTGGAAGGATGAATTTCTGCCATTTGCTCGTATGTTTTATGACTAGATATGATATTACAATTTTTAAAAACTTGATTTCCACGAATATGGTCTCCGTGCCAATGACTATTAATAACCCATGATATAGAATGACCTGTTATTTCTTCTGCTATCTCCTTTAAATCTGCAGCTGCTTGTTGTGTGTTAAACGTATCAAAAATAATCGTTTGATCTCCTATATCAACAAAACCGGCATTGGCTAAGGAGCCTCCTCCTTCTTTTGCAATTGCCGCGTAAATACCATCATTTAATTTCTCAATCGTAAAATGTTCGCTACTACATTCTTTATACATTTCTTTCCTCTCCTTCTATTCTCAGTGTATTTGAATACTAAGCTATCATTTTCTCCATTAAGATTTTTGTTCTGCATGTAAATAAAATACAAAGTCCGTCATAGTAGATGGATAACCTAGTTGCCGCAACATAGCTGTTATATTTCCTCTATGATATGTTCCATGATTTACAACATGCTGCACTAATTCAGATACAGAGGTTTTTAATCTTCCAGCGTATGGATTATCAAGTAGAATTACCTGATTCATATCCTTTTGTTTATCCAAAAACACTTTATACTGCTGCGTTACTTTGTGGAACAGATTTTTCAATTCATCCATTGTTTTGTTTTCGACTTGCTCTTGTAACTCCTTTCCTACCTGTAACGCTTCAGCCATACTTTTACCATTTAAAACATGTAACCATACACAATCCACTACATAAATATGAATCAGTACCTTTTCTATAGAAGGAAATACACTTTGAACTTCTTGATAATACACCTCTTAAGGGAGCTCCCTTAGATGCTCAAGTATTCTTTTATTTGCCCATGTATGATAATCAAATTGTTTTATCATATATTGTTTCATATTCTATTCTCCTTTCCTTATTTTCACGTAACTACATTCTTACCTCACAAAATATAAATCTAATTTCTGAGATTCTACCTCCTTATCCGCCTTAACAATACCAATCTCCTCTATTCTATTCGCTAGCACAGATTTATATTTTACATACGTTTTAAACTCGCCTTCAAAAGGGAACGGTGTAATACGAATCGTTTCTTTATCTAACCACTCTGCCTTTAATCGTTCATTTGTGTTCTTATTAAAAGTTTCAGTTCCTTCAAATCCCTCTTTAAATAAATCAATTTCTTTTTCTTTCTTTACACCAGGTTCATTCATACAAGCATATAACGATAGCTCATCACAAAACTTTAAAAGTTTATAGTGTATATCGAACATATCATACTGCTCTGTTGTTAACGTTTTCAAAAATTTCTTTTGACGATCCAATTCCTGTTTATAAAACTTTATCATTTCATCGTCTTCTTGATTAAGAGGAAATGATATGAAATGTTTACTACAAAGTATAGCACCATAAGGATTTGTATGTTCAATCTCATTCAACCCTAAGGTATAAAAAACAAATCTCAATGAACTTGGACAATCCATAAACGTATAAGGTGAATTTTTAGCATCATTCCAAATTGGCGTTGTATCTAAGCCAATCCATCCCCTATCATGTTCATAAATCGCATCAATACACTCTTTTAAATATGTTTTATCTTCAAATACATCTTTTCTAAATTTTTTTGCAAATTCTCCTGCCAAAAAACCATGATCATGCTGCCGAATTACTATTAATTCTTCTAGCTTTGTGCGAATAATCATTATAGAATCCTCCTTACTTCTATTTTATATATCGATTGTACTATAATCTATATATATCCTCTTTTTTCAAGAAACAATTCAAATAAATTCCTTCATACTTTGCAGGGATTCCGCCTCTTTCACCGAAATTAAGATAACAATGCAATCCTATCAATATTTTACATTAACAAAAATTTCTCTATCATATCACTCATTCCAAAAATAGACTTAGACAAAAAATTAATATGAGGTGAAAAAAATGAACAAAACTGAATTAATTAAAAATGTAGCCCAAACTGCCGATATCTCCCAAAAGGAAGCTTCAGCAGCTGTCCAATCTGTATTTGATACAATTGCGAATGCTTTACAAACTGGTGACAAAGTGCAACTTATTGGTTTTGGCACATTCGAAGTACGGGAAAGAGCTGCACGTACTGGCCGAAACCCACAAACAGGTGAGGAAATTCAAATTGCAGCTGGTAAAGTTCCTGCCTTTAAAGCCGGAAAAGAATTAAAAGAAGCTGTAAAATAACAATAAACCAGCCAATTAGGCTGGTTTATTGTTTTATTTCATGACCGCATATATATTATCCTCATGATATACTTCACAAATATAAAATAAGCATCTACAGTTGCTTACGATTTGATATTTTCTCGTAGGGTATATACTAGATTGTAATAAGCAGCCATCAAACAGTTCAATAATATTTCCAGAAGGCTGATATCCTTGATATAGCATGTTTTTTCTTACTTCCATTTGCTCAACTAGGTTTTCAATAGGAACGTTTCCGTCTTCTAACTCTTTCACAATTTCACTTGGTAATAGTGAGGTATCAGTAAAAATTAGATTTTCAGATAACACCTTTCCTTTGTAACTAATGGATGAAACTCGGTAAAGAAATGTTCCATTTTTATCAAAAAAGCTTCTCGCTTCTTTTGGAATATATTCCCTATCTAACATTTCTTGTTCCACAACATTGAACTGAACTATATCTTTCACAATATTTTCTAAAGACGTAATAGATGACGTCTCTTTAGAAAACAATAAATCTTTAACCATTTTAACTACTGTAGCATCAGCCAATTCTCTTCTTCTATTTTCCATTACTAACATGACTAACACCTCTTCTATATTTATATAATCTAGCAGCCACTCAAGTGAACATATTCCTAAACTTACTTCATACGAAAAATATCAGTAGGTAACTGTTCTATTATCGATTATTGATACACACCTTCGTCAATTGAAGAATTACTATCCATTAACGAAGGAGAAGTCTAGTACTCTCTAAAAGTGTTCCTGCATCAAACTGCCTCATTTCTGTTACATCTTTGTTTAATAAAGCTATTGAAGCAACATAGCCTGAGCCAGGTTGCAAATTCATCAAAGTTGTAGTCTCAACAAGCTGTGACTTATCCTGAAAAACAAGGAGTTCCGGTAAATGATCTGGAGTTGATACAGTAAGATTAGAAGGTGACATCATTAACCCTTCTCCAGTAGCCTTAAGTATCGCTTCCTTCCGCGTCCAATATGTTAAAAACCCTTCAATTCGCCTTTCAACTGGCAGTTGCATTAACTGAGCAATTTCTATATCTGTTAATACTCCTACTGCCATCTTAAGTACATCAATATTAGAATTTATTTGTTCTACATCTATACCAATAGGTGTAGATGTTGTAAACGCAACAGCAACTCGTTCTCCTGAATGTGACACAGATAGCTGCGGCATGCCTACAGGTAATTGCGGACGTCCATGCGCTAGCTTACAAACTGAACAGGTTCGATCGATTGGTACTTGAAGCGGAGACATTGCGAGTTGTTTTCCTAGTACCAATCGACTAATTGCACATCCAATCATAAATCTTGCTCGGTCCTCAGAATGACGGAACAAATTTGCTTTTTCACGCTCCGTTTCATTTAATAAACTATAGTGCCAAGATTGCAAGTCTGAAATTCGCGCCCACCATACTTGACAGTGATGACTTCTTAACTCTGGTACGGAATCTACAATCTCCCAATCTTTCATAAAAATTCTCCCCTTTTTATATCCAATATTCATACTAAGAAAAGTATAGAACCTATTCCATCCTTCAGCAAATATCCCTACTAACATTTCCCCTTCTCACTTTTCATCATTGCTATTGTAATAGAGAAACCTACCCAGATTTATTATTACACCTGGGCAGATTCTTCCTCCTTTATTCACCTGCAACTGCTTTTGAATGAGCTTCATTTGATTGGACTGACGTTTTTTTCTTTGATGTATCTATTACTTCCGCATCACGAATACGTAATGCAAATAATAATGCTATGAATAGGAATACAGCTGCACCAAGCAGGGCCATTTGATACGCTACAATACTAGCACTCTCATTTCCTGCTCCACTTACATCATGATTTCCAAAAGCTGCTAAAAGACTTGCAAGAATTGCAACACCGATGGCGGAACCTAATCGATTTTGCACATTAAAAATAGTTGTCGCCCTCCCCATTGAAGACGGATGAATATTATTAAAAGCTGAAAATTGTACAGCTCCTACAGAATGACCTAGGAAAAATCCTATGCCAAACAATAGAATACGGACCAGCCAAGGGTTTGTTTCCTGATTCACGAAGCTTAAAACAACAAATATAATCGCTGCACATAGCAAACCGGTAGAAATCAACTTACGTGGCCCAAGTCTTTTGTAAGACAAAGGCACAATTTGCGAAGCAATCATTAACCCGATTGCTTCTGGAAATGTTGTAAGACCTGTTTCTAGTGCCGACGCATGTAATACATTTTGATACATAAGTGGGAATATAAATAACATACCTAGTAATCCAGCAGCCGAAAATAACGAAATGAGACTCATATTCCGAAATAAACGATCTTGCAGCAAACATAAGTCTAGCATCGGCTGCTTCACACGAAGTTCAACAAATACAAAGAGAATAATAAGCAAAAGTCCACCTAATCCTGTCCCTATTATTTCTGAGGAACCCCATCCTTTGGATGGCCCTTGACTCATTGCATATATCAACATTGCAAATCCTGGTGCGGAAAGCATAAAACCAGGTAAATCTAACCGCCCAGCAGTTTTTTCAATATGCTCTACTAAAAATAACGCACCAATTAGTAAAGCTACTATTCCAAACGGTAGATTAATATAAAATGCCCAGCGCCAAGACATATGATCCACAAAGAACCCGCTAACAATTGGTCCTATTGCAGGCGCAACAGCAATAGGCAAGACGATGAACCTAGAAATCTTCGGTCTTTCTTGTGGTGAAAATGTTCGAAATAACATTGCCATTCCTACTGGCGTCAATAATCCTCCGCCAGCACCTTGTATGATACGGAATATATTTAAGGCAGTAATATTATCAGCAATTCCGCATAGCGCGGAAGCAGCTGTAAATACAGAAAGAGCAATTAGGAATACTCGCTTTGTACCAAACCGATCTCCAAGCCACCCAGAAATAGGTAAAAACACAGCCAAACTTACTAAATATCCAACATTAACTGTCCCCATTGCTGAAGGTGGAACTTGTAGTTCATGACTAATCGTTTGCAGAGCTACATTTACAATCGTTGCATCCATAGCAGCCATAAACATAGCCGTTACATATACAACACTAACAACAATTTTCGGATTCAGCTTCAAATTCATTACTACTCCCCTACTGAAACGCACTCAAGTGAGTGAAGACTCTTTGGCTGCATATCACTCCAGTGTAATTCGATATACGCAAGACAAGCTTGTCTACTATCTTGTTCATGAACAACATCCCACCCGGCTGGTACATCGAGAAAGGCTGGCCAGACAGAATGCTGGCCTTCCTTATTTACTAACACTTTATACATAAAGTTATCGTTTTCAAATGGATTCGTCATACTTTATTTACCCCTTTCATCGCTTGCTGTCTACTAGCTAATACTTGTCCGATTTCTGTAAGTGGTCCTGGCTGACATAAATCTTTATGTCGGCAATCAATATCATATTGTTCAATTTCCCCATCTATATAACTAAGCCATGTATCTGGAGAAATCGGATCAAACCATTCTGGTATGATTGTTGATCTAAAGAATACAAGGTTTCCATGAAATTGTTTTGGAACATACTTTCCTAAAAGACCAACAGAATTTACGTATGTTTCTTTCAAGTTCAAAATTGTTTCCTCTTCCAGACTCGCTAATGCACTGCCATCCCTGCGAAGTATATCAATAGCGTTTGCCATATCAAGTGGTTTTCCATCCATGTTATCTGGATCGTATCCTCCTAATGCAAGTAGGGCAATAAGCGCTTCTTCCTCACTAGGCGCTTCTGTATTTGGTAAAAAGTGACCGGGATAAGAATCCAACATAACAAGCAGTTCAACTTCTTCTCCTTGATTTTGCAAATGAGTTGCCATTGCATGAACAACGTTTCCTCCGAGAGACCAACCTAACAACCTGTACGGCCCATGTGGCTGTATCTCACGAATGTGCTCAAGATAGTCAGCAGCCATTTCGTCTAATGATTTTGGAAGTTCTTCACTTTTCGCAATGCCGCGTGCCTGTACACCATAAATTGGATGATTGCTTCCTAAAGACTTCATTAATCCTGCATAACACCAGCTAAGTCCACCTGCTGGATGTACACAGAACATAGGTAACTCTTCACCGCTTGTTCTTAATGGCAAGATTACATCTAGCGCACTTTGGCTCGTCCCCATCTCAAGTATTTCAGCAAGCCCTGCAACTGTCGGTACCGCAAATAAGCTACCAATACTTAACTCTACTCCTAGCGCTTCCCTGATCCGGCTCATTAACTGCACAGCAAGTAAGGAATGACCGCCAAGATCAAAGAAACCATCATCAATGCCAATTCGAGGTAAATTCAAAACCTCTGTAAATAAATCACATAAAATTTCCTCTTTTGGTGTTCTTGGTCCTCGGCTTATCGTAGATACCATGAATTCAGGTGCTGGTAATGCTTTACGATCTAACTTACCATTTGGAGTTAAAGGTAATTCACTTATCATAACGAAAGCATATGGTACCATATAATCAGGTAGACTAAGTCCTACATAATGGCGCATTTCAGCTGTATCAATGTTTACATGTTCTGTCGAAACAATATAGGAAACTAATCGCTTATCACCAGGCTGATCTTCACGTACAATGACAGCTACTTGTTCAACATGAGAGTGCTGCATAATAACGGCTTCAATTTCGCCAAGTTCAATTCGGAAACCTCGAATCTTAATTTGATGGTCTGCACGACCGATATAGTCTAATGTGCCATCTTGACACCAACGCGCCAAATCTCCTGTACGATACATTCGAGTACCAGGTTTCCCGTATGGATCTGCTATAAATCGTTCCGCAGTTAACCCTGCACGACCTAAATACCCACGAGCAAGCCCTGCTCCTGCAACATACATTTCTCCTACCACTCCTGGTGGTACAGGTTGTAAGTAATTATCTAATACGTATACTTTAAGATCTGGTATACTACATCCTATTAAGCTGTTTGCTCGTAAAGATACAATATTTTGATCCAGCTCGATATAGCTTACATGTACAGTTGTTTCTGTAATACCATACATATTAATAAGCTTAGGCGAATTTTCTGGATGACGACTATACCAATCTTCTAGACGACTTAATTCCAGTGCTTCTCCGCCAAAAACGACATATCGTAAGGAAAGTTTCTGCCCTAATTCAACATTTTCGCGATCTGCTTGCATAAGTTGATAAAATGCTGATGGTGTCTGATTTAAAACTGTTACCTTTTCCTGGACAAGCAGATTTAAAAATTCTCTAGGTGAACGACTCACAGTGTGTGGTACGACAACAAGACGTCCCCCATACAATAGCGGCCCCCAAATTTCCCAAACTGAAAAATCAAAAGCATAAGAATGGAACATTGTCCAAACATCTTCCGAATCAAATTGGAACCAATGGTCAGTTGCCCCAAGCAGCCTTATAACATTCTGATGAGGAATCATTACACCTTTTGGTCTTCCTGTTGAACCTGATGTATAAATTACATAAGCGATGTGTACAGGTGATAGTGGCTGTATTCGTTCCACATTTTCTATATTCTCTTCACCATATTTGTTTAATGTCTCCATTATTTTTAAATCGTCTACTACAATCGTTACGGTCTCTGCACTCTCTATTGTCACTTGTGTGTTCGTAATCATACAGACAGGCTTAGCATCACTTAGCATGAATGAAATTCGATCCGATGGATAATCAGGATCTAGCGGTAAATATCCTGCCCCCGCTTTCAAAACTGCTAACAAACTCACAACCATATCAACAGATCTTGGTATCGCTAAAGCAACTATTTGCTCTGGACCTACTCCTTTTTCAATTAACAGACGTGCAAGTTTATTCGATCTCTTATTTAACTCTTCATAAGTTAGCGTAGTGTCCTCAACTACGACAGCGGTTGCATCTGGCGTTAAGCGAACTTGTTTCTCAAATAATTCCGGTAAGGTCATTTCAGGCGCAATTTGAAAGCCGGCATTCCATTTTTTAAGTACTGTTTGACGCTCTTCTTCGTCCAAAATTTCCAAACGCCCAATAGGTTGTTCTGGATTTTCTACTGCGTCTTCTAATAAATGAATGAAACGACTCACAAGTTTCTGAGCTGTCTCACGCTTAAATAAATCTGTACTAAATTCAAGTAAACCATGTAATCCATTTGGCTGACCTTCAGACGTACTACGTTCACTTATTTCTATCGTCATATCAAACTTCGAAGAACCAACACTCTTAATCTCAAGATGCGTTTCTAGATTCGGTATATCAAGTGTAGCCTCTGGTGTATTTTGAAAAGCTAACATAATTTGGAATAGTGGATGACTATTTCTCGAACGCACAGGGTTCAACACTTCAACAAGTCTTTCAAATGGAACATCTTGATGTTCATATGCTGAAAGGTTAACTTTACGCACCCTGCTTAACAGTTCACTAAAGCTAGGATCTCCAGACGTATCTGTACGTAAAACGAGTGTATTTACGAACAATCCGACAATATCTCCAAGCGCATCATCACTACGCCCAGCAATTGGACTACCTATTGGAATATCCGTTCCAGCCCCTAATCGTGTAAGTAATGCAGCAAGTCCGGATTGTAGGATCATAAACAAACTAACACCATTTTTACGAGCAAGCTCTAATAATCGTTCATGTAACTCTGGATTCACATGAAAATCTATCGTTTCTCCGCAATAGCTCGTTTCCACAGGACGTTGATAATCTGTAGGTAACTCAAGTTGGGCTGGTAACCCCTTCAATTCTTCTTTCCAAAACTCAATTTGTTGTGAAATGAGACTATCTTGTGCACTCTCATTTCCTAATAGTTCTTGTTGCCAAAGGGCATAATCGGCATACTGTACTGGCAGTGACTTCCACTGAACTGATTCACCTTTACAATGTGCTTGATACGCAGTTGCTATGTCTCTTGACAATGGGTTTAATGACCATCCATCCCCTACAATATGATGCAATAATACAAGTAACACATGTTCATCCGGATTTATTTCAAAAAGCTCCATACGGATAGCTGGCTCTTCTGCAAGATTAAAGCTATATCTTACAGCTTCAGCAAGTACTTTAGGTAATTCTGAATCAGTAGTCTGCGTAACAATTAAAGTAGGATTTGCCTCATTTGTCTCCAAAATTTGCTGATGTGACGTACCAAGCATGTTAGGAAAAATAGTTCGAAGTGTCTCATGTCGATCGACGATATCATAAAATGCAGCTTGTAAAGCTTCTCGATTTAATTCACCAGACATTCGAATGACTACTGGAATATTGTAAGTTGGGCTTGGACCTTCTAAACAATTCAAGAACCATAAACGACGCTGTGCAAAAGAAAGAGGAACTTCTCTTGGACGCTCTACTTTCTGAATAGCTGACCTTGCACTCTGTGTGCTATCTAATTGTTTAGCAAGTTCAGCGACTGTAGGTGATTCAAATAGTTTTCCAATGCCTAATTCCACACCTAATATTTCACGAATACGTCCCATTAACCGGGAAGCTAACAGAGAATGTCCGCCTATTTCAAAGAAGTTATCATCGATTCCAATCCGCGCTATGCTAAGCACTTCCGCAAATAAATCACATAAAATTTCTTCTTGTGGATTTCTAGCTACGCGTTCACTAACAAGTAAATTGAAGTCAGGTGCTGGTAACACTTTCCGATTAATCTTTCCGTTCGGTGTCAATGGCAATTCAGACATCATCATAATTGCTGACGGTATCATATAACCTGGTAGGCTCCCTCCTGCATATGTTCGAATTTCTGCAAGGTCAAGATTTCCATCAGCATCAGGTACAATGTAAGCAACCAAACGTTTATCGCCAGGTCGATCTTCTCGAACGATTACAACGACTTGCTCAACATGAGGGTGCTGAGATAATACAGTTTCCACTTCAGATAACTCGATACGGAATCCATGAATCTTAATTTGATGATCTGCACGACTCACATAATCTAACGAACCATCCTTACGCCATTTAACAAGATCGCCCGTACGGTACATTCGTGTACCAAGTTTCCCAAATGGATTAGCAACAAATCGTTCAGCTGTTAATTCTGGTCTTCCTAAATATCCATTGGCAAGCCCCGTACCAGCAATATATAATTCTCCCACCACTCCAGGTGGTACAGGTTGTAAACCTGCATCTAGTACATATACTTCAGTATTCCAAATTGGTCTTCCAATAGAAGGTGTACCACTCTCTTCTTCATTCATATCCATGTAAGTTGACCAAATTGTTGTTTCAGTTGGTCCATAAAGATTTGTAACATGACAATTTAATTCTTTTAACCGAGACGCTAGATTCGATGGAAGCGCCTCACCACCAACAAGAACTTTAAGTCCTATTAATCTTTCTGGATAATCTGTTACAAGCGCATGCCAAAGTGTTGGTGTAGCTTGCATAATTGTGATGTTTTCCTTTTGAATGATTTCTGTTAATGCTGAAGAATCTTGAACTGCTTCTTTTTGGGCAATTTGAACGCTTGCTCCACTAATAAGTGGTAAATAAATTTCTAAAGCTGAAATATCAAACGCAAAGGTTGTAACAGCCAACAAACGATCATTTACATGTAATGAGAATTGATCTTGCATCGCCAATAAAAAGTTGCTTAAGCTTTGCATCGGCACAACGACACCTTTTGGCTTACCTGTTGACCCCGAAGTATAAATTGTATACGCAGGATTTAAGGGTGCTTCTCCATCAAATGAATCTAGGTTATTTTTCTGGTATCCACTTAACTCTTCTTTTGTATCCTGATTATCAAGCACAACTCTTGTTATATGATCCCCATTCGGTAAATCACCTAAAACAGAAGAATGTGTTAGGATACAAGCAGGCTTAGCATCGCTTAATATATACGTAATTCGATCCTCTGGATATTCTGGGTCGATTGGTAAATATGCTGCTCCTGTCTTAAGAACCGCTAACATTCCGATAACCATCTCTACAGATCTTGGAAATGCTAACGCTACAAATTCCTTAGATTGAACTCCTCGTTCTAACAAGAAATGAGCAAGTTGATTTACTTGTTCATTTAATTCTTTATAAGTAAGTTCTATTCCATCACATATGACAGCAATAGAATCAGGAGATTTACTTACTTGTTTTTCAATGAGAGCAGGTACACTTACGAATGAACTTTCTTTCATTGTTTGATTCCACTCTACTAAATGCTTTCGTTCCTCATGAAGTAAGAGTTCCAGTTTTCCAATCGGTGAATCTACCTGAAGATCTGATATATCTTCCAGAAGATTCACAAATCTTTTTTTATGATTTATTAACTCTTCTAATCTATATACTTCAGGGTTTGCATCAAAATGAATCCTTAAGCCATTTCCTTCAAACTCGTTTGACACATTTATTGAAAGATCATCAACCGGTCCTGCCGAAAGATTATGTTTAACCCCATGATTTCCTGCAAAACTCAAGGCATAGTCAAATGGCATCACATTAATCATTGGACCAAATAACCTTTGATTTTCTCCCAATAATTTAAGATCTCGGCGTAATTCTTCATGACGATACTTATGATGAAAACGAATATCAAGAACCTCATTAGAAACCTGCCCGACAACTTCAGCAAGACTCATATTAGAGCTTATAGACAAGCGGAGCGGGACTACATTCATGACCATACCAGGGATATTGATCGATGCTGATCCTAAACGTCCCATCATCGGTAAACCTAGAACTATATCCTGTGCACTTGTTAATTTATGTATATAAATCGCAGTTGCAGCTATGATAAGATCCGGCCAATTCGCATTACAATCATGTGCAACCTTCCGCAAAGATTCTGTACTTAAACGAGACAAATGTGCTGGCTGGCGAAGAAATGTCTTCGATGTTCTAGGAGCACGTTCCGCTAAACTTACTACTTCTGGTTGATCTTGGAACCGTTCTAACCAAAAGCTATGATCTTTCTCAAATTGCTCCGATGCACGATACGCAGCATCCTCCTCTAAAATGGTATATAAAGAACCAAATGATCTCTCATCATACGATTGATTATTCATGAATGCCGTATATACTCTTGCTACTCTTTGCGCAAGTAAAGAAAATCCGTATCCATCCATCACAATGTGATGGATGCGCTGATACCAGAAGAAACGATTGGAAGCGACTTTAAAAAGCGCCTCCGTATACAGCTTGTCCTTTTTCAGATTCACTGGCGTAGATAAATCCACTTGCATCCACGCTTCAGCGGCTTTTTGGGGATTTTCTTCAGTACTAACATCAATAATATGCATATGAAATTCAGGTGAATCATCGATAACTTGCCATGGCCCTTTCGCATCTTCTTCAAAGTGAACATGTAAAGATTCAGCTTCCATTACAACTTTACGCACAGCTAATTCAAATGTTTTCACATCAACTGAACCATGTATTTCTATGTATTCACCCGTATTATAAATTGGATTTTTTGGATCAAGTTGCTGCGCAAACCACATACCCGTTTGCGCACCTGACAATGAATGACGAACCTTTTGACAATGAGACATTCGTATTTACCCCTTTATCTATCTGTATTTGATAGCACCTTTTCCTCTTGAGAGGACACCAAATTAAACCAGTCATAAATTGTTGGACGCTCAGCCAAATCTGCAAATGTAACTTCTACACCTATTTGGCGCCATTTCTCTACTAAACTCATAATTCTAACTGAGTCAAGCCCTCTATTTAATAAATCTTCGTTATCTCCAATATCTGCTGGTAATTCACGAAGCAATTCAGCAACTTGTTCACGTACCGATTGTAATGTGAATCCTGTATTTTCTTCTGCTGCAGACGTTTCTTTTAAACTTTGTAAATCTTTTAATAATAAATTCGTTATTATAGTTACTGCACATCGATCAGATGCGTACTGCAAAGCTTGTTTATGATGTTCTTGTGAAAAATCAGCAACCGCATCAGCGACAAAGAATGGTTGTATCCCATCCATAAATGCTTCGCATGCCGTTAAAAGACATCCAATATGTGCATAAACCCCACAAATAATAAGCTGATCACGCCCTTGTTCACGTAAAATCTCTAGAAGATTTGTTTTCTTAAAAGCACTATATCTCCATTTTGTAAGGAAAATATCATCCTCATCAGGAGTGAGCTCATCTACAATTTTCTTCTTGTGAGGCCCATCAGGAATACCTGCCCCCCAAAAATCTTGCAATAATCCTCTTTGCTCTGGCGTTTGTCCACCTGGTTGTGCAGTATAAACGACAGGAACACCAATTTCCTTACATGTTTTTCTGATAGATTGAATATTTGAAATCAGTTCTACTCTTGGTGATTCCTCTGCATGATATGCATCAAGAAAATACTCTTGCATGTCATGAATAAGAAGAACAGCACGTTTCGGATCTGGCTTCCACGTTACTTTATTATTTGGTAAATCTGACTCTAATGGCATTGGGTATACTGAGATAGCTGGAATAGCCATCTAATCACTTCCTTTCGAATTGTTAAGAATATTTATTTGTCATTTATTACTTCATGGTAGATTTAAGTTTTTCAGCAATTGCCTTCCGTAATTCTTTCTTACTCACTTTTCCGACACCAGTCTGTGGAAACGAGTCTATAAATTCAATTCGATCTGGAATTTTATATGCCGCAATTC
The DNA here is from genome assembly GCF_000374885.1 of Bacillus sp. 105MF. Lineage (NCBI taxonomy): Bacteria > Bacillati > Bacillota > Bacilli > Caryophanales > Bacillaceae > Bacillus > Bacillus sp. 105MF. The sequence goes on along the minus strand of NZ_KB895588.1, from coordinate 45,797 downwards.
CTCGATCTCTTAAAAACATTTTCAAATGCCCTACAGTCGGTGTTTCCCCGCGAGCTATAACGAAAGCACAAGTACGTTCACCTAAATAATCGTCTGGCATAGATACCATTGCAACATCGTGTACCGCTGCATGAGCTAACAGATGATTTTCAACTTCTTCAGCCGCAACTTTCTCTCCACCACGATTAATCTGATCCTTATCGCGTCCTTCAACCACTAAATAACCTTGCTCATTTATTTTGACAAGATCGCCTGTGCGGTAAAAACCATCCGAAGTAAAGGATTTAGCGTTATGTTCTTCAGCTTTATAGTATCCACGGATTGTATATGGTCCACGAGTTAATAAACTCCCCACTTGACCTGTCTCTACGTCATTATCATATTCATCAACTACACGAACTTCATCAAACTCTGACATTGGTCTTCCTTGCGTATGAATAATGATATCTTCTGCATCATCAAGTCTCGTATAATTCACTAACCCTTCGGCCATACCAAAAACTTGTTGCAATGTACAACCGAATGCCGGGCGTATACGCTTGGCCACTTCCGCGCTAAACTTTGCACCGCCTACCTGTAAAACTTGCAGGCTAGATAGATCATTATTGCGTGAAGCTATTGCGTCAAGCCATACCATTGCAAGGGGGGGCACAAGTGCTGTAATTGTGACACGTTCCTTCTCAATAAGAGAGAACGCTTCATCTGGACTTCCCCCAGAAGCTAGAACAATCTGCCCACCTGCATATAACGTCCCAAGAGTCCCCGGCGAACTAAGCGGATAGTTATGTGCAACTGGAAGCGCAGCAAGATACACACTATCTTGATCCAATTTACAAATTTGAGCACTCACTCTTAAACTATAAATATAGTCATCATGTGTTCTGGGAATTAATTTAGATAATCCTGTTGTTCCGCCTGATAATTGCAAGAAAGCTACATCACTAGATTTTACTTCTGGCAGATTGACCGGATTCATATAAAGATCACGAATTCCTACAAATTCCTCTGCCTCTCCTACAACAATTACATGTTGCAACGTTGGAACTTTTTCTTTTATTTCTCTTGCAAGTTTTCGATAGTCGAATCCAAGCTGTTTATCAGAAATAATATAAGCAGTCGCTTCAGCAAATTCACAAAAATAGCTTATTTCACTACTTCGGTGTGACGGCAAAGCAAAAACTGGAACTGCACCAATTCGAAAAAGCGCAAAGCAGACTTCGAAAAACTCCATAATATTTGGTAAATGAAGAACTACTCGATCCGTTTGTTTAATTCCTAAATTTAGAAATCCTGCAGCTAATTGATCTACTCTTTTATCTAGTTCACTATAGCTTAAGTGTTTTTCGCCACTTGTCACTGCAATCTGGTCACCATGTTTCATCGCACGTTCTCGCAGCATCTCTCCAAAGGTCTCTCCGCGCCAGCACCCCTCTTCTTTATATCGATCTGCAAATTCCTTTGGCCACTCCTGGCATCCTGTTAACATCATTTATCCCCCTAACTTCTATTTCAAAGATTCATCATTTAATCCCATAGCCCGAAGCATTGTACGAAACTTAGCCGATGTTTCAGCTAGCTCATCTTCAGGTTTTGACTCCGCAACAATACCAGCTCCTGCGAATAAACGAAGGGAATTCCCTTCAACTTCCGCACAACGAATCGTAACAATCCATTCACCGTCACCATTCAGATCACTCCAACCAAGCATTCCCGTGAAAAATTCTCGATCAAACGGTTCAATTTCGTTAATAGCCTCTCGAGCTTTTTCTGTCGGAGTTCCACAAACTGCTGGTGTAGGATGAAGCGCAAGTGCTAATTCTAATGCAGACACTGATGCGTCTAGTAATTCTCCTTTTACTTCAGTAGATAAATGCCACATTGCTTCACTATTTATTAATGATGGTTTTTCCGGAACATGCAATGTACGACAGTACGGACGAAGCGCCGCAGCTACTGCTTCAACAACAACAGCATGTTCATGTAAATCTTTAGCTGAAGAAAGCAACTCATCTGCTCGTCTCTTATCTTCTTCAGGGTCTTTACTTCGAGGTCTAGAGCCTGCAAGCGGATTAGAAATGATCTGCATTCCACTCCGTGAGACAAGTAACTCTGGACTCGCTCCTATGAGTGTATAACTACGCTTTGGTGAGGCATCACAATTCTCTATTTCTTCACTCTTCGGTAAATCTACCGCAAACGTATACCCCTGTTTATTGTGCTGCGCTAAATCACAAAGTAGTTTTTGAATGTCAACCTTTTCTGAAGATTTCAAATCCAATGATCTAGATAGAACGATTTTCTTTAGGTCACCGCTCTTTATTTTAGCTACTCCTTGCTCTACACCACGCATATATTCTGAAGATGACGGAATAGGATTCATTTCATATGTAAGTGCAGGTGATTGCTGGGTTCGATCTGTAAAATCAAATTGCAGACGATCTGCTAGCCTGCTCTCCCGAGGTACAACGAGCTGTACCGATTTTGTACGATCAAAAGGCAGCGCTCCTACAACAATTGGATTAGGATGGCCAGCTTGTTTCGCATTGCTTAATACAGCACGAACTAGCTCAGGAACATTTTCTGCCTGACTATGTTTCACCGTTGCAAATGTTCCTTCGGCAAGTATTGTACGATACGGTGAAGCAAAAAAGAATGAAGATCCAGCTCTATAGTCATCTAGTAATTTTGTCGCTAACTCCTTTAAAGCAGTTGTATGATTCATTATTTTAAAGCCCCCTATATGTAATTTAGATTCCTAAAGTAGCGCCGCCATCAATGCATAGATTATGCATCGTAATATGGCTTGCTTTATCTGACGCTAAAAATAGAACTGCTTCAGCAATCTCTGAAGGCGTTGCTATTTTTTTTAATGGAATCCCTAATCTATATGTATCTTGTGAGCCTGCAATAATTTTTTCAGCCCCATTTTCATCTATCCAAAGTAACCTCTGCATCTCTGTCTCAGTTGAACCAGGAGAAACTAAATTACAGCGAATATTATATTCTGCAAGCTCAAGACCAAGACATTTTGTAAACATCGTTGCAGCAGCTTTGGATGCTACATATGCAGCCATTTCCATTCTAGGTACACTCGCAGCATTTGACCCTACAGTCACAATTGCACCAGACTGCCGTGACATCATACGTCTACTCACAGATCGTGATACATAAAACACACCTGTAGCATTTACTGAAAAAGTCTTGTCCCAATCTTCATCACTTAAATAGTGAATGGCACCCATCTTTAAAATACCGGCAACATTAACTAAAATATCAATTTGCCCCATTGTATCCTCAATCTGATTTACTGTATTTTCCACTGCGGAACTATCACTCACATCTAAAGCGAATACTTTCAAAGAGCTGCCTCTTGTTGCATGATAATCTGAAAGCTTATTGAGTTCTAAAATATTCTTATCAACCGCTGCAACCTTTGCTCCTCTTTCCGCAAGCATGTTCGCTACAGTCTCTCCAATTCCTTGTGCTGCACCAGTAACTAATGCAATCTTCCCATCAAATTCCCCAAAATCCATATTCTCAATTCCTTTCCTTACAACGAATCGATCTAGTTTATCTTGTATATTCTCAATTGCAGATTAATAAAGTTAACCTAATTAATCTGTGCAAAGAAAATATTTTAACAAACATCACCAACTAATAATGATATTGATAATCATTATCATTATATTTACGAAAATCATACACATATTAAACTTATCAGTCAAGTGCAATTTAATCTTAATTTCAGTCACAATAAACTAGGTAATACTCACTTGGCATTAATTGATAATGATTTTCATTTTCTTTTGTACACCGAAATGATAATGTTTCTCAACAGTCTTGTCAATCTTTTTTTATTTTTCAGATAAAATATTTTATTATGTCCCCATACTTATCTGCATAAAAATCTCTGCTTTTATTGTAAATATAGACTTTTTTCATCCTATTTTCTGTGAAAATAATAGATTTAAAAAATTAAATTGAAACTTTCAAATTTCCTAATTAATAATTATACATTTTATCATTAATTACATAAAAATCTTTATTTTATAATAAAAACCATCATATTGAACATTTAATTTCTCAATAAATTTCTGAAAAAATTTTATTAAGAAATTTATTTAAAAATAACTATTTACATCTTTTTCTCTAAACAACGCTTCCTTCAAACATAAATCATACCGATATAACTATATGAAAAAAGGACATATGCCCACTATTAAGCATATGTCCTCTCATAATTAAAATTTACTATTAACCTTTTTATTAGTTTTATTATTTCACCACAAACCGAGTCTCGCTACAACCATTCTTCTGCTTCGTTACCTCTAAAACTGCTGGCATTGCGTTTTTCAACTCTTGAACGTGTGAAATAACGCCAATAAATCGTCCTGATTTTTGTAAATCAATCAATGCATCGATCGCTTTTGTTAATGACTCTTCATCTAGCGAGCCAAATCCTTCATCGATAAACATGGTTTCGATAGAAATACCGCCTTCATATGCCTGGATCACATCTGCCATACCAAGTGCTAGACAAAGCGATGCATTAAATTTTTCCCCGCCAGACAATGTTTTTACGTCACGTGTTTGACCTGTATATGCGTCATATACATCTAATCCTAATCCACTTTGACGATTTCGTTTTTCAACTCTTTCACTTCGTTTTAAATAGAACTGGCCGTTTGATAGTTTACGAAGTCTTTCGTTAGCAATTTGAACAATTTGTTCTAAATACTCAATTAAAATGTAACGTTCAAACGAAATACGACTTTCGTTATCCCCTTTCATGACTTCATATAAATCAACAAGTTCTTGGAAAGCTTTTTCTTCTTCATGAATTTGTTCATCAATTCGTCTAATGTTTTCATGCAAATCGGTAATGTATGCAACTGCACTTTGGGCACGCTGGCGCTTTTCTTTTGTAATATCAAGCTGAATTCCTAACTCTTTCATTTGTTCTTCTAGAGCTGTAATGTCCGTCCATTCTTTCCCGCTTAATTCATTTACTAGTTCCTCAATTTGTTTAGCCAATACTTCTAAGGATGAATAGTACTCTTGAATTTGCTCATGCAAATGCTTCATTTCTACATCTGTTAATTTTGCTTCTTTATAAGCTTGTTGGTCGATAAATCCACCTTGTTCAAGCTCTGTCGTAAAGCGAAGTAAAGTCTCTTCTTGCTTTTCTTTTGCATGACTTACTTGCTTTAGAGCACCATCATACTCAGCTTGTATGCGTATATTTTCATTTTGCCAATATTGATAAGCTTCTTGTACTTTCTTCCACTCCTCTTCCATAAAGCGAAGTGTGCTAACAGCTTGATCAAATTGTTTTTTCCAGGCTTCTAACGTTTGTAAGTCCTCATGGGTTTTTTGCTGATCATGTTCATAGGACGTACGAAGTTGCATGCACTCCATTTCAGTACGGTGCTGCATCACTTCAGCTTCGCGTTTTTGCTTCTGTAATTCTTCTACTTTTTCTTCTAATCCTTTTACACTTAACGCTAGCTGTTTACGTTTTTCTTCACTTTCCTTTAATGTGTTTACCTCAGCTGCTAGTTGTTTTCCGTTTTGCACTAGCGTACGGTATGTTTCAACTAACTCTTCTGAACGGTATCCTCGTTTTACGACTTCATCTATTACTTGCTCATATTGTAATCTGTAGAAATTCCATTTCTCTTCTACTTGAACATGTAATTTTTCAGCAACTGTTTTCTTTTCGCGCAGTTCATTTAGCTGTTTTTCATCAATGGAATCTCCACGTTCTGTAGCTTTCTTTGGATGATCTATACTACCACATACAGGACAAGATTCGCCTTCATGAAGATGAAGAGCTAACATTCCTGCTTGTTCATTTAACCAACGATGCTCCATCTCTTCATATGCTTTAACTGCAACTTCCATCTTTTGATTTGCAACTTCTTTTTCTTGTTCATATTTTTGCTTTTCTTTCCAAACGTCATATGCTTGCTTTAGTACTTTTGCATCTTCCCGCATATTTGTTAGCTCTTCTACTTTTGCTACATATTGCTCAAGTGCAACCTCTAGCTGTAGTAATTCTCCGGCAATTTGTTGTTTTTGAGAAATCTGTCCTTCTAGCTGTTTCTCAAACTTCTGAATACCTTCCTTCAATTTCCCACTTTGAAGTTCTGCCTGTTGCAATTTTGATTTTTTCTCTGCTAATGAAGCAATAATTGGCTGTAACTCTTCTAATCTTTGTACAGTTTTCTTACCTTCTTCACGAACAGACTCTTTACCCTTTAATTCTTCATATTTCTCATAAGCAAGTTCAAACGCCTTAACCGTCTTTTCTTTTTTTACAGATATTTGTTTCAATAATTGTTCAGCATTTTGTTCACTCTGTACCGCTTCTTCATACCATTGTTCAAATGGTAATAATCGTTTCGCTTGTTCAGCAAGTTTAAAGCGTTGTTCTTCTGTTTCTATTTGTTCTCGATTTGCTTGTAAAACTGCTTGTTTCTCTTGTTTTTGCTGTAAATCTTTGAACTTTTCATTAATAGACTTAGCTGTATGAAAACGATCTTCGGCTTTTTTTAATTGCTGCGTTTGCAATGTTTGCTGCGCTTGTAATTGTTCAACTTCCGCCTCATAGCAATTTTTTTCTTGTTCAAGCGCTTCGACTACTTGGTGCGTATTTACATGTTCCTGTTGAACTAATGTCTCTAATAGTGAATCATCTCGAACCGGTAATTTAAAAACATTACGGAAGTACAGTTCTCTTTCTTTTTGCTTTTCTTGTAAGACGTCTTTCCACTGTTTACGTTTTTGATCTAACAATTCACGCATTAATTTATAACGATCTGTTTTAAAAATACGACGTAAAATTTCTTCTTTATTTTCTGTTTCAGACGTTAATAGTTTTCGGAATTCTCCTTGCGGAAGCATAACAATTTGACTAAATTGATGTTTGCTAAGTCCGATTAAATCTTCAACCTTTTTGTTCACATCTGTCACATGAAAACGATCCACACATGGAACCTTCTCATCACCTATTACTTCATATAGCTCAACAGCATGCCCTGTAACTGTTTTATTCCCTTGTTTTTTATGACCGAGCTGTCTTTTTATTTCGTATTGCTTTCCTTTCAACTGGAAGGTTAATTCTACACTTGTGTATATATTATCATCAGCAAATTGGCTACGTAGCATACTCGTATCACTACGTTCTTCTCCGCTCGCTTCCCCATATAATACATAACAAATCGCATCAAATATCGTTGTTTTCCCAGCTCCCGTATTTCCTGAAATAGCAAAAATACGGTGATCGCCAAGATCGCTGAAATCGATAACTTCTCGCTGTTTATACGGACCAAATGCGGTCATAATAAGCTGAAGTGGTCTCATCCTCGTTCACCTTCCCGTTCCTGCACTGTTTGTAATACGTCTAAGAAAAGACGTTCTTTCTCTTCTGATAAATCTGAGCCCTTCATTTCTCTATAAAAAGCTTTCAAAAGGGATAGATCATCTGTTTTATGTCTAGAAACAGTAACTTCATTGGTTTCTGTAAATTCTCGTCTTTGCATAGAACGTTCAACATGCATAGCATTTGGATATACAGAACGAATTTTTTCCATTGGCTGCAGTACAGGATTTTCATCTAATAACTTTACGAAGACATAATCTTCACTTGTTGGATACTTTAATAAATCATCTATTTTCGCTTCTACTGTTCGCATTTGGCGACGAGGTGTAAATAAACGCTTTTCTATTTCCACTTGACCTGTTTCGTCTAATTCCACAATATAATACCCTTTTTTATGCCGCTCTTCAGAAATAGAATACGCAAGTGGTGAACCAGAATAACGAATCGTTTCATTACGTACAAAGTGCGCTTGGTGCAAATGCCCAAGTGCTGTGTAATGAAACTTATCAAAATAATGACTATTTACGTATTCAGCACCGCCGATGGAAAGCGGACGCTCTGCATCACTCGTATTTTCTTCTGCTTCACCTGAAGAAGTGACAAATGCATGGCCTACAAATACGTGTCTTGCTTCTTGATTCATCGTTTCTGAAAGTTCATTCATGAAAATACGCATCGCATCATCATGCGACCGAATATCTTCATTTTTCATCACATGTCTTACAATACTTGGATCTACATATGGGATTAAATGGAAATGAACTTCCCCATACTTATCATGTAAAACAACTGGTTCATACGGAAATTGAAATTGGCCAACAATATGTAACCCTTGTTTTTTCATTAAACTGCTGCCAAAATGAATACGGTCTGGACTATCATGATTCCCTGCTACTGCAATTACTGGCGTTTGTAAATCAATCACTATCTTTTTTAATACATCATTTAGTAAATCTACTGCTTCTGTTGGAGGAATCGCTCGGTCATACAAATCACCTGCAATAATTACGGCATCTGGTTTTTCTTCTTCCACAGCTTGAACGAACTGATCTAATACAATTCGTTGATCTTCGGTCATATACACACCGTGAACAAGTTTTCCTAAATGCCAATCCGCTGTATGAAAAAACTTCATCTTTTCCTTCCTTTCTCTCTTTTAATTTACTGATTGTAATGAAACCAGTTGGTAGTTAAGTGTTGTCTTCCCATCTTCCCACTCTAACTTTTGAACGATTGCACTACCGATTCTTTCTTGATCAGATTTATATAAAGGTAACATTTCATCCACAGCAAATAAATGATAACCGTCTAATATTAATTGAAATATATTTTCTTCTATATGTAATCTCATTTCTTTTTCATTTGAAATAATCTTTGTATGCATCTCAAATTTCATATAAATACAACCCCTTTTCCAGTTCTCTATACTTTAATAGTATAGCGGCTATTCACGATTGACAAGTGAATACATGATGAAGAATTCACTTTCACATTCATTTTATTTTTTTATGCTATAAGTATTTTTTAAATTATAATACGGTATGTGAAATTAACAATGTTTCATGTGGATTTGAAATTAAGTCACGATGTTTAAAATAGAATCGCTGATGTCGCGTGACCGTTTGGAAAAGAAGAATGAGCTGAATGTTCTACAAGTTGAATGATTTTATATGATACAAAAAACAGTCCCAATAAAAATATGATTCAATAAGTTTATTAATATCCTAAAGTCAAAGCAATAATAGCTTAAAAAACAAGTATACAGAAAGCAATTTTAGAAAAGCAGGTAAACAGTAATATGAATTCACATCTTCAAATTCCGGTATAAATTGTTTAATTTCATAAAAATAAAGATGCCTTTTCAGGCATCTTTATTTTTGCAAATACTCTTTCATTATATAGTACAATACAGTTATTAAAACAATTGCTATAAAAAATGAGAATGATGCCACGATATATCCATCTTTATTTAACACATAACACAGTGAGATAGATAATATAAAAACCGGAAATACGAGACGTACTTTATCTTTAATTTCTTCTGTCGTATCTGTACGATGAAAATACTGTGTAATTCCTACCATGAGAGAAGACAAAATAATAACCGATAATAGCAAAGGCCCTGGCATTCCGATCTCCCCTTTCTCTACTCCTATTATATACAAACTCTCACTTCGTTAAAAGCAAGACAATTCAGTAAATAAAACAAAGTGAAGTTGCTATCCATATTGAATTCATTCCAATTACTCATTTTCTTTCAAATTAAATATGGTATATAGTATTCCCTTCATTTTCAAGTTACAAACAATACCCCTACATTTTAAATGACTGATGTTGTAATATTCATTTTCATATGTTGAAATCCTGCAAATATAACTCGTCAAAATATGCACCATTCTAAAAAGTATCTAGTCCGACGTCTAAATGTCCATTTGTTTAGACAGTTAGACACTTTATTACTGGCATTTCTTCTTAATTAAGGACATTAAAACTGGCACGCTACTTGCAATATCAAATAAATTATAAAGGACATTTTAGCTTGTATCGAGAAATAAGAATGAGAAGATATATAAGAGGAGGATTCAAAATGACTGAAAATGTTTTATTTTCCATTCACGAAAATGGCGTCGCGTCAATCACTTTAAATCGCCCAAAAGCACTTAACTCTTTATCTTATGATATGTTACATCCGATTGGTCAGAAACTAAAAGAATGGGAAAAAGATGATCGTATTGCCGTAGTAATCTTGAAAGGTGCTGGCACAAAAGGATTTTGCGCTGGCGGTGATATAAAAACATTATACGAAGCACGTTCAAATGAAGTTGCATTACAGCATGCTGAACATTTTTTTGAAGAAGAATACGAAATAGATACTTATATATATCATTATCCAAAACCAATTATTGCTTGTTTAGATGGAATTGTAATGGGTGGTGGCGTCGGTCTTACGAATGGGGCAAAATATAGAATTGTAACAGATCGTACAAAATGGGCCATGCCTGAGATGAACATTGGTTTTTTCCCAGACGTTGGAGCTGCTTATTTCTTAAACAAGGCTCCTGGGCAGACTGGTCGGTATGTTGCGTTAACAGCATCTGTTTTAAAAGCTGCTGATGTATTATATATAAAAGCTGCTGATCATTATATGCCATCGGAAACTTTACCTACTTTCCTAGATGCAATCGAAAAGGTAAATTGGCATGATCAAAATATACATATCACTTTAAAAGAACTCATTAATAAATATGAAACAGCTCCTAGTGTAGAAAGTGAACTTGTTTCCTTATTAGAAGAAATTGATCAACATTTTTCATTCCATACAGTTGAAGATATCATCCATTCATTAGATAATGCTGACGGATCCTTCGCTTCAAAAACGAAAGAAACATTACTATCAAAATCTCCGTTCTCATTAAAAGTAACATTAAAACAACTTATTGACGGAAAGGAAAAATCGATAGAAGAATGCTTTGCAACAGATCTCGTGCTCGCTAAAAATTTCATGAGGCACGAAGATTTCTTTGAAGGAGTACGTTCAGTCGTTGTCGACAAAGATCAAAATCCAAAGTATAAATATAAACAATTAAGTGATGTTTCAGATGAAGATGTCAATCGCTTCTTCAATCTGCTTAATGCCTAATCAAAAAGCTAGATGAAAGCAACCTATTTGCTGCTTCATCTAGCTTTTTTCTTTCTAGACATATGTATTATGTATCTTCATTATCAGAACGATGGAGGCGTTACAGCGAATAAAATAACGGCATCTTGATCAAATAGATTCTCCCATTTATGTTTCATGTAAGAAGGGATTTTCACACTATCCCCGGGGTATAAAGTGTATATATCTTGCTGTAAATACAAGATAATCTGTCCTTCTAAAACATGAGCAATTTCCTCTCCTTTATGCTCTAAAAGTTTTTCGGAGGAAACAGAATTAGGTGGCAAAGTCATTAAAGATACTGCCAAAGCACCCGTTAAATCTGGTGATAATAATTCATAGGATAAATTTCCTACGATCATTTTTTTACGTGCATTCGCTCTTATAACTAGATCATCCGTGTTCGTATCTTCAATGAGAAAACTAAAAGTTGGAACTTCTAAAGCCTTGGCTAGCAATTTCAATGTTTGAATCGAAGGATTAGCTAATCCTCGTTCAATTTGACTTAACATAGAAGGTGTTATTTCTGCCATTTTAGCTAACTCTCGCATACTCAGCTCCTTATATTCCCGAAGCTCTTTCACCTTTTTTCCGATATTTATATTTTCCATACCTCATGCTCCTTCAAACAATATGATAGATATATTTTAACATACTTAAATTTTATTTATCATATCACTTAAATTGTGTTAAACTATTTTTAATTAAATTTTCTGAAAAACAAGCACAGAAAGGTGGAGTGATTGTGGAGAACTATCTTCTTTTTATTATCATGTCTATTTGTCTTATTATTTTACCCGGGCCTGATACTGCAATGGCTACAAAAAACACTCTTACTTCAGGAAAAATAGGAGGTGTAAAAACGGTTTTCGGCACATGTATCGCCCTTTTAATTCATACTTTAGCTGCTGTAATTGGGCTTTCCGCTATCATTGTTAAATCTGCTCTCTTATTTTCTATTTTTAAATATGTTGGTGCCATTTATCTAGTCTATTTAGGAATAAAAGCACTTTTATCTTTAAAAAGCAAAAACAGCATAGATACAAATGAGTTACCTATGAAACGTGCAGATGAAAACAGCTCTTGTTTTCGCCAAGGGTTTCTTACTAATCTTTTAAATCCTAAAGTCGCTGTATTCTTTTTGACCTTTTTACCACAATTTTTAAATCCTAACCATAATACATTCATTCAATTTCTAACCATGGGTCTTACCTATCTCGTTTTAACCGTGATATGGTTTGCCTTTTATATCTTCTTAATTGATAAAATCAGTGTTTTCATGAAAAAACCAGCTACTCAAAGATACATCCAAGGACTTACTGGTATTGTATTAATTGGATTTGGTATCAAATTAGCTTTTGAAAAGAATAGTTAACGATGAAAAGTACACCCCTCTCTAATGAGGGGTGTACTTTTTATACATGTAACAAGTTACATGTATATGCTATTCATCTATTAAAACCAGCGCTCTGTCACAACTTTTTTACGTGTATAGAATTGAACACCGTCTGTTCCATTTGTTCCAAGATCACCATAGAAGGATGCTTTATTTCCAGCAAATGCGAAGAATGCCATCGGTGCTGGAACGTTAACGTTTACGCCAATCATTCCTGCATCGATATTATCACGGAATGTTTGCGCATGTTTACCGCTTGATGTATAAATAACTGCACCATTTGCAAATTTGGATTGATTTGTAAGTTTAATGCCTTCTTCTAAATCTTTTACTCTCACAATACTTAAAACTGGAGCAAAAATTTCATCTTGCCAGATTTTCATATCTTGATTCACACCATCAAAGATTGTTGCTCCAACAAAATATCCTTCACGGGCTTCTCCATTAATTTTACGACCATCTACTAATAAAGTAGCCCCATCTGCTACACCACTATTAATATAGCCTAGTACACGCTCTTTATGAGATTCACGAATTAATGGACCTACATAATTATCTTCATGGAAACCATCGCCAACTTTTAATTTACGTGTTTCCGCTACTAGTACATCAATAAACTCATCAGCAATTTCATCCACAACAGCTACAACAGAACATGCCATGCAGCGCTCTCCACTGCTCGCAAATGCAGAACCAATAACACCTTGTACTGTTTTTTCAAGATTGCAATCTGGCATAACAATCGCATGATTTTTCGCTCCTGCGAGTGCTTGTACTCGTTTTCCATATTTTGTTCCTGTTTCGTATACATAACGTGCAACTGGCTCAGATCCAACGAATGAAACCGCTTGAATGTCCTTATTTTCTAGAATGCTATTTACAACGTCTTTTCCGCCTTGCACTAAATTTAAAACTCCTTTTGGGAAACCTGCTTCATAGAATAACTCTACCAGTCTCTCAGCTAAAAGTGGTGTTCTTTCAGATGTTTTTAATACGAATGTGTTACCGCAAGCAATTGCTAATGGGAACATCCATAATGGAATCATCATTGGGAAGTTAAACGGTGTAATACCAGCAACAACTCCAATTGGGTAACGCCAAATCGAACCATCAATTCCACCTGCAATGTTCGGGAGTGCTTGGCCCATCATTAAATTTGGTGTTGATGTTGCCAATTCTACAGCCTCAATACCACGCTGTACTTCACCACTCGCATCTTTTAATGTTTTTCCATTTTCTAATGTGATAATTTTCGCAAGCTCATCTTTATTTTCTTGCAAAAGTTGTAAATATTTGTATAGCTGTCTTGAACGATTTGGAACCGGCACTTTAGACCATGTTTCATAAGCTGTTTTTGCAGCTTCAACAGCACGCTCCACATCTTCTTTTGGAGAAAGCGGAACATAAGCGATTATTTTCCCAGTTGCAGGATTTGGAACAGCTTCAACTTCCGTACCAGTAGATTCTACCCATTCACCATTAATATGATTTTTCACTCGTTTAATTTCTGTTGTAATCATTGTATTCGCTCCTTTTTTATTGTTATAAGTTCCAATTGTTTCTCACAATTTATAATTCGACGCTATAACCATTCATTATTCATGACTAGAGATTACTTGTTCACTTATCTTCTTATATAAAGCAGCCATGTCTTTTTCCCCATACCCCGCTTTACCCGCTTCATCATACAAGTTCAACAGCATTTCACTTACTGGTAAGTGAAGTTCACTTTCTTTTGCTAAATCAACCGCAAATCCTAAATCTTTCTTTAATAGATTTACAGTAAAACCTGGCTCATAGTTTTCTGGTGCAATAAAGCTTTTATAGTTGCGCTCATAAATTCTACTTTGTCCGTAACTCACATTTAGAATATCAAACATTTTCTCTAAATCCATATTGTTTTTCTTCGCTAAAGTCAAAGCTTCACTTACACCCGCTGTGTAGAAACCTATCAATAAGTTATTAATAAGCTTTACAGTCGTGCCACTATCAATTTGTTCACTTACATGAAACACATTTGCCCCTAATACTTCCATCACTGGTAAACCTTTTTCATATACTTCTTTTGATCCACCGACCATAAAAGTTAATGTGCGATTTTCTGCTCCAATCACCCCACCACTAACCGGTGCTGCTAAGAAATCTACTTTTTTATCATTAGCAGCTTCTGCTAATCTTTTATTCAATTGCGGTGCTACTGTACTGGTATCAATTAGAACAACATTCGGATGACTATTCTCAATTAATCCCTCTTCTCCAAAATAAACCGCTTCCACAGCTCGCGGAGATGGTAAACTTGTAAAAATCAAATCACATGTTTCTGCCAATTTTGCAATTGATAAGCCGATGATTCCTCCATCTTTCTCAAAAGAAGCCTCAGCATCTTTATTTAAATCGACGCCATATACAGTGTAATTTGATTTAACTAAATTTTTAGACATTGGAAGGCCCATATTACCTAAACCAATAAAACCAATCTTTTTCATATTGTTCTCCTCCTATTTAAACAATATATTTTCCGCGATTTATAATGGCTTTTGCAATTTCTCTCTTTTTCATAAATATGTTCGTATATAGAGGTATTGACAGTTGACGAATTTCATCTAGAATAGCGTTTCTATTTTGCTCTTCTTGTACTGCTGCAGGAAGAAGAACCATTGCCGCTGATTCTACTTTACGATATCCTTCCTCACAAAGAACATCTGTTACGAACTGTTTTGTACGTTCTTTTTCTTCACCATTTTTACTCACTGCTTTCTTCGTACGTAAAAATGCTGATTCCATTACATACACATCTTTCAACATGTCTGCTAATACGCGTGAATATTCTTGTTCTTGCTCGATTTTTAATTCAGGAGTTTGAGATAGCGTTTTCAAAGATTGCTTCAATAACTGTTTCGATAATAAAATATAACGATGGTTTCGTTCTATATTTTCAAATGTGCCTTCGTCTACTTGATCTCCTATTTGCTTCGTTTGTTTCATTAACATTTTCGCAACTGTTAAGCGGTTAATTTCATTCGTTCCTTCAAATATACGGCTAATTCTAGCATCACGATATAATCGTTCTACTTCATATTCTTGCATATAACCGTAGCCACCATGAATTTGTACAGCTTCATCCACAATATTTCCTAGTGTTTCCGAAGCATTCACTTTATTAATGGCACACTCCATTGCAAATTGAGACATTTTCTGCATGATGCTTCCATCCCCATTTGTCTCATGAATTGCCTCGTCAATTACGCCTGCTGTTCGATAAGCTGCACTCTCTGCACCGTATGTAGCGATAATCATATTTGCAATTTTCTCTTGAATCATCGTGAAATCAACTAATTCTGTTTGAAACTGTTTTCGTTCTTTTCCGTATTGAACAGATAAACCAATTGCTTGTTTTGCTGTTCCAATATTTCCAAAAGCGAGTTTCAATCTAGCGAAATTGAGGATATTAAGGGCTACGTAATGACCCTTTCCAACTTCCCCTAATACATTTTCAACTGGAATTACAACATCCTCTAAAATGAGTGTCGCAGTCGAAGATCCTTTAATGCCCATTTTCTTTTCTTCTAAGCCAATTGAAACACCTTCACATGTTCTTTCGACAATAAATGCTGTCATTCCTTTATTTGTCTTTGCAAAAACAACATATACATCAGCCATATGAGCATTTGTAATCCACTGCTTTTCCCCATTTAATTTCCAAGTTGTTCCTTCTTCATTTAATACAGCGCTTGTTTTTGCACTTAATGCATCTGATCCAGCATTAGGTTCTGTTAATGCATACGCTCCAATCCATTCGCCTGATGCAATTTTAGGTAAGTATTTTTCCTTCTGCTCGTTTGTGCCATAGTATATATATGGCAATGTTCCTACACCAACATGAATATTAAAGGAAACACTAAATGCTCCTGCATATCCCATCTTTTCTGCTACAAGGCCAGAAACTGCCTTTCCTAATTCGAACCCACCATATTCTTCTGGTACCTCTATACTTAACAACCCAAGTTCTCCGGCCTTTTCAAACAACCCGCGAGAAACTTGATAATTGTGCTGCTCGATATTTTCAATTTGAGGAACAATTTCCTGTTTAACAAACTGTTCTGTTGTTTTTGCGATTAAATCTTCATCACCTGAAAAATCTTCCGGTGTAAAAAAAGTTGTATTAAGATTCTTATTCAGCGAAAAAAATTCGTCCCATTGCAACTTTGTTTTCTCCATCTGTATCCCCCTATCATTTCGGTCTTCATTTTCTTTATATGCAAAATCTATGCCAAACTAAAAACTTGATAGAACCTGGGCTAAATAAATAGAAAACGTAAAACTGTCTAGACAGTTTTACACTGTTTATAACAATTTGTCTAGATTTTGAATCGTGATAATTTGTTATAAAGAGTCGCCCTAGAAATCCCTAACAATGCTGCTGCCTTTGACTTATTCCCTTTTACTTCTTTTAAAACGCGTTCAATTAATCCTCGCTCTTCCTCTTCACGTACCACTTTCATCGCTTCTTGCTTTGCTGGTAAAGACTGAATCATAGGTACTAATTTCTTCTGTTCCATATCCCGATAATAGAATTCTTCTGGTAAATCCTTAGCTCGTATATGTACATCATCCGATAGTGCAAATAGTCTTTCTAACACATTGATTAATTCCCGAACATTTCCTGGCCAATTGTAATGGAACATAAGGCGTAATACTTCTTTATCAAGTGTCTTTTCTTTAGCACCATACATTTGACATAACTTTTGTAAATGTTCTTCGACAATGAGTGGGATGTCTTGCTTTCGAAAACGAAGTGGTGGAATATGAATCGGAATAACATGAAGACGATGATATAAATCTTCTCTAAATGTACCTTCTCTAACCATTTGTTTTAAATCTTTATTTGTCGCTGCAATTAGCCTAAAATCAACTGGAATTGGATGTGTACCACCAATTCTTTCTATCTCCCTTTCTTGTAAAACACGTAAAATTTTCACCTGTGTTAATAGAGACATATCACCGATTTCGTCTAAAAATAACGTGCCATGATTCGCAAGTTCAAACTTCCCTGCTTTCCCGTTCTTTTTCGCACCTGTAAAAGCACCTTCTGCATAACCAAACAGTTCGGATTCTAGTAAATTATCAGGAATAGCAGCACAGTTCACACTGATAAATGGACCGTTTTTTGTTATACCTGTATCATGTATAGCTCTTGCAAATTGCTCTTTACCAACACCACTTTCTCCAGTAATTAACACAGACGCTTTCGACCCAGCTGCTTTTCGAGCCATTTTTTTCGTTTCAGAAATCGTCTGACTTTCTCCAAGAATATCTTCGAATCGAATTTGCTTCTTCTTCGGTTTAGAAAATAACGGTTTGACAGCACTATCTTTTTGATCAAACCTCTCTAGTATTTTATAAATATCTGAAATCCCTTCATGAATAAGCATGCCTACAGCACCTATCACTCTTCCTTGCTTCCAAATCGGCATCCGATGCACAACTAAATTTTGGCCTTGCAAACGATGCACTTGATTTCTTTCTGGTACCCCTGTTTTTAATACAACTGGAAGCCTCGTATTCTCAATTACATTTTCGGCCAGTTGTCCAATTGCTTCTTCTTTCGATACTCCGACAAAGCGGCTATACGTATCATTAAACATTTGAATGACGCCGTTTTCATCCACAATCGCAATGCCTTCATACGCAGTGTCGAAAGACAAACGAAACCATTCAATTAATTGTTGTGATTCTTGTAATTGCTGTTTTAGAAACTTTTGAAAAGCGAAAAGTTCAGGCTTGTCTATGATTCCTACAAGTACTCCGTCTTGTTCAGTTGTCACATAAAATGGTATATCCTGTAATTCGTTCATAGTTATTTTCATACTACCCTTATTAATAGAATTAGTGACAATCATATGAACTAACATACTTTTATCACTTTTTTGTTGTATCCACTGAATACAATCTGTTAGTTTTACAATGCCAATCATTTGCTTTCCATCTAGCACAGGAAGTTCATCCTTTGATATTTTAATAAGAAGTTTAACTGTTTCAGTAATCGTATCGTTACTTCTCACAAACTGGAAATCTTGCTGCATCCATTTTTCTACAGAGAAATCTTTTGTAGAACTCATATCTTCTCACCTCTTGTATACAACAATTCAAATCATATAAAAAGGCGATGAATTCTCACATCAAGCAGTTGTTCTTGCCCAAGATGTCCCATCATCGCCTTTCTTCTCTGTTCTATTGATCTTCAGATAAAACTGTTTTTGCAATTCCGTTATCTAATTCCTCAAAATCATGATACGAAATTGTTTCATACAATTCACTTCTCGTTTGCATGTTAGATAACCCTTCTTTTTGTGAGCCTGTTTCTTTAATTAGCATAAACACACGCTCATATGCTTTTGCTGCAACGCGAAGTGATGTAACCGGATAAATCACCATTTGGAAGCCCATATTTGCAAATTCTTCTGCACTATAATATGGAGTTTTCCCAAATTCAGTCATGTTCGCAAGCAACGGAACATTTACTTTACTGTTGAACAAACGGAATTCTTCTTCGGATTGAAGTGCTTCCGGGAAAACAGCATCTGCACCTGCTTTTACATAAGCAATCGCTCTTTCAATTGCTGCATCTAATCCTTCTACACCGCGAGCATCTGTACGTGCTACAACAACAAGTGTTGGTGCTACTTCTTTAATCGCTTTAATCTTCTGTACTAATTCCTCAGTGGAAACAAGTTTTTTTCCATTTAAGTGTCCACATTTTTTCGGTAATTGTTGATCTTCAATTTGGACAGCGGCTACATTTGCTTCCACCATCTCTACAGCCGTTCTTGCTACATTTAACACTCCACCAAATCCTGTATCAATATCGACAAGAAGAGGTAAGTCCGTTGCTCTAACAAGATCTCTTGCTCTGTCAGCTACTTCAGTAGACGTTACAATACCTAAATCTGGCAAACCCTTACTTGCTGTATAAGCAGCTCCCGATAAATAAAGAGCTGAAAACCCAGTGTTTTTTGCAACAAGAGCAGCCATTGCATCATGAGCACCAGGGATTTGTAAA
This sequence comes from Bacillus sp. 105MF, assembly GCF_000374885.1. Taxonomy (NCBI): domain Bacteria; kingdom Bacillati; phylum Bacillota; class Bacilli; order Caryophanales; family Bacillaceae; genus Bacillus; species Bacillus sp. 105MF. The sequence goes on along the minus strand of NZ_KB895588.1, from coordinate 26,299 downwards.
ATTTCAGGTGCCTCTACTAAAGCTCGGAATCGATTAGCAAGCTCTTCTTGTGTTGACGGTTTATTCACAACCCAAGCCATTCTTATTCCCCCTATACTTAAATTAAGAAAAGATCTACAAATTCATTTACATTCATATTTTCTAACTTTTCTTCATTCAAACAAGCTTCATGAATTTTTTCTTGCTGTTTATTAGAATAATGAACAGCCATATTTGCAGAAAACTTTTGAACAACCTTTGGAATCGCTTCGTCTCTACGGAAACGGTGACCTAATGGGTATTCACACTCTACGTTTTCTGTTACTGTGCCATCTTTAAAATGAACTTGAACAGCGTTGGCGATTGAGCGCTTGTTCGGATCAAGGTAATCCAAACTATACTGTTTATTTTCTACAACAACCATCTTATTTCGTAATTCATCTACACGAGGGTCAAATGCAACTTCATCCTCATAGTCATCTGCAACGATATCGCCTTTTAATAGACCAATTGCAGTAATGTATTGTAAGCAATGATCGCGGTCAGCTGGGTTATTTAATGGACCTTCTTTATCAATAATACGAACCGCCGATTCATGTGTTGTAATTGTAATACGGTCAATTTCCTCTAATCGCTCTTTCACTTCTGGATGTAATTTCACTGCGCATTCTGCAGCTGTTTGAGCATGGAATTCTGCTGGATATGATACTTTAAACAATACATTTTCCATTACATAAGAATCTAAAGGTCTTGCTAATTTTAGTTCCTGCTTATTAAATAATACATCTTGGAATCCCCATCCTGGTGCAGATAATGCTGTTGGATAACCCATTTCACCTTTTAATGCAGTAAGTGCAAGGTAAACACCACGGCTTGTTGCATCCCCAGCTGCCCATGATTTACGTGAACCTGTATTTGGGGCATGACGATATGTACGAAGACTAGAGTTATCAATCCATGCATGAGACAATGCGTTAAAGATTTCTTCACGCGTGCCACCAAGCATTTTTGTAACAACTGCTGTTGTCGCTACTTTTACATATAATACATGGTCAAGACCAACGCGATTTAAACTATTTTCTAATGCAAGTACACCTTGGATTTCATGAGCTTTAATCATCATTTCAAGTACATCGCGTACTTTTAATGGTTCTTTTCCTTCTGAAATACGAACGCGGCTCACATAATCTGCAACAGCTAAAATTCCACCTAAATTATCAGACGGGTGTCCCCATTCTGCAGCAAGCCATGTATCGTTATAATCCAGCCAACGAATCATACATCCAATATTAAAAGCACCGCGTACTGGATCAAGTACAAATGATGTTCCTGGTACACGTGTACCATTTGGCACAACTGTTCCTGGTACAACTGGTCCAAGGAGTTTCGTACATTCAGGATATTGCAGCGCTAAAATTCCGCATCCAAGCGTATCAAGTAACACATAGCGTGCTGTGCTAAATGCTTCTGAGCTCGTCACCTCTTTATTTAATACATAATCCGTAATCTCTTCTAAAATTGCATCTTTTTGTTTAATTTCATTTGTTTTAATCATGCTATCCTTCCCTTTCTGTCGAAAATTCGTTATTATTGAGGATGGGTGTCGGTCAAACACCCACCTGGCGGGCGGCCTTAACAACTCCCCAGTTGTTTTTATTTGCTAAGCACATGTCGCTCGCCGATATAATTTACACGTGGGCGGAACAAGCGATTGTTTGTATGCTGTTCAATAACATGCGCACATAAGCCTACTGTTCTAGAACTGAAAAAGATTGGCGTGTACAGTTGAATTGGAATACCTAACATCCAATATACTGGAGCTGCATAATAATCTAGATTCGGATAGATTCCTTTTTCCTTCTCCATAATTTTCTCTCCAGCTTCACACATTTCATATAATGTATAATCACCTTTTACATCACATAACTGTTTTAAAGCTTCTTTCATCATGAGTGCTCTTGGATCTATCTTCTTCATGTAGACGCGATGTCCAAATCCCATGATTTTTTCTTTGTTATATAATTTTTTTTGCAGTAACTCTTCAAATTTCTCAACATTTCCAGCTTCTAACAGCATGTACATAACTGCTTCATTTGCACCGCCATGTAGGCTTCCTTTTAAGGATGCGACTGCTCCTGTTAAAGCACCATATAAGTCTGATTGCGTAGATGCGATAACGCGAGCTGTGAATGTAGAGTTTGGCATTTCATGTTCACTATATAAAACTAAAGAGCGGTCGAAGATTTTCTCTTCAAGCTCAGTCGGTTTTTTACCAGTTAACATATAGAAGAAATTCGCACTATACGATAACTCCTGAAGCGGCCCGATTGGCTCTTCATTGTTTAAAATATGATAACTGTTCGCAACAATATTTGGCACTTTGCTTAACAATTTATAACCACGACTTTTGTTCACTTCTAGCGAACGGTTTTCAATATCGTTATCATAACCAGCTAATGCTGATACACCTGTACGTAACCCATCCATCGGGTGTGTTTCTTTTGGCAATGCTTTTAAAACATTGAATACACCTTCTGGTACTTCATATTCTTCCTTCAATTTCTTTTCAAGTTTTTCCTTTTCATCCTCATTTGGTAGATGTTCTTCTAATAAAAGGTGCACAATGTCTAAATAACCTTTTGTCTTTGATAGTTCAATTAAGTCATATCCTTGAATAACAATTTCACCTTTTACCGTATCGAGAAACGAAATTTTCGTCTCCGCTGCGACTACACCATCTAATCCCGGGGAAAATTTTTCTTCAGCTTTCATTATCATTTCCTCCAATCCTAATAGATCTTCGTGCACATAACTGTAAGCCTTTACAACATTGTGAACTACATTTCTATTTCAATGTATCAGATTTTTTAGAAGATTTCAATTTATTTTATAATGATAAGTTTCCTATACTTTTCCTGCTGTAATAAAATTGTTTTTTAAGAATAAAGTCTAAATTTTTTATCAAAAAGCCCGTTGTCCCTTCTTTTTCTTTTAAACCGAAATATATTGATTTTCAATAAAATTCCATATAAAGCTTATACAACAAACAATTTACTCCGTATATTTTATTATCTTTTTTCAGCACACAAAAAAGCGAGTTGTACATATACACAACTCGCTCACACTTATTTTATATATCGATATTAATTAAATACAATTTTTATATAAAATATTTTCATTTTTAATAAAATTATTATTTTACATAGTTAAATTCAATTTCGTCCATTTTCTTATGATAGCTTACTACTAAATCACAGTCCCGAAAATACCAAATATCGTCGGAATCGACAAAAAAAATTGAATGCCATCCTGTTCAACAGATGCGGCTATATCTTCTGACACCTCAAAAGCCACTCCTAAAGAATAACTAGGCTGAATGGTGCTATTATCTCCATATAAAAACTCATAAAAGATATTATTTATTACAATCATATTGTATCTTTTTATACAGGAACTTCCTTCCGTAAATAGATGTGTTTTTATAAAAAAAGTCCACCATCTATAGTTGGAGTTAGTCTTTCGACTATTGAACTATTAAATAAGTTTATATTTTTTTTGAATATAATTATTGAAAGCGGCTCTTCATTTTAACTTCATGCCCCCAATACGATTTTTTAATAAAGTTTTCTGTAGAGCTTATATACCTTTTTAGTAAGAATGTCCAAGCTATTCTCTAGAGTCTTCATATTATAAGGTATCAAACAATAGGTGGTGAGAATTATAACGCATATTATTGATTTTCAAGCTATTCAGCCACGTAGTAAAACAAATGCAAGACAACCAATTCCAATTGACCATTCTCCAAAAAGAAATTCAGTTGCTCAGTTACGAGTAAATATTCCACGTAGAGACTCCCGTGACAACACAGTAGAATTAATCGCAACAGTTGGAGTTGAAGGAGTTACAAACATCGCTCAAATCGTATTTCGTATTTTCCGCGATAATACTGAGATTTTCAACACTCAAGTTGGGATCGAATCCACTGATTCAGAACAATTTTATGCTGTAACCTTCCAAGCAATTGACAAAGATCTAAGATCCGGAACTCATATTTACACGCTTACTGTTGAAAATATGACTGCTGGTGCCGAAGCTGCAATAGTAGGTCCGGTTTCTTTTAGCGCGTTAGCTATTGGCAACGACCACGATTGCTGTTAATGAAACTACTACAATATCTAAATGTCTTTCCAACAAGAAAGAACTCATTTCTGTTCTTTCTTGTTCTTTTTTATATACATTCTATACTCTGTAAAAATTCGCGTGCACATTTGCAGCTCGTGCAAGAATATACTGCTATATAATACGATTTAGGGGTGATTCTTTTATGTATTTATTTCCAACAAGAATTGCCGTTGTAGCCCCAGTTGCCTCTCCTTCTGTCCATTCTGTTCCCGTTCATACAGCAACTTCTGATGTTGGCATTGAACTCCCAGCAACTTGGCAGCAATATCAATTATCAGGTGGAGTAACACCTTCATTTTGGCATCACGGCACACCTCCTAGTGGCACTACCTATTATGGTCATCCTCCCCATTCTCCGTATCCACCTCTCCAGATTTTCTATCATTTCCCATCAATTTATTTTCAAAATTTTTATGGGACCTTCAACATTTGAACATATATATATTCTTCCATTTCATATACAGTATTTTTATACATGATAGCATACAAAAAAAACACCTAAGTTACCGATCACTCTCCGGTATCCTAGGTGTTTTCCATACAACTTTATATGATTGAAACTTTAAAAAACATTATATTTATTGACCACCATTTGGAGTTGCCTCTCCTTGACCATTTCCATTGCTCGGTTGTGTTGCATTTTCATGGCCGTTTCCACCGCTTGGTGGAGTTGTATTCCCCTGGCCATTTCCGCTGCCTGGCGGGGTTGTATTCCCCTGGCCATTTCCGCTGCCTGGCGGGGTTGTATTCCCTTGGCCATTTCCACTGCCTGGTGGAGTTGTATTTCCTTGGCCGTTTCCACTGCCTGGTGGAGTTGTATTTCCTTGGCCGTTTCCATTGCTCGGCGGAGTTGTATTCCCTTGACCATTTCCATTGCTCGGCGGGGTTGTATTCCCTTGATCATTTCCACCTTGATTATTTGTTGCATTGTCTTCATTTTGCTTATTTTGATCATTATTTTGCTTATTTTCTTCATTTTGTTTTTGCTCTTGTTGTTTTTTATCTCCATCTGTTTGTTGCTGCTGTTCTTGCTGTTTATTTTGACCATCATTTTTCTGCTGTTCACTTGAGTTTGAATTTGACGTGCTCGGATTTGGAGAAGAATCTCGTTTTGCACCTTTCACACGTAATTCATCACCCTCTTGAACAACACTACTTGGCGCCTTAAAGCGTGACGTATTTGTTCCAAATTTACTCATCATTTCTTTAAAAATCTGTTGTGCAATTTTCGTATTTTTGCTGCTTATATAATCTTCAGGACTATCTTTCATATATCCAGTCCAAACTGCCATTGTATACTGCGGTGTGTAACCCGCAAACCAACTATCACGCGATGCACTAGATGGTATACCATATTTCGATATTTGTTCAGATGAATAGTTTGTTGTTCCTGTTTTACCTGCCACATCTAAAGAACTTACATTAGCTGCTGTACCAGTACCAGAACTCACAACAGAACGTAGCATATCTGTGATCATATATGCTGTATAATCTTCCATAACACGTTTCGATTTTGGTTCAAAACTTTGTGATTTCCCATCAGGATAAACCACTTTTTTAACAAAGTGTGGTTTTGTATATTTACCATCATTACCAAATGTAGCATATGCTCCTGCAATTTCAGTTGGCGATACTTCATTTGTACCAATTGCTGTTGACTCAACTGCATCTTTTTTAAATGGAATACCTAAGCTTTCTGCAAAGCTTTGTGCTTTACTTAATCCTACCTCTTTTGCTGTTTTAATTGCTGGTATGTTACGAGACCATTTAAGAGACTCACGCATTGTTATCATACCTTTATACGTTTTATCAGCATTTTGAACCTGTTGTCCTGTCGAATATTTATATGCTGAATCATCGAGTTGATGATAAGTTGGCCATTTTAAATATTCAATTGCTGGACCATAGTCAAAAATTGGCTTCATTGTTGAACCTGCTGAACGATCTAGTTCAATTGCCATATTATGCCCTTTGAATGTCGCTTTATTTTCACCACGTCCACTACCTATAGCGCGAATTTCTCCAGTTTTTGTATCCATAAATGTAAAAGCACCTTGGAATTTATCATTTGGATAACTAATAATATTTTTGTTTAAAAGATCATCAGCATATTTCTGCGCTTCTTGGTCTAAAGTTGTGTAAATAGATAACCCATCAGATCCAACGTTTGCATCTGGTAACTCTTTCTCTACTTCCTTCACAACAGCGTCTATAAATGCTGGATATGGCATTTCTGTAACTTCTTTAGGAGGAAGTAGTCCGTCGGTTACAGGGACCTTCGATGCTTCTTCCATTTGTTTTTTCGAAATATATCCATGTCGATTCATTAAATGTAAGACAACATTTCTACGCTCTGTTGCCCGCTCTACATTTTGCGGTTTTGTTGGATCATAAATACTAGGGCCTTTTGGTAGTCCTGCAAGCATCGCAGCCTGTGGTAAAGTTAAGTCCTTTAATTCTTTTCCATAATAGTTTTCAGCTGCTGTTGCAATACCATATGAGCGGTTCCCTAAATTAATCTTATTTAAATACATTTCTAATATTTCATGTTTTGAATATTGCTGTTCTAACTTATAAGCTAAAAATATTTCTTGTGCCTTACGCTTAGGGGTTTTATCCATAGACAAGAAATAGTTTTTAATAACCTGTTGGGTAATTGTACTTCCGCCTTGTGAGCCATAATTCCCAGTAAGGCTGACTAAAACAGCACGTGCAGTCCCTTTGAAGTCAACACCACTATGATCATAAAAACGTGCATCCTCTGTAGCTAAAAATGCATTTTCTATTAATTTAGGTACTTGATCATACGTAATATTTGTTCGTTTCTCTTTCCCATATTCATATATCAGCTTTTTATCTTTATCATAAATTTTTGCTGATAATGGATTGACAAGCTTTTCCTTTTCAAGTTTCGGAGCATCTTTTATCATAATGAAAAAAGTAGTTACTCCTCCTACGAGCGCCACGATTCCAAGTATTAAACATCCAATTAAAAATTTACGAAAAAACGATGTTTTACCTTTCGTTTTTTCTACATTAGCACTTGGTTGCTTTTTCTTTTGTACTTGTCTTCGCTCTTCTCGAGAGCGATAATTTTCTGACATCTTGCTTTCTCCTGCCTTTCAATTCTCCCGTTGATTTACACGAAAATGAAACCAACATCTTGATTTCACCTCAACAAATAAGCCTATATACTTTGGACAACTTTTTCCCCTCTATCTTTCTAATAATACTTACATGTAACACATATAATATAAGAGGTTGGCTTTCATTTTGCTTTTGGCATAAGTTAATTCGAAAATTTTAAACAGCAAAGTATAAAAAAACATATAACCTCGTATAAATAATATACTTTTTTTTCATTTGGTCAAACTTTTTTATTTGAAAAACTATTACTAGTAAATCAATAGTGAAATAAAAATATCACACCAATATGAATTTCGTGTGAACTCACAATAAACTAAGCGAGCACAAAAAACAGTACTATATAAATACAAATTGAAAAACCGACATAAAACCTTTCTTTTTTAGGTAAAAGAGAGCATCCGGCCATGCATAGAAGCGATCAGACCCTCTTCCTCCCCCATAGAAAATGAGTGCAGGCCACCCTTTGTTCTTCATAGCAGCGACTTATATGTCGGAAAATCAAAATGGATATATAATATGCAATGTATAGCATCTAAGTATTATAATTCTATAAATTAGCAGGATTTCCCTTTCTTAACAGCTAAACATATTGAAGAAGGGAGATGAACTAACATGACTTTATATCCAGTAATTTCTAAAAACTTAGTCGCTGTAGGTTATAATCCATCATCTATGATTTTACGAATTGAATTCAGAAATGGCACATATGATTTTTACGATGTACCAGAAAGTATATACACAGGATTACGAAACGCGCAATCCAAAAGCTATTATTATGACACCTATATTAGAAATTCCTATCGTCACACCAAAATTTAATCAGTAAGGTTCCTCATTCTCCTAACTTCTTTTCTTGCACTGACTTTCGAAGTAGTGATATTACTTGTAAATAGCATGATAAATAGGAAGCAATTTATATCATTGTATAAATGATTATCTTATGTAAAACAAAAATGGTATTACATTGTTTATCGAATGTAATACCATTTTTAAAATTTAAATATAGCTTCCAATACTACTTGATCACTACTTGCTCCTCTTTAATCCAGCTGCTTTGTCCAATATCAATAGCACCCTCTTTTCTTGCCCAAACACGATAAGAACTTGAACCATCAATCAAACCTTTAAAATTTATACATTCAGGTTCTGCATAATAATTAATTCCATATCCAACAGGGTAGTTTGAATATGCATGGAACCACTCTACATCAAAGTGCTCTAATTTCACCCACTGTTTCTCGTTTCCTAATTTAATCATATCCTTATCTCCACCACCCCAATATCCTTCAAAAATTAGATACGGAATTTTATTTGTGATATGTCCAGTAAATATAGGCTCTTCAGGATTCTTATATAGATTAATTCCGTAACCTTCAGGGTATTTCGAAATAGCAATTCCAATACCTACTGGTTGTCCTAAATTGTCCTGCACCTGACTTGTACCATCTATAAACCATGAAAGTGACTTATCGCTAACTAAATAATTCAAATCAACTTTTCCTATCCCGTCAATATTTCCTGTTTCAGTATATTGCCATATATCACATGGATATGCTGGTTTATTACCACCATATCGCGGAATCCAAAGGAAATCCGCTCTCACCCCACTTAAACCATACTTATTATACATGTGATGACCTACGTACAATCCAACTTTCCAACCCGCAGCTTTACAAGTATCAATAAACGCTTGGGATGCTTCAGCTAACTGATCAGGACCACAACTTTTTAACGTATCATCTTCAACATCAAGAACAAGAAATTTAGCGTTAGCACTTACTCTTGCCATAAAATCTTTTGCTTCTACAATTGCATCTTTAACAGAAACATAACAACCATAAGCATATGCTGCATGTGAAATACCACGTTGTTCCAGATTCGTTACATAGCTTGTATACCGCTCATCAACTGTTCTCGAACCATACTGCACACGGCATATTGCAAGATCAATCTGAGGTGCTACCACATCCCAATCGATATTACCATTCCACTTAGAAATATCAATAATATGTTTGCCCATTATTCATCTCCTCCTTTTGTAATATCACATTTAAATACTTAGAGAAATACTTCAATCTCCCCTCCAACTTGTCCATATACTTGATCGATTCCGACAATATGAATATAGTAAGAATCGATTAAAATAGGTGTGTGTTTTGCCAGTTCGATTTAATACTTTATCGAACGCTAAAGTGAAACTTTAATCAGTGGGGAGCTTACTACCCGCGAATAGAGGGATAAATTAAATATTCAATCAGGATATAAAATGTTATATAACGCCCTATCATGACTCAGTTATATGCCTTCTATAAAAACAATTTTCATCGTACACTTTTTAAGAAACAATCCTAAAAATCACTTACCACTATACTTATAGTAGTAAGTATCTATACTAAACATTGGTAATATTCAATACAAACATTATCAATTAACTATATGAGTCAACTATGTTACATTAATACCACGGTTACTATTACCGTTAAATCCTTGCTCCCTTCAAGGATTTAACATACTCTCCTAATCCAATATGTATAAAAGAAAAAAAGAATCTGTAACAGATTCTTTTTTCTCATGCTACAACTTAAAAGAGTTTAACAAGAACATATAAAGCATGACTCCCCAGCAAAAAGACCTTTAGATATAAAATTCTGCAAATAACCTATTCTCATTTGTTATACTTAATATAAGGAACGATTGTTACAATTTATATGCTAGCAGAAAACAAAGCAGATGATACAAATTCCTTTTTTCCAAACAAAGATACAATTATAACAAATGATGGTGAACAAAAAGAAGCTCATCCGTTATTAAGTCAGCAAATTGGTGGTGAATTTACTGGCAAAGAAAAATAAGAAGGCAGTGTAGTCTTCCTTCTCGATGGTGATCCCGAAAAAATTAATCATTTAAAATTAGTATTTAAAGCACCACAAAATAAAGACTCTGTAACAATTGGTGAAGAAAAAACAATTGAATTTGATATGTAACACAAAAGCCGACTTTTTTAAATAAAAGTCGGCTTCCTTCAAAAAATAAGACTTTGTAATATGAGCTTTTAGACATACCACTTAATCTTTATTTCTATTATTGATTTTGTCATATGCTCTAATTTGTTTTTCAAAACGCCTATCTGCTTTTTTATCATTCACCACAAGAATCGCATGGATAACTCCTGGTACCCAAACAATCAATGTCAAAAAGAAGTTTATAATTGCTTGAAACGGTTTTTCGCAAAGTAGAACCGCAAGTGGTGGAAAAAGAATTGCTAATAAATACATCATTCTTATCAGCTCTCCTTATCATTTACTTGTTAATTTATCCCGCATCGACGGACAGTAACACTCCCACTTCAAAATTCAGCTAAAGCAAAGAGGTTATGTATGAACTATCCGTAAACCCCCATTGATGCGGGCTAATAATCAAATGATAAAAAGCATCCTATTGGACCATCGCCATCAAGTTAAGAAAAGCAAATACCCCAAAACGAAGAAAATGAGTTGAATTCTCATAAATAACTGTAAAATAATAAAATTTTCGTTTTGGGGACACTTCAAAATATTAGCTTGATGGGTATGTATAGTGATCCCTATTATGTATTATGAAACATTACAATTTACTATCACGGGTACGTCGAGAGAAAAAGAAGTATAGCAATGGTGCTGAATTTGTGGTAGTACCACATCTCTTAGAACGACAATTTAAAGTATCAGCTCCCAATGAAAATGGTTTACTGATGTGACATACTTGACATTTGGAGAACGCATCTTGTATCTTTCCACCATCATGGATGCCTTTTAATCGTGAAATTATTAGTTGGGTGATAAGCTTTCAGATTTTAGTTAAAAAGAACTTCATTATTTTTGCAATAGAGTCTTATTGTAACCAGTCTTAGGAAGGGTGATTTGAAATCTCGTTTTCCCTTCGTCTGTATGTAAATAAATTTGGCCTCCGTGTTTCTCCACAATATGTTTTGAAATGGTTAAACCAAGACCTGTTCCCCCGTCGCTTTTTCTTGATTGATCTCCCCTAAAAAATGCTTCAAATACTTTTTCTTTTACCGCATAAGGAATGCCGATGCCATCATCGATGATATTGATATGTATCTTTTGAGTATCTTCAATTAGTGAAATAAGAATGTTTGTTCCTTCTGGGTTGTATTTTAGGGCGTTGGACAGTACGTTAGAAACGGCACGATATAACAATGTATAGTTAAACAAAACGTATATTTTCTGAAAAGGGATTTCAAATTGAAAGTTAAATTGTTTTTCTTCAAACAGGCTATAATATTCTGCAGCTATTTCACGAATAAATTCACAAATATCCAATGTGTCAGTTGGAAATGGATAGTCAGGGCTTTCAAGTTTAGACAACTCAAAGACATCCTCAATTAATTCTGTAACGAGTCGTGCTTTTGTATGTATGGTATGTAAAGCTTGCTGTTTCCTCGCTTCCTCCTTAATAAGACCCAATTGTAGTGCTTCAACATAGCTCTGAATAGTTGTAATAGGAGTTTTTAAATCGTGAGAGATATGGACAAGCATGCGCTGCTTGCTTTTTTCTAATTGTTTTTTCTCAATTTCTGTTTTTTCTAGTTTTTCAGCCATTAGGTTAAAGTCATTCTGTATTTGCATTAATTCATAGTTGGATTTAAAACGAAGCCTTTTGTAGTAATAGCCATTTGTGATGTTTCTAATTCCATCAGCAATTGAACGTAAAGGATTTGTTATTTTCATAGCCATCCAGCGGCTATATATATATACATTAAGCCCGAATAAAAGGAGAAAAAGGACAAAGGTTTGAAGTAGCAATTTTGTAAAAGCTGTAATATGGTCTTTGGCTGCACTTGTTATCGAGAACTCTTTCTTTACATATGTTTTTGGAATCTTAACGAGACAATAAGCTGTTTTCCCGTCTTTCGTTTTAAATGGTGCTAGAGAAGAGTAGTACGGATTCTCCTCTTGGTCGTAAAAAAGGGTGTTTAATTCTTTTTCCGTATAGGCGGACGATTTATCTTGTTTTTTTCCTTTAACATAAATAACTTGCAGATTTTCATCGAGAATTTCTACCCAACCATCAAATGACTCAATTGCCTCAGAGGGGATGTCTGCATAGTTCTGTCGTACGATTTCAGTCGCTTTTAAATTAGACAACATAGTATTATCGAACTTCTGTATCATTTGAAAATTTAAAATGACCAGCAAGATAACGACAGTAATTCCAACGGTCAACGAGAAGAAAACATAAGTTTTAATTAAGGTGTTAAATATCTTATTTTTATCGCTCATTCAATTCTTCCTTTTTAGCAAATCGATAACCTAAGCCTCGTATAGTTTTTAAATAAACTGGATTTCTCGGATGATCTTCAATTTTTTCTCTCAATCTACTGATTTGAACCATAATAGTATTGTCATCCGAATAATAATGATCGGACCACACGTTCTCAAAGATTTGTTTTTTCGTAAAAATACGACCTGGCTCCCCCATAAATAACTTCAATAATTTATACTCAAGGGCGCTAAGTTTAATTTCGTGTCCCCGCTTGTCAAGAATACAAGAGTGGTGATCCAACACTAGGTCATCAATACATGTTTGAGAACCCTCTTGATTAAGTGAGTCAGTATTAAAATCATATGTTCTTCGAAGTTGAGCTTGGATTCGCGCTAATACCTCCAACAAGCTGAATGGTTTCGATATAAAATCATCTGCTCCTAGCCCTAGTCCCATAATTTTATCCATTTCTTGATTTTTGGCAGAAAGAATAATAATAGGCATTTTATATTCTTTCCGAACTATTTTAATCAATTCGTACCCATTAATATTCGGCATCATAATGTCAATAATAGCTAGATCAATTTTAAATTTCTGTATAAAATTTAAAGCTGATTTACCATCACGCGCTTCCAGTATCGAAAAGCCTTCCATTTCCAAAAAAAGTCTTAGTATCTCTATGATTTCAGGCTCATCATCAACGATTAAAATAGTTCTCACCATCTTCTCCCCCGTTTCTACTAGTTAAAATCTTGCTTAAAACTAACATTTCCCTTTTGTAAGATCATTGTAAGATAAATGACAGTTAAGGGAAAGATTAACATTGTAAGGTGGAGTTATCTTAAACGAAAGGCAACTGAAAAAACTTATAAAGAAATGCAAACTAAAAAAGCTAACTACCGAATAAATCTAGAAAACTTGAACATCATGATACTTGTATGTTAAGTGGCTTCCAGTTATGCATTTGATTAAAAAAGTAGGTGAACCAGCACGTGTAAAATCTGCTCAGTGCAAAAAGAATTTACCCCTAAGATGTTTAGATTCGTATCATAATCAAATCCTCGAATGTGAAAAATGAATGTTTCTATGTTTCTAGTGTACTAGAGTGGATGTTTTAAATAGTTAAAGGAGTGATAGATATGTCATTATCAGTAACCTATGAACAGTATGAGAAAGCAGAGCGTCTGCTTTCTTGGAATACTGTAAAAGATGTATGTAACGGTAAGGTTTTTCCTAATTGGTTAGATAAAGGAAGCCGTTTTTGGTATCAAAGAGATATACAAAAAGAAAGTGAACGCGGCAAACAATTTGTATTAGTTAATCCACGATTAAACACTAAAGAATCCGCTTTCGATCATGCTAGGCTTGCAGAGTCTCTCTCAAATATAATTAACCGTCAGGTCGACCCAGATAACCTTCCCTTCAATTCCTTTACTTATATCAATGAAGAGAAAGCAATTCAATTTGAAGTAGATGAATCCACGTGGATTTACGATTTAGCTAAATACCAGTGCAAACAAATCAGGACTAAAAAAGTACCTGCGCATGAACTTCGATCCCCTGACGGGCGCTGGTCTGCGTTTATCAAAGGATATAATTTATTTGTACGTTCTTTAGAAACAGGGAAAATCATCCAACTAACTCATGATGGTACGCGATACTATGATTATGGTATTCAACCGGAATCAGAAATTTCCGCTGTCGTTAAACGATTATATAATCCTAAAATTCCACCAGCAGCACTCTGGTCACCGGATTCCAAACAAATCTTGACGCACCGGCTTGATCAACGCAAGGTACGAAAAATGTCTCTTCTACAGTCAGTTCCTCCTGAAGAAGCAAAGCCGCCTGTTATCCATTCGTATCGTTATCCACTAGTCGGAGATAAACACCTTCCATTAGCCCAATTTGTAATTTGCGATATTGAACAGCAATTGATGATTCAATTGGATACAGAACCTATGATTACGGGATTAGTATCACCGCTCAGTCCTAGTTGTCAAACAGCTTTTTGGACAAACGACAGCGACTTTGTTTATTTCACAAAAATGTCTCGTGACTATCGATCTATGCAATTTGTTGTCGCTAATGCAAAAACTGGTGAAATTCAAACTTTGTTAGAGGAGAAAAGTGAGACTTTCCTATTTACAGATCTCTACAACATCAAAAGTGGAAAAGGTATAAATGTCCAATGGTTATGCCATGATAACACTTTTATTTGGCATTCCGAGCGTGACGGATGGTCACACCTTTATCTTTATGATAGTCGTACAGGAAGACTTAAAAACAGAATTACCTCTGGATCCTGGACAGTCCGTCGATTAATTGGTGTTGATGAACAAAAAAGTTGGGTGTATTTTACTGCTAGCGGCCGAGAGCCGGGACGGGATCCTTATTTTCAGCATCTTTATCGAGTTCGGCTAGATGGATCAGACTTAGTGCTCCTTACACCTGAGGATGCTGAGCATGACGTGTTTATTTCTCCTGATTATTGTTTTTTTGTAGATACTTTTTCACGTGTAGATATACCACCTAAATCTGTATTGTGTTCAACCGATGGAAAATTAGTTTGTGAACTGGAACAAGCTGATATTGAACTTCTCTTATCAAATGGATATCAAATACCAGAACGTTTTACTGTCAAGGCTGCCGATGGGATGACTGATTTGTACGGAGTATTGATTCCTCCTGCAAGCACAAACACAGAGTGTAAGTATCCCATCTTGGATTATATCTACGGTGGTCCTCAACTACTCCACACGCCAAAAGAATTCATTTGGGGAGGGGAGTATTCAGTAGAACAACCGATTGATCTAGTCGGCGGTGCCCAATCTTTTGCACAGCTTGGCTTCGCCGTTATTCTAATGGATGGAAGAGGCACACCTTACAGGTCAAAGGGCTTTCATGATTTTTCTGATGGGAATCTGGAATGGTCTGCAGGAATTGAAGATCATGTAGTAGCTATTAAGCAACTTGCGGAACAGTATCCTTTTTTAGATTCAGAAAAAGTAGGTATTTACGGCGAATCTGGAGGTGGATATGCAGCCGCTCGAGCTATACTGACTTATCCGGATGTGTATAAGGTAGCAGTATCTGGGTGCGGGAACCATGATCAACGCTTATACTTAGCAGCTTGGGGAGAACGATTTCAAGGACTTTTCAATTCAGAACTATACCGTGAACAAGATAATACTAGATTGGTTAAGAACCTAAATGGAAAGTTACTTTTGGTAACAGGAGACCTGGATGATAATGTCCATCCTGCTTTAACCATGCGAATGGTAAATGCTTTGATTAAAGAAAACAAAGACTTTGACCTACTGATTCTCCCTAATCGGCAGCATGGGATTTCTGTAGATGTTTACTTTATACGTCGACGATGGGACTATTTTATACGAAATTTAATGGGAGTAGAACCACCAAAAGAGTATGCGATTAAAGATCCTATGTTTCCAGGATGATGAAGATACTCAGTCCTGGCTTAAAAGATGAAAATGCTAAGCTAAAAGATAAAGTAGCTCCATGGGCTGAACAAGCGGTCAAAACGGTAGTTACTTTAGAGTTATATGGTCCCGAAGTGACGAAATATCGAGATGGCGCGGTAAGATATTATGCGAAAAGAAATATGACCCACCAGGAAGCAGCGGCTATGATTACCAGAGCTTTTCACAAAAACTTTGGCAACTAAACCATATATAACTGAATAACTAATCCAGCATAAAATTGAAGTTTGGATACCCTAGGCTACTACTATTATTGGCCCAGCAAAATAAAAAAGGTCAACTAGAAAATCCGGTTGACCTTATAATTTAATCACACCCGTTAGCTCAGTACGTTTACTTGCCTCATTATTTTTTTCATATGTGTAACTGTTGCATATCCCCTTCTAATTTTTACTTTCACCTTTAAGGATAAAAGACTTTTATAATTCCATGTATTATAATAACAATTTGTGAATTTCTTCAATATTTAGACCAGTGAATTTTGCAATGTCTTCTAACGGCATATCATTCTTATGCATACCACGAATTAATTGTATTTTTCCTTGTTCACTCCCTTTTTCTAAGCCCTTTTCTAGCCCCTCCTCTAAACCTTCTTCACAAGCATGCGCTATTTTAGCTTGTTCATCTAGAAGTACTTTCTCACGAACTTCATACGCTGTTCGGAATGTAGAATCATGGCTTATATTCTCCCATTTATTCATTGCCTTCTTTAAAATTGGATCTTGATTCATCGTAATCTCCTCCAATGTTTGAGTTAAATGTTCGTCTTCATGTGCTGGCAGTAATAACATCCAACGAACAAACGCATTTTCCCACGGATTCACTTTTTCTTCATGTCATTATTTTACAAGTTTTGGTATTTCTGAAAAATGTATTTCAATGTCATCACTTAAGATTTGTTGCGTTTTTGTATTCCATAATTGTTCGATAGTTTGAAATGCTTCATCGTGAGAAAACAAAATAAAATCTAATAAATCAATCATTTCTAAGTTTCCTTCTCTCCTATATCTAACCTCTTCACATCAGAACGTAACACCACCGTACCTACTTCAAAATTTGTTAAGGACTGTTAGATTTCTCCTATGTCTGAAATTTATTTTATTAATTTAATATGGTACGTGAAATTATCTATGATAATTGTATTTTTTTGATGGGAGAATGAGATTTTACTATTTTGCTAATGAAGAAATCTGAAAAAATAAAAAAGACACCTATAATGTGCCTTTTTCTGACTTGATAACCACTTGAATTTTATTAATATAAGTGCTAGACTCCCGTCCAATTACCATTTTACCATATCTATCTATATTGTGTGTTGAGAAAATGAATTCAGCACATTACTTTGTTAAGGGAAATTACGTTTTACTCTCTTTTTTCTTTATGCACTTTTTCGGGTTCTGGTGCAGATATATGAAGAAGAACATGGATGGTAGTAGGTTCTCGTATTTTATGCTATAAGTCCAAACACTTGAGGAATAAACTCTTTCTGATTTTGAACAGACTTGTCTTGTAAAATAATTTTCTCTTTTTTATCATATGCATCGCTTCTATTCCAGAAAGAATAGCCTTGGTAGTACGAAAAGATTTCAATCCAACCATATTAGACATAAAGCTTTGAAAATTAAAAGAGTGTGTCGTTAATACCAATACTGGTATAATCCAAATCAATAGTATGGAACCTACACCAAAATAGATAGATCTTTTCTTCCATTTAATGTGCTTAAACCATAAGGAAGCCCCAAAAACTAAAAGCGAAATTAATATAACGATAGAGAGTAAAACAAAAATATAATCGAAAATTGAAGGTACACTTGCATGAACTGTACCATCAATATAATCCCCGGTTCCCTTAAATAAAGATACGAACCAATCTGTAAGCCAGGAAATATCAAATGGTAGATCTTCGCTTTTCGTTTTAGGAGAAGCAGCGGAATACAACACCTCCAAATCATTCATCCCCTTTCTGAAAAATACAATATCGCTAGTATAAGGATATATATTTTTCTTCTATAAACTAAGAAAACAGGAAAAATATATTTGAATAAGTAATTAATTTTTTAAAATCTGTCTCTAAATCAAAAACAAAAAAGAGCTGTAAATTTACCATTATAGCTCCTATTTCTAAAAATTCATAAGGTTGTCTATTTCATTTTATTTCAGCTAATTCTTTTGCTAAATATCGATAAGCAATGTCAAAATACTCTTGTTTCCCCCAACTTTCTGCATTCCCAATCACTACGAATACCTCTTTTGCTCTACTTGCTGCAACATTGAGTAAATTTGGCGTACTAGAAGCCCATTTTAGTGGACCTTGTTTTTGATTATCTACTCCTAATACAAAAATAACCATTGGTGCCTCTTTCCCTTGAAAAGTGTGCACAGTCCCAATTTCAATATTTTCATACTCTTTCCCAGGTAGTTTTTGTTGTTTTAGTTGCTTTAATTTTTGAACAACACTTACAAAAGGTGAAATAATATAGCAAGATTTATCTGGGTTATCTTGCGAGAATTTTTTTGCAATCTCAATTGCTTTTTCACCTTGTTCGGGAATAAAGTGATTTCCTGACCCATATGTTTTCCCACCTATATCTAACCATTGGCTAACATATTGAGGCTTACTTTCTTTACTTTTAGTATCCGTTAATCCGTAGAACATTTTACCTTGATACGTTGTTTCATTACATATTGAAAACATTGGATTTTCACATCTTCTATGAACACGCAGAGGTGACCCTAACCATGTTTTATTCTGATTCGAGTCAATCATCTCGCCTCCATATCTATTATTAAGATCAGCAAACTCTTGAACACTGACTTCATTTCTAGTTAAACGATAATAGAAATTATATTGCTCATTTATTCCAGCACTGTCATTTGCAATTAGTTTAAGTTGGTCATCACTTAATGTAACGACAGGAGGAATTTGCAAGGGATCTCCTACAACAACAACATTCCTAGAGCGCCAAATCGCACCTATTGCAGATTGGGGAGTAGCTTGGCCTGCTTCATCAATAAACAACCAACCTATATCCTCCGTCTTTAAATCTTTTAAAAACCTTGCAATGGAAGCAAATGTTGATGAGATAATTGGAGTGAGTAAAAATACAGTATCAAACATAGCTTGAATGAAATTGTCTCTTTGGGCTTCGTTAATTTGAGAATCAAGATTTCCTTTTTCTTTACCGCCTAAAAAATAGGTTTTTGCTAAAGATAAGTTCTTTTCAATCCTGCCTTGATTTGCAATTAAAAAAGCATTATATTCACTCATTAACTTTGCAAAAAGTTTACTCCGCTCGCAATTCATCCGCTCATTTTTGTTTTCACCGTCGATATTCACAAATTGTTCCTCTGATGTTTGCCACTTCTTTTCATTAACATTATGAAAGACATCATTCTCTTTTACCGTAGCTATCTTTTTTAGCACATTTTGTTCTAATTGTTTAAATGAATATACGTTTTCATGCTCTAAATCGCCAACACGCTGTAAATCCTCTGTAATTGTAGTGAAGTATTCCTTTATATTTGCAGTTTTCCCCATTGCCGCAGAAATTTTCCCCCAGCATTTTTTCTCTTTGTCGAATCCCAAGAATTGATAACCGTTTTTCAGTAAATCTTTATCTTTTGGTAAATCCACACTTATATTTTCAACTGCAGAATTATTATTAGATGTTACTAAAATACGATACTCCTTAAGTTTAGGGTGAAAGGAATAATAATAATCTTCTTGTCCCTCCGCAAATTGCACTTTTGAGAATACATCTGTGGCCTCTTTTAGAAACTTTACTTTTTCAAATAAAATATTCGCAAATACGTCTTTTAACAACGTCGTTTTACCTGTTCCCGGTGGCCCATTAACAGAAAAAATAAAGCCATTATCTTCTTTTGATTTTGCAATAATAAGATTTAAAGCAACCTGCTGCATGAGTCCTAATGGAAATTCCGAGGGCCATCTCGTAATTGGTATTTTTCGTAATATGCTCTTCATTTCACTTATACTTTCATTCTTAAATAAATCCACCCTCTCACCTGAGTTTTTTAATGCTTCCCAGTTACTTAAAGATAAATAGGTTTCTAAAGCTTTACCAACAGAGCTATCTTTAATTTCATATTTTACTTTTTCTAAATCATTTATATAAAAACTGTTTACGCCTACATGTTCTTTATATGTTAGACGGACATATTTTTCATATTCTTTTTCACTGCAAAACCGAAATACACCATCTTTATCGAAATGTCTCTTTGAAATATATGATTGCAATATGCTTTGAATATTCCGGGTCAGCTCTTCCCAATTTTTAAATCTGATATGTATATAATTGATATCTTTTTCTAAAGAATCTTGTTCTTTTAACCCACTAAATTCAAGCGTTTTGTCTTTTTTTCCATAATTATCACTTTCAATTACAGATGATATCGTATTGATTAAATCTGATTCTAGCTCCTTTAGACTCTTCCCTGTACGTAGAAAGTACTTCACAATCGGACTAACCACCACACTAGATTCGAGCGAGGTATCAGGGATTAGCTTAAGCATCTGATTTAGTTGAATATGGATCAAAAAACTATTCGGGTCCTTTTGGAAATCAGTAAAACTCGCTTTTTGCTTAGATTCATTCGAGAAATACCTTAATACTTCATTTTTTACTACTGGTAAATAAAATAATGACGCATTATTATCTGCAAGATATTTTCCTTTTGCGCTATTTCCTTTTTTTTGAAGGAATATTTGCATATCCTGATGTGGAGTTCCATTAGGATTGATAAAATCTGGTATATGAATATTAGGTTCTTTGTGAAAAAAACTATTAAATGAATGCATAGTTATAGACTCTTTATCGCAATTCATGAAATTGAAATGCTCTAATTCAATAAAATAGTTAAGTGTTTTTGTTGCCGTCTCTTTATAATTCGTTTTTTCTTTATCTGTATCTTTCCTTTTGTTTTGAAAAAAGAATGGAAATATTTTCTTTAACCCTTTCATTATTAGCCTCCTAGTAGCAGAATTTACCTAAATTATACTTAGATTATTTAATACAATTCTTTTTCTTTCAATTATTTGTATGGATATTCATAATTGATTTTTTATATAAAATATATCTTTTCCCGGTTCTAGGATAATGTAAGTAATTTGTCAAAATGAAAAAAGACCCGTTTGTGAGGTTTGGTTTTGATAATAAAAAGGTGCTTTCATGATTAGAAAACACCTTTTCAGTCTACTACTTTATTTTAATAGCCAATACTTTTTACAAATACACTCTCTAATTTTTTTCGAAAATGAATACCTAACGTAATGGCTACAATGATTATCGCTCCGAAGATAATTTTCCCAATGTGCTGTCCAAGCACTTCAAATATATCATGTAAGTTTCCTCCTAACCAATAGCCACCGATTAAAAAGAAAGATACCCAAAATAGAGCACCAGAGTAGATCGTTATGGCAAAACGACGGAGGGGTAAATTAATAATCCCTGCAAAGTAACCAGTAAAATGACGTACACCTGGGACGAAAAATCCAATAAAGATAAGGAAATATCCATATTTATCAAACCACATTCTCGTTAAATCAATTTTTCTTTGTGTTAAAAATACATATTTTCCATATTTCTGTACAAAAGGCATACCAAGTTTATTGCCTAAAAAGTACTGAATTGTCATCCCAGCGCTTGTACCAATAAATGATAAAATAATTAAAAGCGGTAATTCTAAATCTCCTTTATGTGCCAAATAACCCGCATACACTAACGTCGGCTCCCCCGGAAACGGAAATGCAATATATTCTAACAATGTTCCAACAAGTACTACATAGTAGCCATATTGCTGAAATAATTCATAAACCCATTCCATGTTGTTTTCTCCTTTTTTTCTACAGCATTAATTACGTACAATAACTAGTGATTACACTGGCGTTCGTAGGAATCTCGGCATTTCAATGCTGAGTAGTTTCAAACCTTTACTGAGAGCGATAATTAAGAAAATAGAAGTTCAACCTAACCATAAAGGTATAAAGCGGAAAACCGTATCACAAATGAGGGATACGGTTTTTACTATTATTTAAAAATAATAACAGTATAAAATACATTAAGTTTTGCCTTCATTGAAGCCAAATGCTTCGCCAATCAATTTTTTAATAGACTCATAATCTTCTTTAACTAGACTTCTGTATATTACTTTATCCATCTTTGTAAACTCCCTTTTATATAAGTAAATTTTCATTTCGTATGTAAATATCTTATTATAATAATAATGTCTCCTCTAAGAGGAGAGTCAACGGTAATATTAGAAAAAATATAAAGGAAGTGATTAGGGTGAAAAACTTATTTTCTATTGGAGAAGTTGCTAAAATAAAGGACATTACCATAAAAGCGTTAAGATATTATCATAAAATGGGATAACATTAATGCAAAAAAACGATATTCTTTTTGTAGGAATTTACAGAAAGAATATCGTTAGACCCAAACTACTCTTAGATTACTAACAACAAAAGACAAGCCTATATGCTAAGTGGTTTTTGACTACAGTATTCAAAAACGCATAGGCTCACGCCTAAGAACATTCATCTCTCACCTAAAATTGTTGTTTCACACCTTCACATTTTTGAAGAAGGAGTCTTCTGTCGAAACATGATAAATTGTTTTGAATTACATCATAATCTGTCATTGAACTGTCCATGTAGATCTCTATGTCTCTATCAAATGATTTTTGTATTAGAACCTGATTTTTTTACCTTTGATATTTTTTCCAGTCTTAAAACCGATTTAGAAAATTCTAAAAATACATTAAGGATCTTTGAGAAACTAACTTTCTTATAATTATGCTTGCTATTTCCTCGATGTTTTCATGTAGAAAGAAATGCTTACCTTCAAAAGAGTGGAATGTACACATTTTATTTGTGTATTGCTCCCATTTTTTCACCTCTTCATATGAAGTTAATTCATCATTTTTTCCATTTAAGATCAGAAAATCAATGTCACATACTTGTATATTATTATTATGTATATATGTCTCTACGATTTTAAAATCCGCTCTTAGAATGGGGAGAAAAATTCCCATTAATTCTTCTGATTGAAACACCTCGGATGGTGTACCACCCATAGCAATAACTTCATTTTTAAATTGTTCATTAGATAGATTGTGTCGGATATCTTTTATTTTGCTATTTGGATGATTTCTACCAGACAAAACAAGAAACTCAGGTAATACGTCATTGGAAATTTGTATTTTCCTGGCTAATTCATAGGCGATCAAACTTCCCATGCTATGTCCATATAGAATATATGGTGAATTATTTAGCTGCTTAATAATAATTTTATAGACATCATTTACAGCCTCTTCAATACTATGATAAAGGCTTTCTTCAATTCTATATCCCCTACCGGCTAACTCTATAGGGATTACTTCAATAAATGGATTAAAGTATTTTTTCCATTTTGAGTAATTAAACGCAGATCCCCCAGCATGTGGCAAACAAAAAAGTTTAATCTTCGTCATTACTGTCTCCTTCGATTAAAATTTGTTTATATTCTGGCAAATTATATAAATATCTTTAATTATTATCTCCTTTGGTAACTCATCTAGTGTTGCACAAGCAGACATCTTATAATTAGGCTCAATATTATATTGTCTAAAGTGAAAATTTCGAGGTATGTTCTTGTATGAAATTGAATTTTGAGCTTCTTTTTTTATGGAGAATGAATTTAACGGGATATAAAGCCCCTTCCCAATAGTTTTTATATAACTTTCTTTTAACGTCCAAAGATCAAAAAAATAACTAATTTGTTCATCAGAATTTATATTAGATAAATCATGAAATTCTTCCTCTGAGAAGAATTCTTGTGCTAATTTAAGAGCGTCTATTTCTGAAATTTTTTCTATATCAATACCAACATTTGAATTAGCAGTAATACAAACCACCCATTCTCCTGAGTGCGAAATATTAAAATGAAAATCAGAAAAATTTTTAACAAAAGGTTTTCTGTGCTTATTATATACAAATTTAATTTCGTCATTATTAATTTTATATTTTTCACAGATTAAAGCACGGACTAACAAATCTCCTATCAAAATCCTATTAACATCGTCCAATTTTATTAAACGCTTTATTCGTTCTCTTTTCTCATTTGAAATCAAATTACTAAACTGATTAAACAAATCATTATCAATATTCTTTGGTATTTTTACAGCGTGAATTCGTATTATAAATCACTTCCTTTTTAGAGATGTAAAATCTTATGTATTACGTAACACCCTTGAAATACATATAAATCAAAAGAATTGTATATTTACATATTAATGTAAATATACAATTCTCACCTGGAAATATAATTAAGATACTCGGTTCTGGTGCAGAAACTTCAGGGTAATTGCATCATAATCTGTCATTGAACTGTCCATGTATGTTTCTATGTCTCTATTGCACCAGAACCCTATACAGTGCTGCTATTGATATATTCGTAATGTCTCAAATTTGATGTACAGTCATTAAGCGGCTTTTTTTGCATTCACATCACTATTCACAAATAATACCTTTGATAGTGAAAATTTATGTTCATAAAGTTGTATCTTTCTAGACACTCTACTTTGTGGTTAACGAAAGGTACGCTCCCTCTATCCCTTCTAATTCATTTACGAGACATTTGGCTATCTTTTCCACTGCTGGGGAGAAGACAATCTCTTCGTGCGACCCAGGCACCGAATACTTATTCACTTTCCCCTGTAATAACGGCCTCCAATCCGTGAATAAATCTCTACCTTCTTCAGCACTGAAGTAGATGACCTCCCCAAAATATGGCGTTAAAACATGTTCTACCATTAAATTTAGACCCTTCCTGTGGGCATTGATAATCTGCTTTAGACTCGTAAGATCCGCATCAGGCAGGAGCACTCCTTCCACGATCAACTGATCAACAAGCATGTCCTGTTGATGAACGAGTTCTTCTCCCTGCTCTACTAGATCTAAATGGATGAAATGCTTCAATATATAAGAAAGCATATCATCCTCTGTCTTGTGATCCTGTTCTGAAGGTACCTTGGTATCCATGAGTACCAACATCTCAACTTCTTCTCCCTGGTTCCGTAGTATAGTTGCGATTTCATAGGCGATGGCACCGCCCAGAGACCATCCTCCCAGACGATACGGCCCCTCTGGCTGAACTCGCTTCATCTCCTCGATGTAGAGTTGAACTACTTCCGACAAAGTCAACCCGTCCATTCCTTCTTTCTCTACGAGAGGATTCTGTAGACCATAGAATGAGCAGTGATCCTTGAGTAACCTTGCTAGCTGAATGTAACAGAATACATTACCCATAAACGGATGAACACAGAAGAAAGGCCTTTTCTCTGACTCTTGTAATGGAACCAGAACCGATAACGATTTTTCCATACCATGATTGTCACGGATGAGACAAGCGATTTCTTCCACTGTCGGGTTCTCAATCAGTGCGGACACCTTAATCTCTTTTCCAAATTTCTCTCTGACCTTTGAAATCAATTTGATTACCAGGAGAGAGTGCCCCCCTCTATCGAAGAAATCATCGTTTACATGGACATCTTCTATCTGTAGCACATCCTGCCAGATTCTAATCAGCTGATACTCGATTTCATCCCGTGGGATAATTGGTGTAGAAAAGGTACTTTCTTTTTGAATCGTTAAGCTGTTCAGTGCCTTTCGATCAACCTTCCCATTTGTTGTAAGCGGAATCGCGTCTACCTCAATAAAGTGTGCAGGAACCATATAATTCGGTAAATGTGTTTTCAGATGCTCCCACCATTCATTTACACTTCCTTCACCAACTACATAAGCTACCAATCGTTTGTCTCCTGGATGATCCTCTCTTACCAGTACAACAGCTTCTTTTACGGACAAATGCGCCTGCAAAGTTGCTTCAACTTCTCCCAGTTCAATCCGAAAACCACGAATTTTTACTTGGTCATCCATACGACCATGGAACTGGAGATCACCGTCAGGAAGATAACTTGCTTTGTCCCCAGTGTAATAGAGACGTTCCCCTGACTTAAACGGATGCGGAATAAATTTTTCCTCTGTGAGTTCCGGACGATTAGCATAGCCACGAGCCAGGCTCTTTCCTCCGATATAGAGATCTCCAATCACACTCACTGGCACCGGCTGAAGGTGAGAATCTAACACATATACTTCTGTATTCGCAATCGGTCGACCAATCGACGGAGTACCTGTTGTCATTCCTACAGGCACATAACAATCAGTG
>NZ_KB895587.1:61867-79094 GCF_000374885.1 Bacillus sp. 105MF | reverse complement strand
TTGGCCCGTTGGTCAAGTGGTTAAGACACCGCCCTTTCACGGCGGTAACACGGGTTCGAATCCCGTACGGGTCACCACTTTTGGAGGATTAGCTCAGCTGGGAGAGCACCTGCCTTACAAGCAGGGGGTCGGCGGTTCGATCCCGTCATCCTCCACCATATATAACATATGAATAGTATCGTCGCGGGGTGGAGCAGTTCGGTAGCTCGTCGGGCTCATAACCCGAAGGTCGCAGGTTCAAATCCTGTCCCCGCAACCAATGGTCCCGTGGTGTAGTGGTTAACATGCCTGCCTGTCACGCAGGAGATCGCCGGTTCGACCCCGGTCGGGACCGCCATTTTAACTTCTGCCTTTGAGCAGTTGTTTTTTATTGGTTATTGTGATATGATGATTTTCGTCTCGAAAAACATTATATTTTTTGATGGGCTATAGCCAAGCGGTAAGGCAACGGACTTTGACTCCGTCATGCGCTGGTTCGAATCCAGCTAGCCCAGCCATTTACGAGCCATTAGCTCAGTTGGTAGAGCATCTGACTTTTAATCAGAGGGTCGAAGGTTCGAGTCCTTCATGGCTCACCATTTTCGCGGAAGTAGTTCAGTGGTAGAATACAACCTTGCCAAGGTTGGGGTCGCGGGTTCGAATCCCGTCTTCCGCTTTTTTACTTCGGGGCCTTAGCTCAGCTGGGAGAGCGCCTGCCTTGCACGCAGGAGGTCAGCGGTTCGATCCCGCTAGGCTCCATTATAAATTAGAAAAAACCTTACATCTTTTGATGTAAGGTTTTTTGTTTATCTTGCTTAATAAGGATGAGTTTCCATTCATTTCGTTTACAATAGAAAGATAGAGTGAAATACACCATTTGAATTGAAGTGTGTTGGAATAAGGGGAATGGAGGGATCGGTGTTGAAAATTGTTATTGCATCTGATTCATATAAAGAAAGCTTACGAGCGATAGAGGTATGTAAGGCTATTGAAAAAGGATTTACTAAAATTTTTCCTGAAGCTGAGTATGTAAAAGTCCCGATTGGAGATGGAGGAGAAGGTACAGTCCAGTCCCTTGTTGATGCTACAGGAGGAAAGATTATTCCACTTCATGTAACAGGTCCACTTGGTGAGCGTGTAGAAGCATTTTACGGCATTTCTCAAGACAAAAGAACAGCGTTTATTGAAATGGCAGCAGCATCAGGATTACAGCATGTTTCAGTTAAAAAGCGAAACCCTCTTATTACAACAACAAAAGGAACGGGAGAGCTTATATTAGATGCACTGGATAAAGGCGTACAGCACATCATTTTAGGTCTTGGAGGAAGTGCTACGAACGATGGGGGTGCCGGAATGCTCTCTGCCTTAGGTGTAAAATTTTTAGAGAAAGATGGACGAGTAATAGAACCTGTCGGTGGAAAGTTACATTCTATTGATTCTTTAGATTTATCGAAGTTGGATTCTCGTTTAGCACATGTAAAACTAGAAGCGGCGTGTGATGTAGATAATCCTTTGACAGGACAAAAAGGAGCATCTTTTGTATTTGCAAAACAAAAGGGAGCAAGTGCAGAAATGATTGCACAGTTAGATGATAACTTAAAGCGTTATGCCCATGTATTAAAAAAATATTTACATATTGATGTGGAAGAGATTGCAGGTGCAGGAGCTGCGGGGGGATTAGGCGCTGCTGTTGCTGCTGTACTACAAGGGGAATTAAGAAAAGGAATTGAAATTGTATTAGATTATACAAATTTTGATGAACATATAAAAGAAGCGGATCTAGTTCTTACAGGTGAAGGAAGGATAGATGTACAAACAGCTTATGGAAAAGCTCCGGTTGGAATTGCTAGACGGGCAAAGAAGCTTCATATACCCGTTATAGCTATTGGGGGTTCCGTGCTCCCTAATCACATTTCAGTTTATAAAGAAGGAATAGATGCTGTGTTTGCTGCCACATCAAGTCCAATGACATTAGAGGAAGCATATATAACAGCAAAGGAAAATATTGAAATGTCCGCACGAAATATCGCATCTGTATGGAAAATAGCATCAGAAAGACGTCTCTAATATAGGAGGCGTTTTTTTACTTTCAATTATTTATGAATACATGTGTAATGAGGTTTCCTGGGAGGCGTTTCGTTTTATACATAAAATAGCTTTAGGATATTGGTTTCTACGTAGATATGGGTGAATAAGGTGCATATACATACAAAAAAATGTCGAGTTGAGTCAGACTATAGAAAAGATTTAAAATATTTAGTGAAGGCATAAAAGGGGGAGACTATCTATGAAGAAAGAAATTTCAATCGTTGGAGTTCCAATGGACTTAGGGCAAATGCGTCGTGGGGTTGATATGGGACCAAGTGCAATTCGTTATGCAGGAGTAATTGAAAGAATTCAAAATATTGGGTATGACGTAGAAGATATCGGAGACCTATGTATTGAAAGAGAACAGGAAATAGATGAAAATACAAAATTAAGAAACCTTACACAAGTTGCACATGTTTGTGATGAATTAGCAAGTAAGGTTGATCATATTATAGAAACAGGTCGTTTTCCACTTGTATTAGGTGGTGACCATAGTATTGCTATCGGGACACTTGCAGGGGTGGCAAAGAACTATAAAAATTTAGGTGTTATTTGGTACGATGCACATGGGGATTTAAATACGGAAGAGACATCACCATCTGGAAACATTCATGGTATGTCACTTGCAGCAAGTTTAGGTTATGGACATCCTTCACTCGTTAATTTATATGAAGCGTATCCAAAGGTTAAAAAGGAAAACGTTGTTATTATCGGTGCGCGCGCGTTAGATGAAGGTGAAAAAGAATTCATTCGTAATGAAGGAATTAAAGTGTTTACAATGCATGAAATTGATCGTATGGGAATGACTGCCGTTATGGAAGAAACGATTGCATATTTATCTCATACAGATGGTGTTCATTTATCATTAGATTTAGATGGACTTGATCCACATGATGCACCAGGAGTTGGAACACCTGTAACTGGTGGATTATCATATCGTGAAAGTCATTTAGCGATGGAAATGTTATCGGAGGCTGATATCATTACATCTGCTGAGTTTGTTGAAGTAAATCCGATTTTAGATGAGAAAAATAGAACGGCAACAACAGCGGTAGCTTTAATGGGTTCTTTATTCGGTGAAAAACTAAAATAAATGTAAGAAAAGCAGCTGAAATGCTGCTTTTTTTTATTTTAAAAAAAGAGTATAATAATGAGTTATATTATACCGCTTTACAAGAAAAGTTCGACATCTTACCAATTTTCACCAAGGGGGTGTCGTTGTAATTGTCGTTTCTTTCATGTATGGTATAATTAACTAGTTGTTGTAAATACATACAGATAGAGCAAAATAATAATATTTCAGTATATGGATAAAATTGCTCATAAGTAGGAGGAAGGGTTAGCATGCCTTTTGGAGATATGAACCTTTTGAAATATCTCAGTACGATATTAGATATCGCCGTTGTGTGGTTTGTTATATATAAGCTAATTCTTGTAATCCGAGGAACAAAAGCTGTTCAACTTTTGAAAGGGATTACAGTTATTATTATCGTTCGTATATTAAGTTATTTATTTGAGTTGCATACATTGCAGTGGCTCACGGACCAAGCTTTAACATGGGGATTTTTAGCAATAATTATTATTTTCCAACCAGAGCTTAGACGAGCGCTTGAACAATTAGGAAGAGGAAGTTTGTTCTCCCGTGGAATTGGTCAGGAAGAAGAAGAGCATGAAATCGTTGCGAATGCTGTGGCAAAGGCAACTGAATATATGGGGAAACGACGCATAGGTGCGCTTATTACATTATCTAGAGAAACTGGAATGGGAGATTATGTAGAAACCGGGATTCCTTTAAATGCGAATGTGTCATCAGAACTACTTATTAATATCTTTATCCCTAATACACCGCTTCATGATGGAGCAGTGATTATGCAAGGAAATACGATTAAAGCAGCAGCTTGTTATTTGCCATTATCGGAAAGCCCGTTCATATCAAAAGAATTAGGAACGCGTCACCGGGCTGCGATGGGAGTTAGTGAAGTAACTGATAGCATTACAGTGGTTGTATCAGAAGAAACAGGCCAAATCTCTTTAACCAAAAATGGAGAATTGCATCGTGACTTAAAAGTCGAACAGTTAAAAGAGATGCTTTTAGCAGAGTTTAGTGGAAATGTGAAGACAACTTCTTCATCTTTATGGAATTGGAATTGGAGGAGAAAGCGTCATGGATAAGCTAATGGAGAACCACTGGTTTTTAAAAGGAATTTCATTACTATTGGCGTTAATGCTTTACATGTCAACGAATTTGTCAGATAAAAACACGACAGGGAATACGAGTGCATCACTTTTTCCAACAGGTGATGTAACGGAGACAGTATCTAACGTTGTAGTAGCAGTAAATTATGATGAAGATAAATATATTGTAAGTGGTGTTCCAAAGTATATAAAAATAAAATTGGAAGGGCCAAAAAATGTAATTACTGCAGCAAGGTCGCAACGTGAGTTTGGAGTATCTTTAGATTTACGTGGATATTCTACAGGAACATACGATGTTCCTTTAAAGTATACCGGGATGGAAAACAATTTAAAAGCAACAGTTCAACCGGCGAAAGTTAAAGTTACGATTCAAAAGAAAGCAAAAAAGTCATTTCCTGTGGAAGTAAAGTACTCAAATGAGAGTCAAATGCAAGGAAGTATGGTTGAAAAACCGACTATCAAACCAGGGACTGTTGAAGTTATGGGTACAGAAGAGGAACTAGCAAAAGTCGCGCTTGTCAGGGCGTATGTTGATTTGAAGGGGATAACAAAAACAGTAACAAAGACAGCCGAAATTGTACTGTATGATGAAGAGGGCCGGAAATTAGACTTACAAACAACACCGTCTAAAGTAAATGTTACAATCCCAGTTTCAAATCCAACTGCGACAAATAATATTGAAAAAACTGTGCCACTAACTTATGTGAAAAGAGGAAGTCTACCAGAGGGGTTAGCGGTTACAAACATCGGTATCGAACCAAATGAAGTGACAATATCAGGCCCAAAAGATGTTTTGGATAATATAAAGTCCTTGGAGGGCGTCGAAGTAGATCTTAGTAAAATTACGGAATCTACAACATTCGATGCCTCTGTTTTATTACCGAAAGGTGTAACCAATGTAAGCCCCAGTCAAGTGAAGGTTTCTGTCGAAGTGCAAAAACAAAAAACTGTAAAGCATAAGACAATAGATGGCATTTCTATACAAAAAAATGGATTGTCAGATGAATTCACTTTACAACTACTTTCTCCACAAAGTGGAAAGATAAGCGTTGATATTTCAGGAGAAGCAAGTATAGTAGATAAAATAACAGCGGCGCAAATAACAGCATCAATTAATCTACAAAACATATCTTCTGGGACGCATGATATTCCAATTCAGGTTAGCGGTCCTAGTAATGTTTCAATAGAAGCAAAACAAAAAACTGTAAAGGTAACCCTTGTAAAGAAAGAAAAACCAGATCAAGAAGTACAAGGTAAGCCGGAGCAACCAGATTCACAAAAAGATAAAGAGAATGAAACAGAAAAACCAACAGAAAAACCAACAGAAAAACCAACAGAAAAACCAAAAGAAGAACAGAACAAAGAATCTGAAAAAGAGAATGAAGCAGAAAAACAAAAAGAGCAAAATAAAGGAGCGAATAGCAATGGGTAAATATTTTGGTACAGATGGTGTGCGCGGTGTCGCGAATAAGGAATTAACGCCTGAATTAGCGTTTAAAATTGGTCGTTTTGGAGGGTATGTATTAACAAAAGATACAGATCGTCCAAAAGTGATTATTGGTCGTGACACACGTGTATCTGGTCATATGCTAGAAGGTGCGTTAGTAGCAGGATTATTATCAACTGGAGCAGAAGTTATGCGCCTTGGCGTTATTTCAACTCCTGGGGTTGCTTACTTAACAAAAGCATTAGATGCACAAGCAGGTGTTATGATTTCAGCATCCCATAACCCAGTACAAGATAATGGAATTAAATTCTTCGGTTCAGATGGGTTTAAACTAACTGATGAGCAAGAAGCTGAAATTGAAGCTTTATTAGATAAAGAAGTAGATGAATTACCACGTCCGGCAGGAACAGAGCTTGGACAAGTGAATGACTACTTCGAAGGTGGACAAAAATACTTACAATACATTAAACAAACTGTAGAAGAAGATTTCTCAGGTTTACATATTGCTTTAGATTGTGCGCATGGTGCAACATCTTCTTTAGCACCATATTTATTTGCAGATTTAGAAGCTGATATCTCTACAATGGGTACTTCACCAAACGGCATGAATATTAATGACGGTGTTGGTTCTACACATCCAGAAGGTTTAGCAGAATTAGTAAAAGAAAAAGGTGCAGATATTGGACTTGCCTTTGATGGTGATGGAGACCGTTTAATTGCAGTAGATGAAAAAGGAAACGTTGTTGATGGGGATCAAATTATGTACATCTGTGCGAAGTACATGAAAGAAACTGGTCAATTAAAACATAACACAGTTGTTTCAACAGTTATGAGTAACTTAGGTTTCTACAAAGCACTTGAAGCAAACGGTATTACAAGTGATAAAACAGCAGTTGGTGATCGCTATGTAATGGAAGAAATGAAACGCGGCGGTTATAACCTTGGTGGTGAACAATCTGGTCATATTATCTTGCTTGATTACATTACAACTGGAGATGGAATGTTAAGTGCACTTCAGCTTGTAAACATTATGAAAATGACGAAGAAACCATTGTCTGAGCTTGCAGGTGAAATGACAAAGTTCCCACAATTATTGGTGAACGTTCGTGTAACAGATAAGAAATTGGCATTAGAAAATGAGAAAATTAAAGAAATCATCCGTGTGGTAGAAGAAGAAATGAACGGAGAAGGACGTATCCTTGTTCGTCCTTCTGGAACAGAGCCACTTATTCGAGTTATGGCAGAAGCACCAACACAAGAACTTTGTGATGGATATGTACATCGTATTGTAGAAGTTGTGAAAGCTGAAGTTGGCGCTGAATAATTCGCCAATTTCATATGAAAAAGGAGCACGTTTTGTGCTCTTTTTTCATATGTTTTATAGACAATGAAAAATTTTCATTGACGGTTTATGCTGTTTGTTATAAGATGGTCTTGTTCTTTTTCTCAAAATTAATATATGAATTATGAAAGCGCCAGAGCTACAAGTTATGTAGTTGACGAGGAGGAGTTTTATCGAGATTTCGGCGGATGACTCCCGGTTGTTCATCACAACCGAAAGCTTTTATTTAAAGCGTTGAGGTGACTCAATGGACAAAGATAAAAGTGTGATGAGGGAAAAAGAACGGATGAATACTGGCTGTATAAGTATATACGGACTGAAACCCAATCGAGAGGAAGGTGAAAGCCGTTACAGACTTACAGGGCTAGCAATATGTAATCCGTTTTTTTATATGTAAATAATGGGATCGGACTATGTCGTTACATGTTCGCAAAGCAATGTAAGCATTTGTAACGGCGACTAAACATGTGTGGAATCGTAGGATTTATTGGAGATCAAGATGCAAAAGAAATTTTATTAAAAGGCTTAGAGAAGCTAGAGTACCGTGGATATGATTCAGCGGGTATTGCAGTACAGGCAGAGAACGGTGTTGTTGTATACAAAGAAAAAGGCCGTATTGCAAAACTTCGTGAAATCGTGGATGAAAATGTAGCTGCAAGCGTGGGAATCGGTCATACACGCTGGGCAACACATGGTGTTCCAAGTAAAGTAAATGCACATCCGCATCAAAGTACGTCAAAACGCTTTACACTAGTTCATAATGGTGTAATTGAAAACTATGAATTAGTGAAAAAAGAATATCTTCAAGATGTGACGTTTGTAAGTGAAACAGATACAGAAATTATCGTTCAGCTTATGGAACAGCAAGTCAACACAGGATTAAGTGTAGAAGACGCATTCCGTCAAACGTTATCCATTTTACATGGTTCTTATGCAATTGGCTTACTTGATGCTGAAAATCCAAACATGATTTATGTTGCTAAAAACAAAAGCCCGCTATTAGTAGGTGTTGGTGACAACTTTAATGTTGTTGCAAGCGATGCAATGGCAATGTTACAAGTTACAGATCAATTTATCGAGTTAATGGATAAAGAAATGGTGATCGTAACACAAGAAAGCATTACAATTAAAAACTTACAAGGTGAAACGATTGAGCGTGCACCGTTTACAGCGGAATTAGATGCAAGTGATATTGAAAAAGGAACATATCCTCATTTCATGTTAAAAGAAATTGATGAGCAACCACTTGTAATCCGTAATATCATTCAAAAGTATCAAAATGAAGATGGCGAAATTGAATTAGATGAAGACATTCGTAATGCAATTTTAGATAGCGATCGTATTTATATTATTGCATGTGGAACAAGTTACCATGCTGGTCTTGTTGGAAAGCAATTCATCGAAAAATTTGCGAAAGTACCTGTAGAAGTACACGTAGCAAGTGAATTCTCTTACAATATGCCACTATTAACAGAAAGACCATTCTTCATTTACATTTCACAAAGTGGTGAAACAGCAGATAGCCGTGCAGTACTTGTGCAAACAAATGAAATGGGTCATAAAGCATTGACAATTACAAACGTACCAGGTTCTACGCTTTCTCGTGAGGCGGACTATACACTACCTTTATATGCAGGACCAGAAATTGCAGTCGCTTCTACGAAAGCTTACACAGCACAACTTGCAGTGCTTTCAATCTTAGCAGCTGACATTGCGAAAGCAAAAGGTGAAGTTCTTGATTTTGACTTAACACACGAATTAGGTCTTGTAGCCAATGCAATGGAAGTACTTTGTAATCAAAAAGAAGAAATGGATGCACTTGCAAAGCAATTTTTAGCGACAACTCGCAACTGTTTCTTCATCGGACGTAGCGTAGATTTCTATGTTGGTTTAGAAGGTGCGTTAAAGCTAAAAGAAATCTCTTACATCCAAGCAGAAGGATTTGCTGGTGGAGAATTAAAACACGGTACAATCGCGTTAATCGAAAAAGGTACACCAGTTATCGCGCTTGCTACACAAGAGCACGTAAACCTTGGAATTCGCGGCAATGTAAAAGAAGTAGTAGCACGCGGAGCAAACCCGTGTATCATCGCAATGAAAGGCTTAGAAATGGAAGGTGACAGCTTCGTATTACCAGCTGTACATGAAGCGTTAGCACCGCTTGTAGCGGTTATTCCATTACAACTGATTTCATACTACGCAGCGCTTCACCGCGAGTGTGATGTTGATAAGCCACGTAACTTAGCTAAATCTGTTACTGTTGAGTAGGAGATTGGGAGGTTCATAATTTTATTGTAGATTTGAAATAAAGTTGCACCGTTTTACCCCTTTAGATATGATTATCTAAAGGGGTGTTTTTATGTCGAAAAGAACTAGAACATCCGAGATTGAACAGTGGATTAAACAAGGTCGAGGGAACGGTATTGGAGTAGATTATAAACCTTGGTTAAAGATTCAAGATGTATCTTCAAAGGGTCGGTCTACATGTTTAAAAGGTTTTAAAACAAACAGACAACACGAATTTCTATCAGACTTGGAACGAAACTACTTTTATTTAACTGAATATTCTGATTGTGTCGTTGATATTCGAGAACAATTTCCTTTATTGCCGTTGGAAGAAACAATTGTCATTGCTGATGAATTAGGTCTAAAACATCCTACAGACCTAAAAACAAATGAGCCAGTTGTGATGACAACGGACTTTTTATTAACAGTAGATAAAGGTGAAGGGTTAGTAGAACTTGCAAGAACAATCAAGATGAAGGACGAGCTTTTTAAGGAGCGAGTTATTGAGAAATTTGAAATAGAACGGGTTTACTGGGAACGGAGACAAATTGATTGGGGCATTGTAACCGAGCTAGAAATCCCTAAAGAAATGGCACGGAATATTAGTTATATTCATGACTAATACGATATCCAACAATATGATGCATTTCAAAATATGAGCCAGCAGCATATTGAAGATTTAGCGATGTCATTGTTACAAAGGGTATTAGATACTAACCAAAGTATTAGAGAAATAACAAATATCTTTGATAAAGAAACACATATGCCATTAGGAAGTAGTATGACGCTATTTTATCATTTACTTGCACTGAAAATAATTCGAGTAGATATGTTAGAGCCAATAAATGTAGAGCAGCCAATTGTTATTCAGTCAATTGATGAGAGCAAGTTGAAGAAGGTGAAATATGGATGATTTATATTAATCAAGTGTTTCAATATACAGCAGATTCACAGCGCATTCGTATTATTGAAATTGAAGAATCCTATGTTTATGTAGTTAATATCGATACAACGAGTGCTATGCCCAAAAGAGAGCTATATAGTCATTTAGAGATAGAGCTTGTCACTAGGCGACGTTATGTAATTGCTCAAATATATTTGGGGAATGGAAAACAATTCAACATTATAGAAATTGAACGGGAAAATCGCTCTTTGTCGATGTTGATTTTATCATCGCTTGTAACTCGTGAATGGAAAACTATTTATGAGCGACTGCTTATAAATCTAGTGAATGATAGTGGAACATGGACAAGTAAGTCATTGAAAAGCATTGAAAGTCAAGGTATTACAGTGGTGAAAGCTAAACACAGTTCTAAAGGGGTTCAGCATAGGGCAGAGGTTTTATTGAACAAATTAGATTACTAGACATTACGAGGGGGTTTATTAATGAAAATGAATGAAAAAACATATCTAAGTATAGAAGAGATTATTTCATTACCAACCTTATCAGGTACAAACATAAGTGATGATGGCAAAAACGTAGCATTTGTCAAGAAGACAGCTAACTGGAAAGACAATAAATATAGGAATCATGTATGGATATATGAAAAAGATAAGGGGCAGAGTTACCCATTAACAACTAGGGATATAGATAGTACATACCCATTATGGTCTCCAGATTCTAGGGATATCGCATACCTTAGCCCAGTTGGTGACGGGGATAATAAGAAAAATCAGATCTTTGTTAAGTCAATAGATGGTTATAGTGGGGTTCAAATTACTGATGAGAAAGAAGGGATCAGTAAATTCAAATGGGAGCCTACTGGCAAGGGTTTTTATTATGTTGCACAGTCAAAAGAATCTGAGGTGATAAAGAAACGTAAGGAACTATATGGAAATTTCCATCATATAGGGAAGGAATACCAGAATAATTGTTTATATTACATTGAAATAGAAAAAGTGATACAAAATGATAAATATGAACACCCGGAAAATTCTGATAGTGCTGGTAAGGATAAAGATGAACACGAAAATAGCGTTGTTTATCAACTAACTGATGGGAAGGATTTTCATATCCAAGAATTTGATATTTCAAATGATGGGAAAAAGGTTGTATTTATGGCTACGCCAAGCCCAAATATGGGAGAGTATATTAATGGAGATCTATACATACTAGATATTAAAGCTGGAGAGTTACAAAAGATGAATATAGATAAGTTGTTGGGAGGGAGCGTTTGCTTTTCTCCTGAAGGCAGCAAAATATGTTACTCAGCAAGCATAAGGGAGAAGGATTACTATAAGAACCATATACAAGACAGTACATTAGAGATATATGATATTAATAATGGAGAGCTAATTCAACCTTTAACAGATTTTGATAGTACGGTTATTCCATTACGGTGGACAGCTAAAGGAATTTTAATTAGATGGCAGAATAAAACTAATTATCTTATTGGGTTGCTATCTGAGGATGGCACTGTGGAAATGTTAAGTGAAAAAGTAGATAGCTTTATAATGGATGCTTCTATAACAAGGGATGGAAATCATATATCCTATAATAAGGCTATAACAAATGAAACCTTTGAAATCTATTTAGACGATAAAAAAATAACGAATGAAAATAGCTTTTTCAAAGGAAAGCTTAAAAGTAACAGGGAAATAATCTCATGGCAAAGTAGTGATGGTCTTGAAATAGAGGGTGTTTTATCAACCCCAGTAGAGTTTGACGCAAATAAAAAATATCCCTTATTAGTGGTAATCCATGGTGGTCCGGCTTGGGCATCCTTTCCAATATTTTCAGACTGTTTTAATGAGAAATATCCTATTGAACAGTTTATCGAAAAAGGCTTTATAGTTTTAGAACCAAACTACAGGGGAAGTTCTGGTTATGGTAATGAATTCTTAAAAGCAAACTATAGAAAACTG
Source organism: Bacillus sp. 105MF (assembly GCF_000374885.1). Lineage (NCBI taxonomy): Bacteria > Bacillati > Bacillota > Bacilli > Caryophanales > Bacillaceae > Bacillus > Bacillus sp. 105MF. Next base: position 66,891 of record NZ_KB895587.1, on the reverse strand, counting down.
GGAATTGCTAACTACGATGATGTTATATCTGGAGTGGATAAACTAGTTGACAAAGGGATTGCAGATAAAGATAGAGTAGGGGTTATGGGATGGAGCAACGGGGGATATATATCAGCTTTCTGTTCTACATTTAGTAGTAGATTTAAAGCTATTTCAGTTGGAGGTGGAATTACTAATTGGAGTACCCATTATGTAAATACAGATATACCTTACTTTATTAGGATATATTTAGGAAATAACCCATGGAATGATCCAGAGATATATACTAAAACATCACCAATGACATATATTAAATCAGCCTGTACCCCCACCTTAATCCAACATGGCGAAAAGGATGCAAGAGTTCCAACTCCAAATGCATATGAGCTATATCAAGGATTAAGGGATATGGAAGTTGATACAGAATTAATTATATTTAAAGGAATGGCATATAGTTCTGACCAGCCAGGAATTAATGTGGCTATTATGAAGCAGAATTTGATGTGGTTTTCACACTATATTCTTGGAGAAAGTATGAAAGATTTTAGGGTTTTATAATGGATATCCTCACAGGATACATAAGGATGAAACAGTCTTCATAAGGAAGCTTTTTTTTTCTTATTTAGCCTGTGATTGTAGCTCTATGATTTCCATGTAAATTTCCACTGTATAATACTCTAGCAACTACATTGACTTACAATTGTATAGCAACGTTATGGCATTAAGCTCCCTGTACCTTAGTAGGGGTACGGAAACGATTCGTGTAAAAACTGCAATAGGATAAAAACGTGGCTCAGATATGGAAAATTACATATTTGCCACGTTTTCTTCTTATAAAAGATTAATTAGACCTAGAAGGCAAAGTAGATATAAGAAATGGATACTTCAGTACAACTGATTTATCTACGGGACAAAAAAGATATATTAAATAAAATGATCAAACTTTTTTAAAAAAATGAATGTGGGTAAAATGCCAAAGAGCTAAATTTTTATCAAACTTTTTTCAAAATTTAGCTCTTGTTTTTTTCTGAAAAAACAATACTTCACACAAAGTTTTGATTAAACTTTTTTAACACCTACATTTATTGTAGATTTGAAATAAAGTTGCACCGTTTTACCCCTTTAGATATGATTATCTAAAGGGGTGTTTTTATGTCGAAAAGAAAAAGAACATCCGAGATTGAACAGTGGGTTAAACAAGGTCGAGGGGTCGGTATTGGAGTAGATTATAAACCTTGGTTAAAGATTCAAGATGTATCTTCAAAGGGTCGTTCAACTCGTTTAAAAGGAATAAAAACAAACAGACAGCATGAATTTCTGTCGGATTTAGAACGCAATTATTTTTATTTAACTGAGTATTCGAATTATATTGTTGCTGGCCGCAGAACAGATTTCGAAAAAATAGAGAAACTACATATGCAGTAAGGCTTGAAATGAAAAGAGATAAAGCAATTGAACTATTACACTATGATAATTTATATGATTTCACTTTGGATATTATCGGAAATAATTCTTATTGATGACTTAAAGCAGAGTCAAAGGTTAATTACAGCTCATGAATCGGGAGTAAAAATAAGATTGCAAAAAATTTTAAAATATAACAACGTAGGTTTAAGAGTATTTGAAAAAACAATCGACCGAATAGAACGAATGATGAGAGGGATGGGAAAATGAGCGATACAAGGACCAAATTGATGCTGGATTTGCAAAGAATTGAGAAGGATAAGTATCAGTTACGCGAAGGTGAGCAGCATCAAGATTTCTTACCTTTGTTACTTCAATATATTGGCGATCCTCAGCCAGAATTACGGGATAACCTAATTTATCCGATGTTTTATATGTGGATTAAGGAAGAGAATAGGTTCAGTGGAGAGGAGTTGCGTAGCCTCTTAACTGTTCTGACTGATGAGAATCATTTGTTCTATAATATTGGCAGCGAGGATGATCAGTCAGTTTTTACAAGGACGTTCTCTGCCTTGCCTATCGCTTTGATTGTGCAACAACACAGACAGAATCCATTTTTCAATCAAGCGGAAATTGAGCAATTAATGCATGCAATGCTCCGTTATTATAAAGAGGAGAAGGATCTGCGAGGTTACCTTTCAGTAGGAGGCTGGGCTCACAGCGCGTCTCACGGTGCGGATGTTTTTGTCGAGCTGGTGCAGTGCGAGGAGAGCAGCGTCGCAATGCTGCGTGAGGTTCTTATCGCTATTTCTGGCATGCTTCATAATGGTAGACACATTTTTAGCGATGAGGATGATGAGCGGTTGGTCAACATCGTGGATATGATGATTGACAAAGAGTTACTTCCACATCAAGAAATCGCTGATTGGATTAGCGGCTTAGCGCAATGCTGCAATTTGCCGAGAAGTCGCAGTCAGGTGATTGCTCGCGTGAACAGCAAGAATTTTTTACGCAGTCTCTATTTCAGAAGGGGACAAGATAGCCGAGGGAATGAGCTTAACACTGTCATGCTTGGTACTGAGGCAAAATTGAACAGGTTTTCTATCAGTTAAAGGATTAGAGGGGCTGTCCCAAAAGCCATGGAAAATTGGCTGAGGGATTGCCCCTTTTTATGTCAAGAAAAACAAAAAGTGAGTAACTAAATTTTTACTGTTCTTAAGAGGTTAATATCGTTAGAGTGTGTTTTGATTAATCTTTTTTCAAAACACGCTCTTTCTTTTTGCTTGTTTATCAAGGCTATTAGTATTAATTTGATCAATCTTTATTTTAAAGCTACATTTATTGTTGGTTTGAAATAAAGTCGCGACGTTTTTAAAAAAGATGCGAAGCTTTACCCCCTTTAGATACGATTATCTAAAGGGGTGTTTTTATGTCGAAAAGAAAAAGAACATCTGAAATTGAAAAGTGGATTATGCAAGGTCGTGGGTCAGGAATTGGGGTGATTATCAGCCTTGGTTGAAGATTCAAAATGTTTCCTCGTTAGGTCGATCAACACGCTTGAAAGGGATTAAAACGAGCAGACAACATGAATTTTTATCAGATTTGGAACGAAATCACTTTTATATAACTGAATATTCTCATTTTGTTATTGCAGATGAATTAGGAATTAAACATCCTACAGATCCTAAAACGGGCGAACCGATTGTGATGACAAAGGATTTTTTATTAAGTGTAGAATTAGAAAATGATAAATGTAAATATTTTAAATATATGTAAACGATTTTAAAAAATGCTGTGTATTCTATTTTATATCGTAGTAATCTTGTGATGAACAAGTTATTTATTCTTTAAAGGAGGCAAACAAATCATGGATATTATGATTGAAAAGATTCCAGCATATCGGATTGCTTACATAAGGGAGATTGGCCCTTATGGAATTGATAATGTGCGAACAATGGAAAAATTAAAAGAATGGGCAAAATCTAACCATTTATTTAATGACGAATCCATAATTCTTGGAATTGCTCAGGATAATCCTGAAACTACTAAACTTGAAAACTGTCGTTATGATACCTGCATAGTTGTTTCAAACGACTATGCAGTAACTGATGACTATGTAAGAGAAGGTAATATTGTTGGAGGAAAATATGCTGTTTTTAAAATTAATCATACAGCAGAAGCAGTTCAGAAAGCGTGGGTTGATATTTTTCCAGAATTATCTGGGCAAGGATATCAATTTGATGAAGCAAGACCAATCATCGAAAGGTATGTAGTCAAAATGGTTAATAATCATCATTGTGAAATTTGTGTACCCGTATATTAAAGTAGTAATTGGATAAATTCCAATTTGTTTGATTGAACAAAACGAGCACCTTATATTTCCTCTTTTTGGTTCTTAAAAAATACATTTTTCACTTCACTGGCCAAAAGGGATATCTCAGGGAGAGCATAACAACCAATAATTTTCGTACTAGGAAATATATCTATTGCAGGTACTATATCAAAAATCTGGCCTCTTTAAATGTACTCTTAGCTTTTATAAATACAGCCCTTTTAGTTTTCGTCTAAAAGGGCTGTGCTGTTTACATGTTTAATTTAGTTTTCAATATCCAGTATTTATTTCCGTTTATTGTAAATGAGAATTCGACCCATCCATTGGGATCTTCGCGATGAACGAATACTGATGTTCCTAATGCTAATGTACCTTGGTTGTTTTCTGTAACAGACTGACTTTTAATTACTCCATCAAATGAATAGGGTACAACGTAATAGAAGGCAGCTAGTTTAGCAGTTGCTTTCGTTCCCTGTGGATATGTTTTATATGGGATATTATTTGAGAGTGCGTCAACATTTAAGGTATTTGGGTTTTTAGGTAATTTTTTTGCATATAAATAATCTTGCTTTTGGAAGGGTTTAATACGCTCCATAATTTTTGCGATTTTGGTAGACCATTCTTGATCTGTTGAATACATAACATTCATACCTTGCAATGTTGGACCATAGTAATATGATCCATTTTTCTCTAAATATTTATCTCTTACATAATTGGCATTATAGGCAATGCTATCACCGAAAGTTGGTAAATATTTTGCATATTTAAACGGATCCTGATCATAAGCGCGCAAACCAAATAGATTATGTTTGCGATATGCGATTTCAGATTTACCATATCCGGATTCCAAAATAGCATGTGCCGCTAAATAAAGTGCGTTAACACCATACTGAGCTTGAGCTGCAACAAAGTCGTTTCCATGTCCAATTAATGGGCTATCTGGTTGGTACTTTTTAATGTCAGCATCAATTTCTTTACCAGTAACATTTGAAGCATATGTTAAATCAAGGTTTATATATGACGTAGCAGTAATATTATTTTCAGGAATCCAAGTACCGCTGTTATTGAAATAATACGTTGTTCCGTCAATAGAAGCGAATCCAGTTTGCATAACACCATTTAGCTGTAAATAGTACCATGTACTCCCTTCTTGTAGCCAACCCGTTTTCATCGTCCCATTTGAATTTAGGTAGTACCACTGGTTACCGTCGAGAAGCCATCCTGTTTTCATGGTGCCATTAGAGTTTAGGTAATACCAAACTCCGTTATCAAAAAGCCACCCTGTTTTCATAGCGCCATTAGAGTTTAG
>NZ_KB895587.1:0-61767 GCF_000374885.1 Bacillus sp. 105MF | reverse complement strand
CGTTATCAAAAAGCCACCCTGTTTTCATAGCGCCATTAGAGTTTAGGTAATACCAAGCTCCGTTATCAAAAAGCCACCCTGTTTTCATAGCGCCACTAGTGCTTAAATAATACCAAGCCCCGCTATCAAAAAGCCATCCTGTTTGCATGACTCCGCTTGAATTTAAGAAATACCAATTATTATTGTTTTGTAACCATCCTTTTTTTACAGTTTCATTTGTTTTAATTGCTGTATTGTAAGTTGATACAGTTTCAGCCATCCCTTTTATAGGAATAAAAAGTATGCTTGATGCTAAGATAATTGATGCAGCTTTTTTTAACATTTCTTAATAATACTCCTTTTAGTAGTTTGTTAGTTTCATATTAACCAAAGTACTATTGTAACAAGGGAGGAGGAAAAAACAAACAAATATCATAAAAGTCTAATAAATTACTGTTAAAATAATTTTATATGAGTAGTTTCATATAATTGTTAGTAAAGTGGAATGTAAATAGAAGTAAAAAGGAACAGTGATTGAGTGACGAGCATAGAACTAGAAAAAGTTGACTTATACAGTCAGCTTTTTATTTTGAGGGTGTTGTAAAATTCATACATATTCAAAAATAGATGCATAAAAAAAATTCGTTTTCTTGGAAAAATGATACTATCAAACTATCCGAAGAAAGGACGAATTTGCTAGTATAATAACCAATTTTGATATTGAAAGTAACTGTTATGTATTTATTACTGTCCTAGTGGAAGAAATCGAAGTATTGAAATCATTAGCCTTTGGAGCAGGGTTATTAAATCATGTATTAAAAATATTGAGGTGGAGTTTATCTGAGATACTATAATACGATGAAGGGCTTCTAAATCTAGTATTAGGAATCTGAATGAAGTTACATATCATAGATAGAGAAGATCCGTCTCCGTTGAATGTGGGTATTCAGTTAAGGGTTTTTTCATTTAGTTACAAAGGAAAGTACGATATACTTGACGTATCTTTAGAGATGTAACTATAATTGTTACGATTCGAATTTTATAATGGAAAGGGTGAATGATGTAAGTGAATGAAAGTAATCACGATGTATATAAACCTGTAAGAGTAAACAGGTTATGGATGATTCTTGTATTAGGGACACTCACAGCAATTGGGCCATTGTCCATTGATATGTACTTGCCCTCGTTACCAAAATTAACGGATGATTTACAAACGAATGCTTCTCTTGCTCAGCTTACTTTAACAGCTTGCTTACTAGGGCTTTCGGTTGGACAATTATTTGTTGGTTCAATTAGTGATATTTATGGACGGCGCAAACCGCTTATTATTGCTCTTATTATCTATGTTACATCTTCTTTATTGTGTGCCGTTGCACCATCTATTTGGAGTTTAGTTCTTTTACGTTTCTTACAAGGGGCCTCAGGCTCAGCAGGTATTGTTATATCACGTGCTATGGTACGTGATATGTACTCAGGTTCGGAGATGACAAAGTTTTTCTCACTGCTTATGTTAGTAAACGGAGCAGCGCCTATTTTGGCTCCAATTATTGGAGGACAATTGTTACAGTTTACATCATGGCGCGGGGTCTTTATCGTTCTTGGAGTGATAAGTGTATTTATGTTAGTATCCGCTATTTTTGTATTGCGTGAGACATTGCCTCTTGAGGAGAGAGAAACAGGTGGTTTAGCAGGAACATTAGCGACATATGGGAATTTGCTGAAAGATCGCTTATTTATGGGGTATGCTTTGTCACAAGGCTTAGTGTCAGCAGCAATGTTTGCTTATATTTCGGGCTCTCCGTTTGTGTTGCAAAATATATACGGGGCATCACCGCAAGCATTTAGTTTATTCTTTGCGATTAATGGTATTGGGATTATTATTGCTAGCCAAATTACTGGACGTTTAGCGGGGAAAGTAAATGAGACAACATTATTTGTAATGGGCGTTGGAATTGCAGCTGTTGGTGGTCTTTCTTTACTTCTTATGATTGTACTAGGAGCAGGGTTGATTGGTGTTTTATGTTCGTTATTTCTTGTTGTATCAAGTGTTGGGGTTGTATCGACAACAGGTTTTTCACTAGCAATGAGAAATCAAAAACAAGCTGCAGGAACAGCATCAGCTTTACTTGGTCTACTACAGTTCATTTCTGGAGCACTTGTTGCGCCTTTAGTTGGGATTGGAGGTAGTAACACAGCACTTCCTATGGGAATTGTGATTGCCCTATGTGAAGTGGGAGCGGTTTTATGTTATATCTTTATGGCAAAGCGTAGTGAAAGACAGTTTGTACTTCGGGAAAAGCAGGATATAGAGGCATAAGAATACTAAAAAAGAGCTAATTCAAAGTATATTTTGAATTAGCTCTTTTTGTTATTTTCTTGGAGCAGCTCATACATATTATTCATGATTGCATCGTATAAAATAGCTAATTTATCCCAAACCCATCGATTTGAATCAACCTCTTTTTCACCGCAGTCAATAATATCTGTATGGTCCGTAATTCTATAAGCTCTTTCTACGATTATCGGAGCAATTTTTGGTATACGAGGAATAGCTTTCAAAATATCTGCAAAGTTTCCGATATAGACATGCCCGATGATTTCAATTGTTAGTGATTCATCAGATATGTTTAGGGCGGTGTCGTATTTGTCTGTATGCACTTGTTTTAAGTAACGGGCAAGTCTAAGTGGAGCGGTTCTCTTCTTTAATACGCGGCGAAGACTTTCTGTATTTTTGATATGGAGTGATCTTTTACGAATAAGAACGGAAAGTTCTTCTTCCATAAACATCATTTTGTTGTACATATATATTGTTAGTCTCCTTTTTTCTGAATAAATGGATAATTCAACCTTAGGTAGGGATGCTTCATTCATATGTAAGTCTAGCATGCTATGTTTCAGATGTGTGCTTACAGTTTTGTAAGGTGCAGAAGAAGAGCTGTGAAGATTCTGGGCGTATAAAGTGACGATACTGTGACAAAAATGGTGATATGTGTATAAAAGTACGGTCATAAGTGTAAAGTTTGAATGGTTCTCGTTATAATAGCAAGTGGAGATAAGTAGTAGATGTAGACAAAAGGAGAGTAAGAGATGAAGAAAGTGTGGAGTATTGTCTTGCTTGGAGGAATGCTTCTTTTAGCAGGGTGTAATGGAGATAAGGATACAAAAGAACCGAAAGAACCGAAAGAAAAAGTAGAACAATCGGCAGAGCAGAAAGAAGATATGAGAGTATATCGTGATGTGCATAATAAGTATGATGAGAAAATGAACAAAGAGTTAAATGAAGCAGTAAAATTATGGGAAGAAGCGAAGGAAAAAGGGGGGAAGGCACTAGTATATCCTAAGTTTAAAGAAGATGTACAAAAAGTAACCACGAGTATGTTAACGGATATCGATCATATGCGCAAAGAAATTCGTGTACCGAAGTCAAAAGAACAAGAACATGAGCTATATGTTGGCTTCTTAAATGAGACAGAACAAGCAATGAAAAAGTTAGAGAAATTAGCGAAAGATGAAGATTCGTCGTTAATTCGTGATATAGAAGTTCATTTTTCAACAGCTTCAACGTACTATAAACGCTTTCAAAAAGAAGCACAAAAATAACCTTGCAATGCGCAAGGTTATTTTTTCTTTTTCCCGTCCCCATCCCCATCTTCATCTTCAGCTACTAAGACTTTTTGCTCTTCATGAAATTCTGAAATTGTTTGCCCAGTAATGTTATCGAATGGAGTATAAAAGGAAGTTATATTTTTCTTTTTCATAAATAATTTATAGAAGCCTATGATAACTAATATTACGATTGTTAATGGTAATCCTATAACTGCCATAAGTAATGGATCCATCGTAGCTCTCCTTTCTACATAGAGAGGATTTTATTTGTCCTTTGCCTTAGTATAAAACAAAAAAGAGAATTCCTTTAAATATAATCCAACTGCTGCAAAAGCGTTGTTAGAAGAAGGTATGAAAGAAGAAGATATTATGTTTACAGAATATCCTTTAATTCCGATTATGTTCCCGACAGATTCTTATTTGCAAAAATTATCTGTATCTGGTTTAGAGTATATGATTGGTTCTGAGCTAAGCTTACGACATGCGAAAAAGTAAGCAAAAAATAAAGAAGTAGGCATTTGCCTACTTCTTTATTTTACTTCCTTCTTATACTCTTTCTTCGTTCCATCTGAGAACACAACTTCTAAGTCGAATTTTTGGTAGTCTTTATCAAGTTGGAATACGTCTACCACTTGATCAATTACTTCTTGATCAGGTGTATTTTTATCAAATGTTAACTTTTGTAGAAGTGGACTTAGTTTGGCAATAGCTTTGTCACTCGTTAGCTTTACATCTGTCTTGTGATCCTCAATCTTTCCTTCCATCTTTTTGTCTGCACCTTTACTTTTGTACTCCGCTTCATAATCTTTCTTCGTATCTTGGTAGTCTGCATTTAAGTGAAATTCGTTAAAGTTAAGTTTTAAATCTTGAGGTGCTTCATTTTTAGCTTCGTCCATTGTTTTCTTATCAGAAGTTGGAGTTTCCTTTTTTGGTGCAGTACAACCTGTTAGCGCAGGTACTAGCATAAGTGCTAATAAAACTGAAAGTAAAATTCTCATAATATATTCCTCCTTAGTGTATCGTTCCTTCCATACAAGTTTTTCCCAATTTCATGTAATTATGTATGTGCTCGAAATAAATTATTTCCCGAAACGTACGCTGCAAATGGTTATTATACAATAATATTTGGTGGTGGAAATTTAAAAGAAAATATTATCTCTCTATTATTTATAATTGTTATTACACAAATTTTAGCTTTCATCGCTGTAGGACTATTATCTGTATTAAAGGGAAAGAGGCAGTTAGTAAAAGAAGCATAAAGAAAAAGGGCATCCTTTTGGGGGATACCCTTTTTCTCTTGTAATCGAAGCTTTCGTTAAAATTAACTTCTATAAGGTGAGATTAATTCTCAACCTTTGCCCATTTGAAGTTAAGTGGTCCTGCAAAATCAACTTCAACTATTCCTTTTACATAAGAACGTTCTAAGTATGTTGTTCCATTTTGATAGAGAGGAGAGATAACAGCATCTTTAAATAAGATTTTTTCTGCCTGTTTTAAAGCTTCCCAACGTGCTTTTTCATCACCAGCAAAATCAGTTTTTGCTTTTTGGATTAAATCATCAAATTCTTTATTAGAATAGTGATCTAAGTTGTATGAGTTATCAGTTGTAAATAATTCTAAGAATGTAATCGGGTCAGCAAAATCAGGGCTCCAGCCATCAACAGCAATATCATAATTTCCTTGTAGCAATAATGTGACTTGTTGTTTACGTGGTTGAGGCTTCAAGTTAATTGTTAAGCCTTCTAGATTTTTCTCTAGTTGTTCTTTTAAATATTCACCAGTTTTTTTCGAAAGGTCATTATCGCTTGTTAATAATTCAATTGAAATTATATCAGAACCTAATTCTTGTTTTGCTTGCTTCCAGAATTTTTGAGCATCTTTTGTATTTTCTTTCGTTAAATTGCCATTCTCCTCACGAAAATCTTTTCCAGTTGGTCCCTTTGCAAAGTTTTTTGGAACTAGAGAATAAGAAGGAAGAGAGCCATCATTTAAGAGAACATTTACAAATGCCTTTTTATCTATCGATTTATCGATAGCTTGGCGGATATTTACATTTTGTAACGTTTTATTTTTTTGATTCATTCGTACGAATTGTACACCAACATCTGGTCGTTCTTTAAAGTTACTATCTTTGCGATATTTATCAACAAGATCAGAGGTTAAAGTAAGTCGATCGATTTGTTTTGATTCATATAAATTAACGGCTGTTGAATGATCTTTGACGATATTAAAATTAATTTCTTCAATTTTCACATTATCCTTATCCCAATAGTTGGTATTTTTCTTAAACTTAAAGCTTTGTTCATGTTTCCAATCACTTAATGTAAAGGCCCCATTATAGATAAGCTTATTATCTTCTAATGCATATTTATCACCTTGTGATTTAAAGAATTCTTCATTAATCGGTAAAAATGTTGGGAATGCCGTTAAGCTAATGAAGTATGGAACGGGACGCTCTAATTCAACTTCAAAAGTGTGGTCGTCGATTGCTTTTACACCAAGTTGATCAGCCGAAAGCTCTTTACTATTAATCTTTTTTGCATTTTTTATATCAAAGAATAAAAAGGCATATTCAGAAGCTGTTGCTGAATCAACTGCACGTTGCCAAGCAAAGACGAAGTCCTTCGCTGTTACGGGTGTACCATTTGACCATTTGGAATCTCGTAAATGGAATGTATATTTTGTTTTATCCGGACTGACTTCATGAGACTTTGCAACACCAGGCACAGGTTTGTTTCCTTCACCAAGGTTATATAGACCTTCAAATACGTTTCTCATTACTTGACCAGAGTCAGTATCTGTAGCGCGTGCAGTATCCATTGTGCGGATTTCTGTACCAGCAGCTAAGTTCAATACTTGTTTATTAGGTGCTTTATCTTTTGCTTTTGCTCCGCTTGCATCGTCTTTATAGCTACCGCATCCTGTTAATAAAATACTTGCTCCTAAAACAGATGCGACAGCAGGTACAAATTTCTTTTTCATGTAAAATTCCTCCCTAAATTGTTTGGGTATTAAAAAAATAGTTAATGAACAACTTTGAGGGAAAGAAAAAATCCCTCTTTTCTTATCGAGAAAGAGGGATTTTTGTTTACAAGGCATGTACCTGTATATAAACGAAGTCCCTCATTCTATCTTTCAAGCATAATGCTTGCAGGAAGTGGCACAGTATTCAAAGTGAACCTGTTGCCGAGGTTTCAAAGGGCCAGTCCCTCCACCTCTCTTGATACAATGAGTAAACATAGTAATTTGTATTAATTTTTTTGTTTCTTTGATTATTCAAAATCTTACACCCGGATAAATGAACTGTCAATGAAATGAAATATAGTTTAAATTTTCAGTCTCTTAAATAGGGACATAAAAAGAAAGATCACTGTGCAATTGCATAGTGACTCTCGTTTTTAAAAATCAAAATTATCAGGGTCTGGACCAACGCCATCTTCATTTTTGTATATTGCCGCTGTATCGATGCTGCGGTATCCATTTTTAATAGCTGCTTTTACAGAATCAATTACTTCTGTGCCATCTTCAACTTAAAAAAACACCTAAGCCAAACCAAGGGGTTTTCACACCGTTATGTAGTGTTGTGTAAGCTTGTGAATTTCATATTAATTCCCTATAGCTTTTTTATTGGTTGCTTCAATTGCTTGATAAATAATCTTCGAAAAATTATTTTCATATAGAACTTTTAAACCTTCTGCAGTTGAACCACCTGGTGTTGTCACTTGTTCACGAAGCATAGCTGGATCTTGTTCTTGCTCAAGCATAGCAGCAGAACCAGCAATCATTTGGATAACAAGATGTTTTGCTGTTGCTTCATCGATTCCATAGCTTTTTGTTGTTTCAATTAAACCTTCAGCAAAATGGTAAAGGAAGGCAGGTGCACTTCCAGTAACAGCGGTCAGCTGATGAACTTCTTCTTCCGTGCATAGCTGTGCTGTACCAATCCCCTTTAAGAGTAATTGTAAAGTTTCTTGATGTTCAGCATTTACGAACTGTCCCATTGTATATAGAGAAATAGACTTTCCAATTGTCGCAGCTGTATTTGGCATAATCCAGGCAACAGGTGTACCTTGAGGAAGTTTTTCTTCTAAGTAAGATGGACCAATCCCGGCAGCAACCGTTACAACAAATTGATTGGTTAGAAGAGGAGATAACGCTGCTAATAATTGTTCATGTGCAGCTGGTGGCATCGCTAAAACAATGGTATCAACAGTTTTGATATGTTGAGTCCAATCACTCGTAATGGAGATATTATATTTTTTCTCTAATTGTTTAAGCTTTTCTATGTTACTTCGATTGGATACGATAATTTTTTCAATGTGTTCGTTACTTGTTTTGAGAAGTCCAGCAAAGATTGCTTCTGCCATACGGCCAGCACCAATAAATAAAATTCTATGTTTCTTTAGCATATCCTTTATTCCTTCCTGATTAGAATAGGGTATAAAAAACGATAACATCTTTGAGAGATCTTTGTAAAAAGAAAAGACTTATATGAATTTGCTATAAGGATTAGTATATGCCATATTAACTTTTATAGTAATTTAGCTATTGATAGGTTGGTAAGAGAGGAATGAAAGTTTTGAAAATATATAAATCCCAATTAAAACACCTACATAAACCTTTTCTTTTTAGGTGAGAGAGCATCTGGTCATGCTTAAAAGCGGATAGATTGCCAAGCTAAAACAGAGAGAAAACGAGTGAAAGTCCCCTTTTGTTTGTCATAGCGGTAATTTAAATGTCTAAAGATCAAATTACACAGATAGATTGGAAAGAAAAGTGATTAATGAATAGAAAACCCTCTGAAGCATGTATGCTTCAGAGGGTTTAGTAATAGATTGTGTAATTATGCTTTTGTCATACCAAGTAAAACAGCACCGCCGATAATTAGGACACTACCTAGTGCAATAAATCCCATTTGGCGTTTCGTTTTCTTTTCTCCTAAGAAGACAATCGCACCGAATGTAGAGATAACGATGCCAGTTTGAGATAATGGGAAGCTTGTTGCTACTCCAACTCGTGGTAAGGAAAGAAGTAAGAATAAGTTTCCTGTTCCCCATAGTAAACCAGATAATATGTTACGAACTGCATATTTGTTAAACGGTTTATATTTAGATGTCAGTACCACTGCACCAACAAACATACCGACCGCTTGCGGTAAAATAGCAGACCAACCATCGATATTGTACCAACGAATGATAATTACATATACAAGGTAACCAAAAGTAGAAACAATTAAAGTTAAAAGCCCTTTTTTCAGTTGTCCCGGTGGCTGTGCATTTTCTTTATCATCTAGTGAAGTAAAGACAACACCAATTACAATTAAAAGGATTGCAATCGTTCCCATAATAATCGTAGTAGTAGTAGTCCACTCATGGAAAGCGATAACGCCAAAGATAGAAGTCGCAACAAGTTGCATCCCAGTTGAAATGGTTACAGTTGTTGAAACACCTAGCTTTTCAACAGTTTTTAATTGGTTTGCTTGTCCTAAAGCCCAGAATAGACCTGAAATAAAACCGACGATTAAGATTGTCATAGTTAAAGCCGGTTGAGTAAATATATACATAATTGTTGCAAAGAATAAGGCACCAATTGTCATACCTAATGTTTGGCTATATGCACCGCCGCCCATTTTTACGCTTACTAATAAGACGTTTCCCCATGCAATTGCAGGAAGAAGCGCTAATAAAATGTCCATTACAAGACTCCCTTCACTTTTCTATATCAATATAATTTAATTTAATTTCGTTTTAACGATCGGTAATTTCCCACTTAGAAAGTGGAAGATTACCGATTGTTAAAACAGGATGAAGAATTTACGATATAAATGCGGTTTCATTTCTTCATTTTTTTCAAATACCTAAATATAATAACAGGAAAGTACCTATTTTAGAAAGTAAATTCAAATAGAATGTATATTTCTACAAAAATTAAAATTCTGTTATTTAATCTCGTTTTTTAAGCTTAGTAAGACCTTATCTCAAAAGTCAGCAAAAGCTAATCAAAGTTTTATTTTATCAAAATAAAAAAAGACCTCAAATTGAGGTCTTTTTTAAATGGGGATGGGGGGAATAAAGTTACTTAGCTCTTTTTAAGAAGTGGGGAGAGGGGGACAATCTATTTCCCATTGGCTTTACTTTATAACTTAATTATATGGAATGTGGGAAATAGTAACTATCGAATTAGCTAACAATAGGATTACAATTTTGTAAGGTTGGGATAAAGTGAAACTTTAATCAATGGGGTTTTACAGCACTCGAACAGCAGGATAAATTGTTTCATTCTACAAAACAATTTATTTTTCGGGAAATAAAAAAGCAGCTTTTGTCGAAAGCCGCTTTAAGAAGTAGTAATTCTTTTATTAATTAGCTGGATGCACAATAAGAATAGGAGTGACATACCGACTGTTATGATAACAAGCGTCCAGGCGAGCTGCATGTTACTTGCGTCAATCGCCATATAAATGGCTGTAGGAATTGTTTGTGTTTTTCCTGGAATGTTACCAGCAAACATAAGTGTTGCTCCAAATTCACCAAGTGCACGTACAAAGCTTAAGATCATTCCACTAAGTAGTGCGGGGAATGCAAGCGGCAATGTGACATGTAAGAAGACTTGGTATTCACTGGCCCCAAGATCACGGGCACCGTCTTCAATTTGCTCGTTTGCAATAGAAAAACCTGTCTTGGCCGATTGATACATAAGTGGGAATGAAACGACTGTTGAAGCGATGACAGCAGCCCATGATGTAAACATAATAGAGTGTTGAAATAATGATTCAATCCACTTACCAACTGGGCTGTTATTCCCAAAAATAATAATGAGAAAGAACCCAATAACAGTTGGCGGGAGCACCATCGGTAATAGAAAAATGGTTTCTAATAACACTTTATAGCGCCACGAGGAGCGAGCTAATACTCGTCCAATAATTGTGCCGAAAATCATAACAATAATGGTGGCGAGTGCAGCTACTCGTAAGGAAAGAAAAATAGGCGGCCAAAGTGCATCAAATGCCATGGTAGTTAAGATAGAATTGTAAATCCATATTTTTTAAAGATAGATTGTGCCTCTTTTGACTGTAAATATTCATAGAATGAAGTCGCCTCTTTCTTATGCTTGGATTCTTTTATAACCCCTGCTGGATAGTGGATCGGTTCATGAGAATTAGTTGGTGCTGCATTTGCAATTTTTACTTTGTCTGAAATGAGAGCATCTGTTTTGTATACAATTCCAGCATCTACATTTCCTGTTTCTACATATGTTAACACTTGGCGGACGTCTTTTGTAAATACAATTTTGTTTTGGAGGTCATTCCATAGATTTTCATGCGTAAGTGAAGCTTTTGCATATTTTCCGGCTGGTACAGATTCAGGTGTACCAATTGCTAGTTTCTTCACTTTTTCTTCTTTTAACTCTTGAAATGTTTTAATGGAACTTTCCTTTGGAACGACTAAAACAAGTTCATTTCCAAGAAGATTTTTCCCCTCTTTTTCATTAATAAATCCTTTTTTTACAAGCGTTTGAAATTTATCTTCTGCTGCAGAGAAGAAGATATCAGCAGGAGCCCCTTGTTCAATTTGCTGCTGAAGTGCACCAGAACCACCAAAGTTAAAGGAAAGCTTTATGTTTGGTTCTTTCTGTTTATATTGTTTTTCAATTTCTTTGAAAGCATCTTGTAAACTTGCAGCTGCAGATATCGTAAGTTCAACTGTCTTTTCTTCTTTAGCAGTCGTTTTTTCTTTTTTTTCTCCACTTGTGCAAGCCGAGCTAAATATAAGAAGGAAAGAAAGCATGAATACCCCAATGTACCGTAATGTAAATCTGTTCATAAATATAATCCCCTTTCTTTTCACCATATTAATTATAACTAATTATATTTAATTATAAATAGATATAATTAGATATAATGTGAAATAAATCACTTTTTGAAAAAATAGGAGAAATTTTCTTTCTTTGTTACAATGAAAAGAGAAAGTGAGGAATCGTCTATGGATCATCATTCCTACACAACGGAAGAAGTAGCAAATCGATTAAAAGTCTCAAAGTTAACAGTGTATGATTTAATTAAAAAGGGTGAACTACCTTCCTACAGAGTTGGTAGACAAATGCGCATCGATGCAGTGGACTTAGAACAATATATTAAGCAAATGAAAACAGGGAAAGTACAAACTGCTTCTATGAAACTAAAGGAGAAGAATAGAGAATCTTCCTGTGTAATTAGTGGACAAGAGTTAACATTAGATATGCTAGCGAAACATCTTGAAAGATTTTTAACAGGCTCTAGTATGCTCCGGGCTTATCAGGGGAGTTTAATGAGTTTAATTAAAATGTCTCAAGGAGAAGGAAGTATCGTTAGTTTACATTTGTTTGATGGAGATACAGGAGAATATAACATCCCATATGTAAAACGAATTTTAGTTGGACAGCCATGTATTGTGATGAACTTATTAGCGAGAAATGTTGGGTTTTATGTCCAAGAAGGAAATCCAAAAGGAATACAAAAGTGGGCTGACTTGAGTCGTTCATCGATTCAATTTGTGAATCGTGAAAAAGGATCGGGAATTCGTGTACTAGTAGATGAACAGGTGAGAATTCAAAATGTAGATAAAGCAAATATTCGAGGATATAATTGGGAGGAGTCTAATCATCTTGGTGTTGCCTCTCAAATTGCTAATAGGAAAGCTGATGTCGGCATAGGAACAGAAAAGGTAGCACAAATTGTGAATGTAGATTTTATTCCACTTATGGAAGAACAATATGACTTAGTAATCTTAAAAAATAAAGAAAATGAACAACTTATTGAAGCAGTAAAAGAAATACTGCAATCGACAGAATTTCAAAATGAACTACGAGCAATTGGTGGGTACGATATAAGTAAAACAGGTCAAATTATATATGAAACAAATTGAAAAAGCTGCTTGTCTATGGACGAGCAGCTTTTTCTCTATATAAAGGGGTTAGGGGAAACAAGTTTATAGGACAAGACCTTGAGCAAGTGCGTAAATAAATGCTGTAAGAAGAGCTGCGCCGCTTGCAAGTCCGATAAAGTCTAATTTGTTAAAAGTAATGTTGTTCATAGTTATCTCTCCTTATTTGTTTAATGTAGTAGCAACCGCTTTTGCATCGACAAGAGCGGATAACACCATACTCATTGTATTTACAAATCTATTTGTTTTCATTTTGTTCATCATGCGTATCCGCTCCTTTCCGAATTGTTGTTGCCCTTGTTTCTGTCTTAATTATATGAAATACGACCAGGAGTAACTATCGAATTAGCTTACAGCAAGATTACACCTTTGTAAGAATTAATTTTTGAAAATTGTCACTTAATTTTATTACCAACTACTAAAACTTAGTGTTATAATTGGTGTAAGGATAATAATTAAACTTTGGATATTGAGAAAGGAACGAAACGAATGTATAAGCTAATTACATTTTTGTTGAAATATATATTTAAAACGCTTGGAAAAGTGGAGGTTCAAGGAAAAGAAAAATTACCTGAAGGTGGGCCGTATGTTATTGCTTGTACGCATACGAGTTTTATGGATGTTTTAATGCTGGCAGCTGGGATGTACCCAACGGAAATTCATTATATGGCCAAAAAGGAACTGTTTGAAAGTAAATTTACAAATTGGTTCTTTAAGAATGTAAATGCTTTTCCGGTAGATCGCGCAAATCCAGGGCCAAGTACATTGAAAATTCCATCCCGTTTATTAAAAGATGGGAAAGTAGTAGGGATTTTTCCAAGTGGAACGAGATCGACAGAGGATGTTTCTTTAAAAGCAGGAGCTGTTACGATTGCAATGCGTTCTAATGTTCCTTTAGTACCAGCAGCTTATGTTGGGCCATCAAGTGTAAAAGAATTAATTAAGGGGAAAAGAGCACAATTAATTTTTGGTAATCCGATTCAAGTTGAAGCGGGAGAGACAGTGGATCGAAAAACGGCTATGAAAATGATGACGGATCAATTAAATACAATGTTTGAAGAATTAACAGAGACATTACAACAAAATAAAAAATAGGAAAAGACGACCGGGCATAGACGGTCGTCTTTTCTATTACTATCTATATAAAGGGGAAAGGGGACACAAAATTATAGAAGCGTAGCAGCATAAATGAAAGCTGTAAGAAGAGCTGAGCCGCTAGCTAATCCGATAAAATCTAATTTGTTAAAAGTAATATTGTTCATCATACTCTCTCCTTACTTATTTAATGAATGAGCAACTGATTTTGCATCGACAAGAGCAGATAACACCATGCTCATTGTATTTACGAGTTTATTTATTTTTATTTTGTTCATCATGCGTATCCGCTCCTTTTCGAATGGTTGTTGTTACTTTCTGACCTAATTGTACGAAATATAGAGGGAAGTCACTATCGAATTAGCTTACAGGAGGATTACACTTTTGTAAGGAAACTGAACATCTATGTAAGGATATAAATATTTGACAAGGGATTATGAACTTCGTACGTTAAAGAAAGAGGTGAGCACATGACAAATATTAGAGATATCGCAAAGCTAGCAGGTGTGTCCGTTATGTGCCATTACATAGCGGATTTTTTTGAGAATTTTTTTTGACTGGAAACGCGTTTTATACTTTATAACTGAATTATACCGGTTATGTAGTAATCCATGGATTCTTTTCAAGTGTTACGACAGTGAATAGAATTTGGAGGAATATTGATGGATGAACTATTATTGAATGTGAAAAAGTATGTAGAGCCTGATGAACAAATCTTGTCTTTTATTGATATTGTTGTAATTGTAGGATCGGTATTCATTATTGGGCAAGAAAAAGCAATGTATACGCTCGTTGCAGTATTTATCGGAGCAAAAGTAATCGACTTCATTGTAGAAGGAATTAATACGAAAACAGCAGTTACGATTATATCTAGTCAACCAGATTTAATTCGTGAAACGATTACGAAACATATGACACGGGGTGTTACTGTTTTAGAAGGTCGCGGTGGTTATACTGGAAAAAATAAAGAAGTACTATATGTCGTAATTAATAAGCAAGAGCTTGTAAAATTAAAACAAGTAACCAGTAATGTAGATGAAGATGCATTTGTTGTTATTCACGATATACGAGATGTACTTGGCGGTGGTTTTAAAGCAAGCTAAAAAGATGAACGAGGGGATTCGTTCATCTTTTTTTATTTTATAATTTGGGGAAGGATCTTCATTAGTTTTTCTTTTATTCGTTTTGCAAAGGATGGATTTTTACCAGAAGTTGATATGCTTATAACATATTCGTCATTTCGAATGATTGCAGGTGTATGAAAGGATGACTCTGTGCCATCACTTACGATATTAACCCATTGAAAATCATGTGCAGCTTGTTTAACCATCATATTTACATCATGATGATTTGTTGCAGCATAGATGAGATGAGCATCTTTAATATCTTCTTCTGTAAACATTTTTTCCTTCCATGTAATATAGGTGAGATTCTCCATTTCTTCACAAATATACGGGCTCACAATCGTGACACGAGCTCCTGTATTCTTTAAACCAGCTGCCTTTCGATATGCAATTTTTCCACCACCGACGATCACAACCGTTTTGCCTTGGAGATTACACATAATTGGATAAATGTTATACATGTACATATTCCTCCATTCGCTCTAATAAAGCAGATTTCATGTAGGAATCAAATTGAAGACAATTACAGGTTGTAACGTTAGCATATTTTTTTGCATGCCGATTTATTTTCTGAAGTAATAACCCAGTGAAGAGAAGATAAGGCATGACATATACATGCCTTGCGCGCGATGACTTTTCATTGAGTTCATCAGTAAAAGAAGGTGTTCCTTTTGTTAAAAAGGAGCAGGAAACCGGCAAGCAGAGTCTTTGCTGGGCAGCTGCCCCAATTTGTCTTAATTCATGTATAGGCTGAGAATCACTGCTACCACGGCCAACAAGTAAGATTTCACTATTTGGCATTGGCATAGCTTCACGTATTCGTTTTATGACAAGTTCGATCATAAGCGGATGTGTACTAAAAGGTGGTATAACTGAAAATGTAATGTGTGGATAGTGCTTTTTTATTTTCTCAATTTCAAAAGGAACATCACGTTTATAATGGGCCGCTGCAAATAATAAAACAGGGACAATTAAAATCTCAGTTGCACCTTCAGTGATTGCTTCTACAATCGCATCTTGAACAGTCGGTGTTGTTAGTTCGAGAAATCCAATTTTTTGGATATTTTCACTTCGCTCGTTTATAACAGACTGAACAAAGTGAATGAACTGTTTATTGCCTTCTTGTAATCTGCTACCGTGTCCAATATAAACGATGCCTTTCATCTTGCTATCACCTCTTTCTCATTGATGATAGCTTGTAATTGATAATCAATGTGATGAAGTCCAACTTTATTGGCATATTGTAAAGTTGGTTCATCGATATAGGAGAATGGTAAATTCAGAATATCTGTGAAGCCAAGGCGGTTTACTTCTGTGATAAACGTATCGATTGCAGCACGTCCTTCAAATACAATGCTATCCCATGTGAATTCAGTCAGTGTACGTGAATGAACTTCATCAAAACGATGATCAATTGTATATTCGTGTGTCATGATATAAGAGCCAGTACCTATTTTTTCCTGAATGGCGGCAATTCGATTAATATTTCGACCTAAATAAACAGTTGTTTCGTTGGAAAGTGTTGCAGGTAAGCTTAAAAGCCCATACTGCATAAGTGCCTTCTGTGTAGCGACATTCATATACTGCAATGTTGCTTTTAAGGAGCGAATATCTTTTTGATGCTGCGCACATGATTGGAATAAGATTGCTACACTTTCAGCTGAGCAGAAAACAAGGCGCTCAGCATTAAAAATTTCACTAATCTGCTCAGGTGTTAATACATATTTTTGTTTTTTGAAAGTTGGTATTTGATATATTTCTGCGCCCGCTGCTTGTAACTTTTGCACTAGTATACTTGTTTTGTTTGTTGCAGAGGCAAATAAAACTTTTTTTCCATGTAGTGGCTTGTGTTCTTTCCAGGCAATTTGTTTTCGTAAGGACACCACTTCACCAACAATTGTCATCGATGGATTTGAAATCTGTTCTTTTTTCACATCATCCACGATTGTGGAGAGTGTACCTGTAACAACTCGTTGTTTTCCAGTTGTACCCCATTCAATGACTGCTACTGGTGTATCTTTTTTTCTTCCTGTTTGTAATAAATTTTCGCAAATTACCGGCAAGTTTTTAACGCCCATGTAAAAAGCAATTGTATCGCTGTTTAAGAGGGAGCTGTAATTTACTTGGTCGCTAATTGCGCCTTTTGTATGACCGGTTAACAAAGTTACACTATTACTGTAATTACGATGGGTAAGAGGGATGCCGGCATACGCACTAGCGGCAATACTAGATGTAATCCCTGGAACAATCTCGTATAAAATGTTTTCTGCTGCTAAAGCGGCTGCTTCTTCACCAACGCGACCAAAAATAGATGGATCTCCGCCTTTTAAGCGGACGACCGTTTTACCTTCTTTTGCAGACTGAATTAAATGAGCGTTAATCATTTCTTGTCGCATAATATGATTTGTTGGCATTTTTCCGCAATAGACGAGTTCGCATGTTGGCTTTGTATAGCGAAGTAAAGTTTGATTTAATAAGCGGTCATATAAAACAACATCTGCTTGTTTTAGGCAATCTATTGCTTTTTTAGTAATAAGTCCTTCATCACCAGGTCCTGCACCAGCTAAATATACGTATCCGTTCATCTCTACACCTCATCTATTTTTACTTGAAAGGAAGCCAAAAAGGGCTTCCCTGTACAAGTTACATATATATATAAATATCACCATCAATAACTTCTACTTCATATGTTTGGATACAACCATCATCAGGCTTTTGAACTTCACCTGTTATTAATGAAATTTTCCAGTCATGCAATGGACAGAAGACGAATTCTCCAGAAACAATTCCTTCGGCTAAAGGTCCGTTTTTATGAGAGCATCGATTTTCTACAGCGCGAATATCACCATTTGAAAGGCGAAATAAGGCGATGGATATATCCTTAATGCGCACTTCCTTACCGATTTGCACAGGAAGGTCTTCTGCATGCATTATTTTTATTTTTTCTTTAGTTTGCAACATGTAGATCGCTCCTTACTTTACAGTTTCTACTTCATACATGGCTTTTAATGACCTAGTTTCCAGTGCTTGTCCCCAAGCTTCTTCATATGTGTTACGCGCTTTTTGGAAACGTTCATTTAGCATAGTAACCATGCTTTCATCTTGCAGCACTTCTTTTATATGAGCTAATCCCATTCGTTCTACCCAAGGGGCTGTTCGTTCGCCGTAAATACCAGTTTCACGGTAATGTTGTACGTAAGCTGTGGCAATGCGAAGTACATCTTCTTCTGTAGGGACAATCATTACAAAATCAGCTTCACGCACTTCTGTACCACCGTTGCCACCAATATAAAGTTGGAAGCCATTTTCAACACAAACGACGCCAAAGTCTTTTGTTAATGCTTCTGCACAGTTACGTGGACAACCAGTTACACCCATTTTCATTTTGTGAGGTGTATCTACCATTTCTAACGATTGTTCAAGTAACATACCAAGCCCTAATGAATCTTTTGTACCAAAGCGGCAGAAGCGAGAGCCGACGCATGATTTTACATTGCGAAGGGATTTCGAATAGGCATAACCAGAAGTCATATCGAGGTCAGCCCAAACTTTTGGTAAATCTTCTTTCTTAACACCATATAAGCCGATTCGACTTGCACCTGTTATTTTTACAAGCGGCACATCATATCTTTTAGCAACTTCAGCAATTTTCATTAAATCATCTGCCGTAGTAACACCGCCGTACATACGAGGAATAACAGAAAATGTACCATCATGCTGAATATTGCCATTCATTCTTTCATTAACGAAGCGGGATGATTTATCATCTGCATATTCTTCTGGGCGTGTCATACGTAAATAGTAATTTAATGCAGGGCGGCATTTTGAACAGCCATCTTCATGTGCGAAGCCAAGGACGTTTCGTACTTCTTTTGGCGATTTTAAACCTTTCTCATGAATCGCTGTGACAACTTCATCACGTGATAAAGTTGTACATCCACATATACCAACGGATTGTGCAGATGCATCGAAGCTATCCCCGAGAGTATAAGATAAAATTTGTTCAACAACTGGACGACATTTACCACATGAACCGGCAGCTTTTGTACATCCTTTTACTTCTTCAAAAGTTGTTAAATCTTGTTCTAAAATAGCATGAACGATTGTTCCCTTTGTCACGCCGTTACATCCACAAACGGTGTCATCAGCACTCATACTGGCAACGTCAAGTCCACTTTCTTCACCAGCTTTGTGAAGAAGGGAGACGGGTGTGTATTCTTGTATATCTTCTTCCTTTTTTAACATGCTAAAGAGGCGTGTACCTTCAGCAGTGTCTCCATATAAAACAACACCAACGACTTTATTGTCACGGATTAATACTTTTTTATAGGAACGCGTACACTCATTAAAGATTGAGATTGCTTTTGTTACGTCATCTTCATAAATTTGTCCAGCAGAGAATAAATCGCATCCTGCAACTTTAAGTTGTGTACCGACGATGCTACCTGCATATCCATCTGTTTGTGAATTCGCTATATGCTTTGCCAGTGCGGTCCCTTGTTCATATAATGGGGCAACAAGACCATAGGCAATACCGTCATGTTCTGCACATTCACCAACTGCATAGACTGATTCATCATCTGTTTGCATATAGTCATTTGTAACTATGCCACGATTTACAATTAAACCAGCATCTTTTGCTAAATGTGTATTTGGACGTATCCCAACAGCCATTACAATTAAATCGCATGTTACAACATCGCCATCTTCAAATTGGATACCTTCAACACGGTCAGTACCAAGAATTTTCACTGTTTTCTTTTCCATAAGAAACTTCATACCTTGTGATTCTAAGTCTTCACGCAGTAATGAAGCGGCTTTGGCATCGAGTTGTTGCTCCATTAAGTAAGGCATTAAATGAACAACGTGAACATCCATTCCTAAGTCAATAAGCCCTCGTGCGGCTTCTAAACCGAGTAATCCCCCGCCAATGACGACAGCCTTTTTATATCGCTTAGCAGCATCCAGCATAAATTGTGTATCTTCAATTGTACGAAAGCCTGTTACACCTGGAAGTTGTGAGCCTTCAACAGGTAAGATGAAAGCGCTGGACCCTGTTGCGATAATGAGCTTGTCATATATGACAATACGGTTCTTTTCTGTAACGATGACTTGTTCTTCCCGATCAATATTTATTACCTTTTCATTTGTATACAGCGTAATATCATTTTCCTCGTACCAACTGTATTCGTTCATAATGATATCTTGGATATTTGTTTTTCCTTGTAAGACGTGAGATAGCATAATGCGGTTATAGTTTGGATGAGGTTCATCACCAAAAATAGTAATATCATAAAGTCCTGAATCTAGTTTTAAAATTTCTTCAATGCAGCGTATACCAGCCATACCATTCCCGATCATAACTAAACGCTTTTTCATATTCATTTCCCCTCTTAAATGTGAAATGTTTAACAAACTTGTATACTCGTATTATAGAATCTTTGGAAAGTAGAGGGTGTGATGTTTATCACAGTTTTGGAGGGTTCACAAATTGTTAAAAATCATATAAAATTTCATTCGAATTCTTACAAAAATGTAAGGGAAATGTAATGGGATTCAATGGCGGGATTAAGTCCTTCTCTTTAAAATAAGTTTATAGAAAACTACACATATTGTGTGGAGGAGGAATTTACCTTGGAGTGGGGAAGAGTGAAAAAGCGAGTAATTATTACTGGAATTGCGCTGGTAGCTGTTATTATCTTACTACTACCAACAAAACTGGGACCAGTAATTGATAAATATAATCCATTTTGTAAAACAAAAGAATATTACACGATTGTGAATGATGTCGGTCAACATATTGGTGATGAATGGTATGAATATGAGTTTGTTGCATATGATGAAAAAGGTAGGGCACAGACGATAAAGAAAACAGTGAAGCACATGTTAAAACGAAGTGAGTCATTGAAAATTACCGCAAAAGGACGTTACGGTGAATCATTGGTAGAGATTGAGGTCCAAAATATTCCTGTGCAGGCGAGAAGTAAGCTATTGGCGACAAGATAAAATATTGTAAAACACTGTAACATACTGAGTATGTTACAGTGTTTTTTATTACATATAAATCATTTAAAGAAGAAATTTTTCGGTGTTAGTATTTAAATATACGTTTACTATATAAAATAAGTTTTAACAAGACAGAGAGTATGGAATTTAGGGGATTTTAGCTGTATAACAAGAAAGCGGACATAAGTTTATACTAGGATAACTGTAGCAGCAGAAATGAAATCCGTAAGAAGAGCCACACTGCTAGCAAGTCCGATTGCATCTAATTTGCTAAAAGTAATATTGTTCATGACAACATTGTAAGGTACATGTAAGTTAATTAGATAGTTGTCATTTGTGAATTCTATTACAATACAAGTAGGAAGTTTGAACATACAACTTGCTGTCTGAAATAGTGATGAATGTTTTAAAACCAACTATTGCATAGCCATTATCTCTTTATGAGATGAGGCTATTTTTTTAAACCTTACAATATTGTAAGGTTTTCGTAAGTTAATTCGATAGCTTATTTGTCATATTTTCTGCATAATAAAAAAAGATAAAAAATTAGGGAAGGTAATCAGAAGGGAGAAGAATGGGATGCAAAAAAAAGAAGTAGTTAAGTTTCCGATAAAAGATTTCTGTAGCTACTTTACTGTTGCTGTCGTATGTGTTGGACTTTTTGACATAATTACAAATTTAATTGTTAAATAATATAGATGAAAGAACAAGAAGGAGATTCCTTCTTGTTTTTTATTGCCCTTAATCTGAAGCGGCGTATTAAAATAGATGTAAGAGGTGATAGGATGAAGTGGATTGATAGTCATATACATTTGGACCAATATAAGAATAAAGAGCAAATGAAACTAATTGATGATGTAAAAAGAAGTACTGAGATTGATGGACTGATTGCGGTATCAATGAACTATCATTCTTGTCAACAAACATTATCTTTAGCAAGACAACATCCATTTGTACATCCGGCACTTGGTTTTCATCCAGAACAGCCGATTAACCAAAAAGAATGTGAACAAATTTATAAGTTAATTGAGGCAAATGAAGAATGGCTTGTTGCCATAGGTGAGATTGGTCTGCCATATTATTTAAGGCAAGAAAAGAAAGATATCGTATTAGACCCTTATATAAAAGTATTAGAGAGATTTATAATGCTTGCAAAAAGGTTCAATTTACCGATTGTTTTACATGCAGTCTATGAAGACGCTGATATTGTATGTGATTTACTGAAACAGTATGAGATATCACGTGCGCATTTTCATTGGTTTAAGGGGAGTAAAGAAACGATGGAGCGGATGATTCAAAATGGCTACTTTATTTCAATTACGCCAGATGTTATGAAGAAGGAGAAAATTAGAAAAATCGTTTCGTTTTATCCGCTAGAATATATGATGGTGGAAACAGATGGACCCTGGAAATTTCAAGAAAATATTATGACGCATCCGGGTATGATTGAGGGTGTGTTAAAAGAAATTAGCTTGATAAAAAATATTTCTATAGAGAAGGTTGCAGAGCAAATATATCAAAATACGTTTCGGTTTTATGGGGGGAAATGTCTTTAGTTTTTGACTTTTCATGTAGGTAGTCTCCTATTCTTTGTGTAGAACTCAATTTACAATTATATACAAAAAAGGTAGGAAGCATTTAAAATAGATATTGGTAAAAATTACACACATAAGAAGTGGGATAGGGATGTTACATTTTTTATAATATTTTACTATTGATTTTCAGAAAATCAGTCTAAAGCACGATGTTAAGATAGAGCTTCGTTTGATATCATTTAAGAGTAACAGGGTGATAGATTGCAGGTAATTGTAAGGAAGGGCTGAAAGGGGACAAATTTCAGCGGAGAAAGAGGTAGAGGTAGTGAAAAAATTCTTTGTAGGATTTTTAGTTGTTCTTGGAATGTATTTGTATTTCCAAGGAGAGTCTGAAGGAATGGAAAGATTGATGAATCAAACAAGTTATGTTGACTCAGAGGAAGCAAAACAGATGAAACAAATTATTACTGAAGAAGCAAAGAAAGTAAATCTTCCAGAATGGATACCTCTTACAATTGCCGAGCATGAAAGTCGTTTGAACCCACGAAGTGTTGGAGACAATGGCACTTCTTTTGGATTGTTTCAGTTACACCGAGGTGGGGGACTTGCTCCTGATCACTTAACGGACGAGCAATTGAAGGACCCGCGGACAAATGCCCAAATTGCGATGCCTCATTTAATGAAAGGGTATAAAAGAGGTGTGCAAAAAGGTTTAACAGATTTAGCGTTACTAAAATATATAGCAAATACATCTGGTTGGCCAGGTAATTTAGGGCCTGAGTGGACGGATCAAAATATGAAGTATAACGAAGGGCTAAAGAACGTATATTATCGAAATAAAGGAGTAGTAAAAGAGTAGGTGATCTGACACCTACTCTATTTGTCTATAAAAAGTTCCATTTCATTTGTAAAATATCGTTCAAGTTGCTGTTTTACATCTTCCAACTTTGTAGAAACTTGAGGGATTTTATACCCGACATATAATGGTGAAACAACAAAACGAGGAACAACCTTACAAATAATTTTTTCATCAAGGTGATAGAAGAATAAATTATAGCTGCTACAACCTTTATGAAAGCCCGTTAGTATGTAACGCACAGTTTGCTGAATATAATGTGCCATGGTGTCGATGGTTTTTATGTCTTCGATGACAATGTTAAATTCGGTAAAACCGATAATTGGCCGTGTAGAAATATTAAGTTCAATTTGTTCATCCTTTTTTACGGTAACGCCTTGAAAGTTTTCAGGTACTATGTTTTCTAGGTAGTTTACATATTTCATTCCGATAATTTGCATATGTGCATGATGCAAACTTCCGCCTGAAAATGGACCGTGATTTTTATATAAAATAACAGAAGTAAATTCGTTGCTCTTTTCTAAAGCTAACCAATGCTTTATAGAAAAATGCAGTAGCTTTTGCATATGTTCAGGTGTGTAGGTTGCAATATGATCATGACAATTACCGGTTTCTATTAGAACAGTTTGAAAGGTATCTTTTAATGTTGGAAATTTATTTTCCAACCAAATAATGGAGTCTTCAGTTTCTAAAATATCAGTGAGATTTTCTCTATCGCAAAAAGGACAAGCGGTGCTTTTATTGCGAATACTTTCTGGCTTTTGTTTTCCAATGTCATTTAAAAAATAAAGTTGTTGTGTATCCATTCGTATATACCCCTTTAAAAATATATGTGAAATTCCCGTCTACTATATTCGTGAAAGGGAAAGGAAAATCCTGTATAGTGGAAAAGGAGGAAATGGTAAAAGAAGGAGATAGAAGATGGAAGAGCAAAAGAGTGTATCATTTTTGGATATATGGCGGACTGCTAATCCACCAAAAAAATATTTCCAAGTAGAACGACATTTGTTATTGCACATCGTTTATCAACGGTAGTACAAGCAGATACCATTTTTGTAATAGAGAATGGCAGTATTACAGGAATTGGTATACACGATGAATTAATGAAGCATCATACATATTATAAAAAGATTGTAGAATAACAATTTTTAATAGAAAAAACAAAAGACAAGATATCCTAATTGTACTTGGGTATCTTGTCTTTTATTTTTTTTGTAATAATGTGTATGGATAATATAGAGTATTTTCATTTTGTTTCTTTTTTCTATTTTTCAGTGCATGTAAGGCAAAGAATGTACCTACAATTGCAAAGATGGCTTTCTTCATATTCATTTTCCCCTTTTTATTGTTCATTTAATTCTTGGCTAACTGCTTTTGCATCAATTAAAGCGTGGAGAATCATTTTTACCATGTTCATCATTTTTATTCCTCCTTTTATAGTCGGTTTAGTTCTATTACAACTGCTTGTCCGTTTACTAACACCTCGAAGACTGCTTTTACGATTTCTTTCATCAGGACTGTTTCCTCTTTTTGTTTACCTCTTGCTTACATCTTTATTGTATAAGGAGGCACGATTTCGTACTATTGCTTTCCATTACGTGAACATAACAGTTGTGTAAGATTGGATGTAATTTGTTGAAATGTTTAGTCTATATTCATTATTTTCAGAAAAATGACTATTCAAACATCAAATGGGGAAGTATAATAAAGGAGTAAGTATTAAATTCCGTATGAAAGGAGTGAATGAGATGAAACGTTCTTTAGCTGCACGCGCAAAATTTTTAGATTTTATCTATTTTTGTCGTGCGATTTTTCATGATGTGATTGCTAACGGGATACGTATGCCCTTTTTTAGCAATTGCATAGCAGTTATTGAACGATAGAAATCTCTTCACCCATTTTATAAAACGTGTGAAAAGGGAGCTATTTGGCTTCCTTTTTCTATGCCAAAAACCATGGGGAAAGTTTCTTTCCCTATGTTTTTTTACGTTGAAAGGAGTACGGAAAATGACAATTTGTAGTGTAAACAATGTAACGAAATCTTTTGGTGGAAACATCATATTTGAAAATATATCGCTTGAAATAAAAAATGGTGAACGCATTGGATTAGTTGGCAGAAACGGTAGCGGGAAAACCACAATTTTTCAGCTATTAACAGGAATAGAGAATGTAGATGCTGGAGCAATTCATATGAAAAAAGGGACACGTGTTGGTCATGTAGCACAAATTCCGAAGTTTGCTGGTGAAACAAATGTATATGATGTATTGAGCGCTGCCTTTGTAAAAGAGAAAGAATTAGAAAGAAACATGCGAAATTTAGAGAAAAGTATGGCGGAGGAACACGATCCAACTAGTTTAGAGAGGTTAATGGAGAAGTATGGCGCAGTGCAAGAACAATTTTCGTTTTTAGGTGGTTATGAAATAGAAGCGAACATCATGAAAGTAGCAAATGGTTTACAAATAACGGAGCTATTTTCTCGAATTTTTGCTGAACTGAGCGGCGGGGAGCAGACGAAAGTAAGTCTTGCTTATATGCTGCTCAAGAAACCAGATTTACTACTGTTAGATGAACCGACGAACCATTTAGATTTATTTGCAGTAGAATGGCTCGAACAATTTTTGAAAGAGTATACAGGAACAGTTGTTGTGATCTCACATGATCGTTATTTTCTTGATGAAGTCGTTACGAAAATTTTTGACTTGGAAGACGGAGAAATTCATGTATATCATACGAACTACTCACAGTTTGTGAAGGAGAAGGAAGAAAGATTACTCCAAGAGTTCCAATCTTATCAAGAACAGCAAAAGAAAATAAAGAAAATGAAAGAAGCAATTAAACGTTTAAGGGAATGGGCGAATCAAGCGAATCCTCCGAATGAAGGACTGCATAAACGTGCTAGAAATATGGAACGCGCGTTAGAACGGATGGAAAAGTTAAAGAAGCCAATTTTAGAAAGAAAACAAATGGGGCTTCAGTTTGAAGGACAAGAGAGAAGCGGAAAAGATGTTATTGTAATGAAGGAAGTTGGCAAAAATTTTGCTGGGCGTATTTTATTTGAGGGAGCAAATTTACATGTGCGTTTTCAAGAGCGTGCAGCTATTGTTGGACGTAACGGTACAGGAAAAACAACATTATTAAAATTGCTATTAGAAGAAATGAAACCAGATGTTGGGGAGATCAGAATCGGTAGTAGTGTGAAAATCGGTTATTTATCGCAGCATGCTTATGGAAACGTAAAAACCAATGTATTGGAAGCATTCCGGGAGCATGTAGCTGTAACTGAAGGAGAAGCTCGCCATATATTAGCTCGCTTTTTATTTTATGGTCCAGCCGTTTTTAAAAAGGTCAATCAGCTTAGCGGTGGTGAACGGATGAGATTACGTTTGGCACAGCTTATGTATCAAGATGTAAACCTCCTTGTGCTAGATGAGCCCACAAACCATCTTGATATCGAATCAAGGGAAGTGCTGGAAGAAGCTCTCGAACAATATAATGGAACCATTCTTGCTGTTTCACACGACCGTTACTTTTTAAATAAATTGTTTGAAAAAACATATTGGATCGATGAACATACATTGTTTGAATTTGCGGGGAACTATGCATGGGCACGTCAGAAATGGGCAGAGAGAATAGAGAAAGAAGAAGTGAAACAACAAGAGGTTCCAAAAATTAAAGTAATGAATGTAAAAAAGAAGGAATCTATTGGTATAGAAGAAATTGAAGATAAGCTTATGTATATAGAAGAAGATATATATGCGCTGGAGTGCACAATGGAAGAAACAAGCAATGTTGAAAAGTTAGAACGGTTATATAAAGAAAAAACAGAAAAAGAACGATTACGGGCGGAATTATATAATCGATTAGATAGTATGATGGAATAGATGAAAGAAAAACAAGTCATCCTCTTAGGAGATGTGGGGG
This sequence comes from Bacillus sp. 105MF, assembly GCF_000374885.1. Classification (NCBI taxonomy): domain Bacteria; kingdom Bacillati; phylum Bacillota; class Bacilli; order Caryophanales; family Bacillaceae; genus Bacillus; species Bacillus sp. 105MF. The sequence goes on along the minus strand of NZ_KB895587.1, from coordinate 34,723 downwards.
TGACTTGTTTTTCTATTAATATCCGTTAACGCGAGATGGAAATGGTATAATTTTCTTTATGTTATATTGTGAAAATGATTTTTTACATGTTGGTATGATTTAAAACAATAGTTCAAAAACGCGAGGAGAATTTTATGTTAAGGTATGCGCGTCTCATTACGATTGTTATGATTTGCATGGTATATATAAATCATGTTTCACGTGAAACAGTAGGGTTACAAATATTTGTTGGTATTGCATGTTTAATGTACGTTATAAATCATGTTTTACTTATACAACCACATCAAGGGAGAAGGCTTGAATTTTATGTATTCCTCTCAAATGGAGTAGTTACAGCACTACTAGGTTTTTTATTTCCCGAGACATGTTTGTATTTAATTATATTTGGGATTGATGCGGTAGGAGTATTTATTCATACGTGGCGAAAAGCAGTTGTATATTTTTTTGTGAGTTTTTTCTTTGTATGTTGGTCTGCTATTTTACTATATACGTATCAATATACTGGAAAGATAGAAGTTGATAGTAATGCTATTAATTTTATGTTCGTTGTCTTCAGTGCTTTATCCGGGAACTTAATTAAAAAACTGACAGTAGCCCGCCAAACTGTCGACGATCAATACGAAAAATTGACGTTATCACATATAGCTCTAAAAGAAGCGCATGAACAATTACAGCTTTATGCGAAAGAAGTAGAAGAACTAACTACAGTTCGGGAGAGGAACGATATTGCCCGAGAAATTCATGACACAGTTGGTCATAATATGACGGCTTTACTTGTTCAATTGCAGCTTGCAGAGGCTTTATGGAAGCAAAAGTCAGATGCTACAGAAGAAGTTTTACATACATGCCATGAATTAGCTAGAAAATCCCTTCAAGAGGTAAGAGCTTCAGTTCGTGCGTTGAAGGAAGAAAGAGATCTAGGGAACATAATAGAAAATATGAAAGGAATGTTAAATGAATTTTCAAAGGTAACCAAAGTACAAGTAACCTTTCATTTACAGGGAGATCCAATTATAATCCCATTGTCATTACAACCTACTTTGTTGCGTATTATGCAAGAGTCATTAACAAATGCACAACGCCATGGAAAAGCTAGTTTATGTAAAGTTAGCTTATTGTGTTTAGATGAAAAAGTTATGCTATCGATTACGGATAATGGTGTTGGCGTAAATGAAGTGAGTCCTGGTTTTGGTTTAATAAATATGAAAGAACGTGTAGAAGAACATGGTGGGATCATTCGATTTGAAAGTGAAAAAGAGAAGGGTTTTCGATTACAGATTGAGTTTCCACTTAAGGAAAAGACGTGGGTAATAGGAGGAACGAAATGATTCGTATTATGATCGTTGATGATCAGTCACTTATTCGTGATGGTTTAGCAATGCTATTAAATTTACGTTCAGAACTTGAAGTGGTGGGAACAGCAAATGATGGGGATGAAGTAGTTCGAATAGCAGAACAATTACAACCTGAAATTATTTTGATGGATATTCGAATGCCTCGTATAAATGGCGTTGAAGGGACTCGCTTAATAAGGGAAAGGTTCCCTGATATGAAGGTTCTTATGCTGACGACATTTAATGATAGTGAACTCATTTTTGAAGCATTAGAGCAAGGAGCGAGCGGTTACTTATTAAAAGATATGGAGACAGATGCAATTGTTCAGGCAATATTAACGGTCCATGCAGGGGGAGCGGTATTGCCACAAGATATAACAGCGCAAATTGTGAAGGAACTAAAAAGAACAAAAGTAGTGGAAATATCAGAGCAAAATCAGCCAAAGCAAGTGGAACAATTAACAGAGCGTGAAATAGATGTATTAAGAGAAATAGGCCTTGGATTAAATAATAAAGAAATTGCTGAGAAATTGTTTATTACAGAGGGAACCGTAAAAAATCATGTTTCTAACTTAATCAGTAAGCTGGAGCTGAGGGATCGGACACAAGCAGCTATATATGCAGTAAGATACGGTATTACAACATACACATGACTTTTGGCATAGAGAAAAATAAAAAAGCAGCAAATTATGCTGCTTTTTTATTTTGCATTTCTATCTTAAGGGTGATGGAAGAAAGAGGATGTTTTTTTACAATGAAATTGTAGATTAATGCAAAGGGGCTGAATCGGCATGTTAGTCGTAGATCATATTACAAAGTCGTTTGGAAAGAAGGAAGTTGTAAAGAATGTATCTTTTGAAGTTAAGAAAGGAGAAACATTTGGTTTGCTTGGTCCAAACGGTGCAGGAAAGTCGACGACGATATCAATGATTTGTGGGCTTATTCCATATGATGGCGGTGATATAAAAGTTGGGGGGAAATCTGTAAAAGAATATCCATTAGATGCGAAAAGGAAGATCGGTATTGTCCCGCAAGATATTGCTTTATATCCTACGCTATCTGCGAAAGAAAATTTAATCTTTTGGGGGAAAATGTATGGTTTAAGTGGAGCTATTGCAAAGAAACGAGCAGATGAGGTATTAGCATATGTTGGTTTACAGGATCGCGCAAAGGACAAAATTGAAACATTTTCAGGTGGAATGAAACGCCGAATTAACATTGGTGCGGCACTTATGCATGAACCAGAGTTATTAATTATGGATGAGCCGACAGTCGGGATTGATCCACAATCACGGAATCATATTTTAGAGACGGTAAAAGGATTAAATGAGAAAGGTATGACGGTCATTTATACGAGCCATTACATGGAAGAAGTGGAGTATTTATGTGAACGAATTGCAATTGTTGATTATGGAAAGGTAATTGCACTAGGAACGAAAACGGAGTTATGTAATCGTCTTGCTGATGGCTTTATGGTGAAGTTACAACTGAATCGTTATAGCCAGGAGTTACTGCAGAAAGTAAAAGAAATTCCCACTGTAGAACGGATTATCATTGATGAGGATACGAATACACTCGATATTGGACTGAAGACTGGAGAAGCTGTTGGTACGGTTGTTTCGATCGTAGTAGAAAATCATGTGCAAATTTTAAAGCTTGAAGTACAAGAGCCAAATTTAGAAGCTCTCTTTTTACAGCTAACAGGGCGTTCACTTCGTGATTAAGGAGGTTAGGAACTCATGAAAAGTTTTATTATTGCATGGAAAGATTTAAAAATTCGTTTAATAGATCGGCGTGGATTTATGATGATGTTACTTATGCCACTTCTATTAACGACTATTTTAGGATCAGCACTAAGTAACATATTAGATAGTGGTGGATTACCTAAAACGGTGATTGGTTATTATCAAGAAGGAACAGATGAGTTTGCAAATATATTTCAAAAAGATGTATTGCATTCAAAAGAGATTAAGGATGATGTGAAGGTAGAGGTCGTAGCTTCACAAAAAGAGCTGGAGGATCTGCTAAGAAAACAGAAAATTGATGTTGGAATGATTATTCCAAACGAGTGGAGTGAACATATAAAGGATGGAAAATTAAAAGAACCCAAATTGATTACTGATCCATCAAAAGATATACAAGCAAAAATAGCTGAATCGCTTATTCGTTCCTTCTCAGAGCGTGTGCAAACAGTTGCCGTTTCTACTAAGACTGTCGCAACAGATTTAGCAAAGGCACAGCCAGGAAATATAGAACAGGTTGCAAAAGAGGTAAGTGCTAATTTACAAGCAGTGGCGGCTTCGAATACGGATGGAATTGAAAAAGGAACAATCGGCAAAAAAACAGTGACTGCGATGCAATATTATGCTGCAGCAATGTTAGTGATGTTTTTACTATATAACATAACAGTAGGAGCAAAATCTATTATAACAGAGCAACGAACTGAAACATTAGCAAGATTATCAAGCACACCGACAAGCTCTTTTGCCATATTATTAGGTAAATTTTTAGGTACATTACTATTTGCTTGTATTCAATTTGGAGTATTTGTAGTTGCTACTTATTACGCATTTCATGTGAATTGGGGTGAAGATGTTTCACAAATTGTAGTAGTAGGAATTGCTTATGCAATTTGTGTTTCTGGCTTATCTATGCTCATCGCGGCATTTATTCGTGAAGAAAAAACAGCGGATTTAATGGGTGGCATTGGAATTCAGTTGTTAGCTATATTAGGTGGATCTATGTTACCAATCTATGCATTTCCGGATACTCTTCAAACAATTGCTAACATCGCTCCGAATAAATGGGCACTTACAAGTTTTTTAAACATTATGTCGGGTACATCATGGTATGCGTTACTTCCAGTTATATTAAGTTTATCTAGTGCGGGTATTGCTTCCGTTATCATTGGAACCTTCCGTTTGCGTACGAGATAGGAGGAGAAATCATGAAGAAAGTTTGGGCGCTTTGCTGGTTAGAGTTAAAACAAATCTTAATTAAGCCACAAAGCTATACACTCATGTTCGGAATGCCGATTATTTTCACACTCATTTTTGGCGGACTTTTAGGTGGAAGTGGAAACGAGAAAGTAAATATTAGTTTAGTAGACCAAGATGGATCTACATTATCCAACTCCTATTATGAGGAAATAAAGAAAAGTGATTTAATTTCTATAGAAAAGGTAACGTATGAGGAAGCGAAACAAAAAATCAAAAATAAGAAGTCCTCAGGTATTGTGACAATTCCAAAAGAATTTCAAAAGAGTATGACGGACGGGAAGATAGAGAAGGTTAAATTCCAATCAAGTGCTGATTTCACGGGAGGAGCCTCTGTAGAACAAGTATTACAAAGTGCAATGAAAAAGATGGACATAGAAGTAGCGGCAGCAAGGGATTCAGAGAAAAAAGGAGGAATGTCCTGGGAAAAGATGTATGAAACGATTCATACAAAGGTAGAACCAGTTTCACTTCAAAAGGAATCCATTGTACCTGGGGAGAAAAAGCTGAATAACGTAACAGGGCGAGCAGCAGGGTTTTCTATTCTTTTTGTAATGATTGTGATGCTAAGTGCGACAGGAACAATTTTAAAATCAAGACAACTTGGCGTTTGGTATCGTTTATTAGGAACGCCTGTTTCAAAGGCTCAAATACTTGGGGGATATATACTTTCCTTCTTTTTAATTGGATGGATTCAATTTGGAACTTTAATGGTATTAACGAATGTTTTGTTCGATGTACAGTGGGGAAATCTACTAGGGATAATCATACTTGTCTCAGTGTTATTGTTAGCGGTCATTGGTTTAGCACTATTATTAGCAAGTATTGTGAAAACAACGGAGCAGCAGTCAGCTTTAGGTAATATCGTTGTTATTTCAACTTGCATGATTAGTGGGCTGTATTGGCCAATTGAAATAGAACCAGAATGGATGCAAACCGCAGCGAACTTTGTTCCTCAAACTTGGGCAATGCGTGGATTTACCGAATTGATTGCAAGAGGAGGGACATTGGCAGATATAGCAGGATATATTGGTATACTTATGTTATTTGCTGGTGTATTCTTTATAATCGGTTTAACAAGAATACGTTATGATTGAAAAAAGAAAGCAGAGTCTACAGCTTCGCCCGCTGAACTCTGCTTTCTTTTTGTGTATCGTCTTCCCCTATAGAAATAGCAATCGCAATTCCGAGCATAAAGAGAAATGCTAAAAAGAGGACGAACCTTGGGAAGAACGGAAATAGTAGTAATGCCCCGACGATCATGAGTGTTAATGCAACATAGTGCAGAACATATTGGAATAGTTTGTCCATATTTTCGCCCCCCTTTTTGGTAGTTTGTTAGCATTCTATGCTCGTCCACTGAATAATAGAATTATTTTTTTTAATCGTTTCTGCATAGTAAAAATAATAGTAAAGTTGTGTCTGCACATAATGCGAGAATACAAGGATTACAGGAAGGTAATTATAATGAAATATTGTTAAGTCTACCTAAATTAAAAATCCAGCAATAGCTTTTATAAAAATCTTGAAATATTTAAATAGAAAGAATTGACAAAATATAACGAACAATATAAGCTAATAACCACAAAGTCTAGCGGAAAGGTCGGAATAAGGTTATTACCCCTCTAAACATCTATTTTTTTGTATTTAAAACCGACTTTTCCGATGGATTATAAAATGTTGCTGTGGGAGGCATATATAAGGCAAGCAGTTCATAAGGTGTAATTATTAAAAAAAGTTAGGGTGGGGACAATGAAGAAAAAGACAAAAAAATGGGCTGGTGTGTTTTCTGTTTTACTGAGTAGTTCGCTTGTGTTATCGGCTTGTGGGGGACAAGAGGATAAGGCTTCGACAGAGCCGGCGAAACAGCAGGATGTGAAAGATTTAAAAATAGAGAAGGTTGCAGCGACAGATAAATCAAAAAATCCTGAGAAAGCGAAGCAGAGAAAAGATACACTTATTTTAGGGATTTCAAAACCTGGTGGTGTGTTCTTACCTTATTTCCAAGAGAATGGTTGGGACGGTAACGTAACATCAGTTATATTTGCGTCTCTTGTATCAACAGATAAGCAAGGGAAACCAGTTCCAGAGCTTGCAGAGAAATGGGATGTATCTTCTGATCAATTGAAGTATACGTTTCACTTACGAAAAGATTTAAAATTTAGTGATGGCTCACCGTTAACAGCAGATGATATAGCATTTACATTAACATTGCTACATGATAAGGCTTATGAGGGTGGTACAGATATTTTACAATATGCAATTAAAGGTGGAAAAGATTATAAAGAAGGAAAAGCTACATCGATTGAAGGGATTAAAGTTGTTAATCCGCAAACAATTGAAATTACGACGGAAAAAGTAAACTCACAAGCGTTAGTAAACTTGGGAGGACCTGTCTTATCTAAGGCTTATTATGGAAAAGATTATAAGCAAAATACTAGCTTAAACTATTTAAAAGATTTATATGGTAAACCAATGGCAGCAGGGCCTTATAAATTTGAAAAGTATGTCCCAGGTCAAGAGGTAAGATTTGTAGCAAATGAACATTATTATGCTGGTAAGCCAAAAGTTAAAAACTTTATTTATAAAATTACAACACCTGACACGAATTTCCAGTTATTCCAAACAGGAGAAACGGACTATGATGGGTTTGCTGCGAATAATGACAATATTGAACAATTAAAGAGCTTAGGCTTTGCTAATTTCAATATTGAAACAGTGAGCTCATACTCATTCGTTTACTTTAATAATAAGAAGCCATACTTAAAAGATAAAAAAGTACGGCAAGCGCTTATTTACGGATTAGATCGTAAAAAATATGTAGATACATACTTCCAAGGGAATGCTTCTGTTGCGAATATACCGATTTCACCAACATCATGGGCATATGATGATAAGGGTATAAATCAATACGAATACAATGTAGAGAAAGCAAAAAAATTGTTAGATGAAGCTGGTTGGAAAGTTGGATCTGATGGTATTCGTGAAAAAGATGGGCAGAAATTAAAGTTGAGTTATTATGCGGCAAGTGGAAGAAAGCAAGAAGAGGTGTTTATACCAATTGCGAAAGAGAATTATAAGGCGTTAGGTGTGGAATTTAATCCAGAAATCATGGACTTTAATACACTTGTTTCGAAAGTTGGAAAGTTTGATTATGATTTAGCAGCTGTTGCAACATCGATCATTTCTGATCCGAGTGAACCTGTAGGTGAGTTTGAATCTACGCATCCAGATAATTCAGCGGGTTATAGTAACCCCAAAGTGGATGAATTAATTAAAAAAGGTATTGAAACAGTTGATATTGAAAAAAGAAAACCTATTTATAAAGAATTATATAAAGAATTAAGCGATGATCCCCCTGTCATTTTATTAAATTACCGTAAAAGTATTTCAGCACACAATGCACGTGTAAAAGGAATTAATCCAGAAAAATACGATAGCATTAGTTCAAACTTACCTGTTTTATCTATTGAACAATAGAGATAAGTAATTAATGAATAGAAGACGTTTTTTCATACAGTTGTTAGTTCTTGCTGTTTTGAAAAAATGTTCTTCTATTTTTAAGTAACTATGATTGGGGAGACAAAAGGTGAAAACATATCTCATTCGTAGGTTTCTACAAATGATTCCTACTTTGTTTGGTACATCTATTATTATTTTTTTCTTATTTGCTCTTCTGCCGGGAGATTATGTTGATTCGAATCCAAAGTTAACGCCAGAACGTGCACAGGAATTAAGAGAATTGTATGGATTAAATAAACCTATTATAGAAAGATACTTTCATTGGCTAGGTAATGCGCTACATGGTGATTTTGGTTTCTCGCTGCAATACCAAGAGCCTGTTACATCATTACTTAATAAATTTATTTGGAATACCTTTATTGTTGCTGTTGCAGCTTTATTTTTTACTTGGATCATTGCACTTATTGTGGGTGTTATTTCAGCAACAAAGCAACATTCATGGTTTGACGCACTTGTAACAATCGGTGTTTTTGCAGCGATGTCATTCCCATCATTCTTTATCGGTCTATTTTTAATTAAAGTATTTGCTGTTGATCTTCATTTATTACCGATTGGTGGGATGATTGATATAGGAAGTAATTCGACGGGTTTTACGTACATATTGGAAGTACTAAGGCACATGATTTTACCGGTATTTATTTTAACACTCCTTGGTGTCGGCTCATTGACTCGTTATTTTAGAACGAGCATGCTTGAGGTCGTAAGACAGGATTATATCCGTACTGCACGTGCAAAAGGATTGAAAGAAAAAGCCGTTATTTATAAACATGCACTAAAAAATGCGATTTTACCAGCAATCACATTACTTGCATTTGAATTGCCGGGATTGTTCTCTGGTGCAATTATTATTGAACAAATTTTTAACTGGCCAGGAATTGGGACCATTCAATTAGAAGCGTTAAGTTTTCGGGATTATACGGTATTAATGGCATTTACAATGTTTCTCTCTTGCCTAACAATTATCGCAAACTTTTTAGCAGACATCGTTTATGCGATTGTCGATCCGCGTATTCGATTAAAGTAAGGAGGGAGAAAGATGGAGACTATTGTAACGGTAAAGAAGAAAGAAAAGAGAAAAGGAAATTTGACTTCGCCATGGCGACAAGCATTTACTAGAATTAAGAAAAATAAATTAGCACTATTTGGATTTTATACTTTGATTTTTATGTTTGTATTTTGTTTTATTGGACCATTTTTTTCACCATATGTTTCTGGAACAATTCAAGTAACACAAATTAATAAACCACCAAACTTTTCACATTGGCTTGGCACAGATCAATTGGGAAGAGATATTTTAACGAGATTAATGCAAGCTGGCCGAATTTCATTAACAATTGGTTTAGCTTCGATGCTACTATCCGTCATACTCGGTGCATTATTAGGAGCTATCTCTGGTTTTTATCGTGGTATTGTAGATCATATTATTATGCGTATTGCAGACGTGTTAATGTCTATTCCGGGATTACCATTACTTATCATTATGGGTGCTATCTTATCAGAATGGAAACTTCCATCTGAATATCGACTTTATGTTGTTATGATCATGTTAAGTTTGATTGGATGGCCGGGACTTGCACGTCTGGTACGAGGACAAATTTTAACACTTCGTGAACAATCATTTATGCAAGCTGCTGATGTATTAGGATTAAAGGATTACCGGAAGATTGTACATCATTTAATTCCGAATGTATTCCCTTTATTAATTGTTGTGGCAACGTTAGGTGTAGCGGGAGCTATTTTAAGTGAATCAGCATTAAGTTATTTAGGTCTTGGGGTTGTTCCACCTACGCCATCATGGGGAAATATGATTAGTGCAGCAAACTCATTAATTGATTTCAAAAAACGTCCATGGTTATGGATACCGCCTGGTTTTGCGATTTTTATAACAGTTGTATCAATTAACTTACTTGGTGATGCACTTCGTGATGCATTAGATCCAAAAATGAAGCGGTAGGTGAGGAATCATGAGTAAAGCAGTAATAGAACTAAAAGATTTACAAACACACTTTCATACGGAAGAAGGTACAGTAAAAGCTGTGAATCATGTTAGCTTTTCTGTACGAGAAGGTGAAACAGTTTGTGTAGTGGGAGAATCAGGTTGTGGGAAAAGTGTAACGGCTTTATCTATTATGGGACTTATTGCGGAATCTGGCGGCATTGTTGGTGGTGATATTCTTTATGAAGGCCAAAGTCTTTTGGGGATGAAAGAGAAAGAACTCCGAAGTTTAAGAGGAAATGATATCGCGATGATTTTTCAAGAACCAATGACATCTCTTAACCCAGTTTTTACTGTTGGAGAACAAATTGTTGAGACGTTAAGAGAGCATGAGCTCCTTAGTAAAAATGAAGCATATAAAAAAGCTATTGAATTAATTCGTAAGGTTGGTATTGCACGTTCTGATGAAATCGTTCATTCGTATCCCCATGAGCTAAGCGGTGGGATGTTGCAACGGATCATGATTGCGATTGCACTGAGTTGTAACCCTAAATTACTAATTGCTGATGAGCCCACAACAGCACTAGATGTTACAATTCAGGCACAAATACTAGATTTATTAAGACAGGTAAAAGAAGAATTTAAAACATCTATTTTATTAATTACACATGATTTAGGTGTTGTAGCAGAAATGGCAGATTATGTTGTTGTAATGTATGGTGGCAAAGTCATTGAAGAAGCACCTGTACTGGAGCTATTTCAAAATCCTAAACACCCATATACAAAAGGATTATTAAAATCAAAGCCGGTAATGGGGAAACGAACAGATAAACTTTATTCGATTCCGGGGCAAGTTCCAAACTTAGTTGGTTTAGATGAATTTTGCTACTTTAGTGGTCGCTGTGAACGTTGCATGGATATATGTAAGAATGAGGCGCCAGGCCTTGGAGTGCATGAAGATCATCATAAAGTAGCTTGCTGGTTATATGAGGAGCGTGCAGAGCAATGAGTGAACCTTTATTAGAAGTGAAGAATTTAAAAACGCATTTTCCGATTAAGGGCGGCGTATTTGGTAGAACGATTGGGCATGTAAAAGCAGTAGACGGAGTAAGCTTTACGATTAATAAAGGTGAAGTGTTTGGTCTAGTAGGTGAATCTGGAAGTGGAAAAACGACAATTGGTAAAACTATTCTTCGTCTCGTTCAAAAAACAGAAGGTGAAGTGAAATTTAAAGGGCAAGATGTTCATACGTTATCGAAAGAGGAATTACGAAAGTATCGTCCTAATATGCAACTTGTATTCCAAGACCCGTTTAGTTCATTGAATCCACGGATGAGAATTGGAGAAGCACTTGGTGAACCAATGCTAGCACATGGCTTAGCTACGAAAGAGAATTTTCGTGAAAAAGTGTTAGAAGTATTAGAACTATGTGGTTTAGCACCATATCATATTGATCGTTATCCGCATGAGTTTTCGGGAGGACAACGCCAGCGTATTGTTATTGCAAGGGCGATGGTATTAAATCCAGAATTTATTGTTGCTGATGAACCTGTTGCAGCATTAGATGTATCTATTCAAGCACAAATTATAAACTTGTTCAGTGAATTACAAGAGAAAAAAGGTTTATCCTATTTATTTATTTCACATGATTTAAGTGTTGTCGAACATTTATGTACAAAAATTGGAATTATGTATTTAGGGACAATCGTGGAAACAGCTCCCCGTGACAAGTTGTTTGCAAATCCGCTTCATCCATATACGAAAGCGCTGTTATCAGCTGTACCAATTCCTGATCCCACTGTTAAGCGAGAACGAATTATTTTGCAAGGTGATATTCCAAGTCCAGCGAATCCACCTTCAGGCTGCCGCTTTCATACACGTTGCCCGTTTGCAACGGATATTTGTAAGCAAGCTGTACCAGAATTTCGTGATGTTGGGGAAGGGCATCTCGTTGCTTGTCATCATGTGTAAAAGAAAAAGGGCTCTTTCAAATATGAAAGAGTCCTTTTTTATTTGCTTGAGGATGGTTGTTTTAGTACATACTGTTCAATTGCATGAGCAACACCATGCTCGTCATTTGTTAATGTAACAACATCACATAATTTCTTTACATCTTCTTCAGCATTCCCCATAGCAACAGATAGGCCAGCTACCTCTAACATTGGTACATCGTTAAAGTTGTCTCCAATGGCAATCGTATCTTGAATTGGAATATTGAAATAAGACGCCATTTCTTGTAATCCATTTCCTTTATGACCATACTTGTCCATAATTTCTAAATTTGTCGGAGCTGATGCTGTAACCATAATTTCTTTATCCTCTTGTAAAGACTGTAGTAGTTGTGAGCGATGCTCTGCGTCAAACGTCAAAATAAAGAATTTCGAGATTTCTAACTCTGGATTATTTACGACATCTTCGATTTTTTGGAAATCAGTAATTAAGTTCGATTTTTTTTGCTTCTCTGTAATTCGTTCCAGTTCTTCAATTGTGACATCAAGTGCATGCTTATTTTCTTCGAATGCATGCATTACTTTTTCATTCCAATTATAAGGAGAATAAACTCCTTTATTTGTGTACAACTTATATGGAAATCCTTCAGATTCTAGTAATTTAGCAAGCTTGTATACTTTAGCATTTTGTAAACAACGTGCGTTAATTACTCTTCCATCAACGTAAACAATTGCCCCATTGCTTGCTCCAACTGGAAGTGATAATTGATACTCTTCCAATAGTTTTAAAGCATCTTCTTTTGCACGACCAGAGCAAATCATTACAACATGACCGGCTGCTTTAGCATCACGAATAGCTTGTAAATTTTCCTTGGAGATTTCAAGATTAGATGATAGTAGTGTACCATCCATATCTAGTGCGATTAATTTCAAACTGACCACCTCTTTGTTTTTTATTATACATAGTTATCTTGAGGAAACATATAAACTTATCTTGGGCTTTATGGAAATGTTAATGAGACAAACTTTAAAATGATTCCGAAAGAGTATGATGAGGGAGCAAAATTGAAAAGGTGCTCATTCTACTACGTTTCATTTCGATTTGTAACCCAATATTACATTAATGTTACAAGTGTGTATGTGTTGAAAACCGCTGTATAAAGGGGTTTATAAAAATTTATTAATAATATCGTAAAAAAAATGTAATAAATTCTACGTATTCATATTGCAGTATGAAAAAACTTATGTTACATTAATGTTACAAACGTTACACGAGTTAACTTAATGTAACGTTAAGATAAAAACTATGAATTAATCATTTCTTAGAAATTACATATAAATATCTATTGATAAGGAGAGCGTAAATATGAAAAAAGAACAAGTATTACAACTAACAAAAATGGATTTATTAGGATCAGCAGGTGGAGCAGCAGTATTAACAGCATTAATCGTACTTCTTTCTAACGTTTTAGTATAATAGAAACTTTGTACAAGCAGTAGAACGGATCGTATCAAATAAAAAAAGTTATGAACTGAAGGGAGAATGGGAAACATGGAAAACAAAGAAGTATTACAACTAACAAAAATGGACTTATTAGGATCAGCGAGCGGAGCAGCAATATTAACAGCATTAATCGTACTTTTTTCTAACGTTTTAGTATAATAGAAACCTTGTACAAGCAGTAGAACGGACAGTACCAAATAAAAATAAAGTTATGAATTGAAGGGAGAATGGGAAACATGGAAAACAAAGAAGTATTACAATTAACAAAAATGGACTTATTAGGATCAGCAGGAGCAGCAACAGTATTAACAGCATTAATCGTATTTCTTTCAAGTGTATTAGTATAATAGAAGTTTTGTACAAGTAATAGAGCAGAATGAAGAGTGCAAAATAAAGCTGAAAGGGGAATGGGAAACATGGAAAACAAAGAAGTATTACAACTAACAAAAATGGATTTATTAGGATCAGCAGGAGCAGCAACAGTATTAACAGCATTAATCGTATTTCTTTCAAGTGTATTAGTATAATAGAAGTTTTGTACAAGTAATAGAGCAGAATGAAGAGTGCAAAATAAAGCTGAAAGGAGAATGGGGAATATGGAAAACAAAGAAGTATTACAAGTAACAAAAATGGATTTATTAGTATCGGCGAGTGGAGCAGCAGCATTAACAGCGCTCATTGTATTCCTTACAAATGTATTAGTATAATGAATATAGAGAAACAGAATTACCTATATCTTATTAAGACAATTATCCTAAAAAAATAAAGGCCCTAACGTATTATAGATGTTTAATATGTTAGGGTCTTTTTGTTTTTGAGGTAATAAAGAGACATACTACCAGCTTTGATTATGTTGTTTTAAATAGAAAAAAGTCGAATTTTATATAGGAGAAAAAAAGAGGAATTTGACAGAAAAGATAGAAAACTTTAAAAGGTCAGAAATTTGTTAGCTTGCTAACTAATTTTTTTATTGGTAGATGGAAGCGTTTTCGGATGGTTCTAAGTATGTAACATTCAATTTATTTACAGGGGGATGAGGAATTTATGAAACAAAAATCTATGGATACGTTAGCTGCACAAATGGAGGATTTCTTTCCGGTACGTGATGTCGATCATTTAGAATTTTATGTAGGAAATGCAAAGCAATCAAGTTATTACCTTGCAAGAGCGTTTGGATTTAAAATTGTTGCCTATTCGGGATTAGAAACAGGGAATCGTGAAAAAGTATCTTATGTTCTCGTGCAAAAAAACATGCGTTTTGTTGTGTCTGGGACTTTAAATAGTGATAGCCGTATTGCAGAATTTGTAAAGATCCATGGTGACGGAGTGAAAGACGTAGCTTTACTTGTTGATGATGTTGAGAAAGCATACTCAGAGGCTGTAAAACGAGGTGCGGTTGCGATTGCTCCACCTGAAGAGTTAACAGATGAACAAGGAACATTAAAAAAAGCAGTAATCGGTACGTATGGCGATACAATCCATACGCTAGTAGAGCGTAAAAATTATAAAGGAACATTTATGCCTGGTTATGAGAAGATTGATTTTGATATTCCGAGTGACGAATCAGGTTTAATTGCTGTAGACCATGTTGTTGGTAACGTTGAAAAAATGGAAGAGTGGGTTAGCTATTACGAAAACGTTATGGGGTTTAAACAAATGATTCATTTTGATGATGATGATATTAGCACGGAGTATTCCGCGCTAATGTCAAAAGTTATGACAAATGGAAGCCGTATTAAGTTTCCAATTAATGAACCGGCAGATGGAAAGCGAAAATCACAAATTCAAGAGTACTTAGAGTTTTATAACGGTGCAGGTGTACAGCATCTTGCATTGTTGACAAATGATATTGTGAAAACGGTTGAAGCGCTTCGTTCAAACGGAGTTGAATTTTTAGATACACCAGATACGTATTATGAAGAGTTAACAGCACGCGTTGGGAAAATCGATGAAGAAATTGATAAGCTAAAAGAGCTTAAGATTCTTGTGGATCGTGATGATGAAGGGTACTTGCTACAAATTTTCACAAAGCCAATTGTAGATCGCCCAACATTATTTATCGAAATTATTCAGCGTAAAGGTTCTCGGGGATTCGGAGAAGGAAACTTTAAAGCTCTATTCGAATCAATTGAAAGAGAGCAAGAACGACGCGGAAATCTATAAAAATTGACTTATCAGTGGGGGCTGTGTCTCCCACTGATTAAAGTTTCATTTTGTATAAATAGTGAGGAGGAAAATTGATGAAATTGATTACATTTCGTCTTCCTTCAGGAGAGATGCGAGCTGGTTGGCTGGAAGGTGACAAAGTAATTGATATGAATATAGCAAGTAATGGCACTCTTCCTTCATCTATGCTTGCTTTTTTAGAGAAAGCAGATGAGTATGTAGAAATAGCCCATGGTATTCGAAAACCAACAAGTGGCATGTACGCTTTGGAAGATGTGCAGCTTTGTGCAGCTATCCCAAACCCAGGTAGTATTCGTGACTTTTATGCATTTGAGCAACATGTCAAAACGGCTCGTGGACGTCGTGGATTAGATGTTGTTCCAGAGTGGTATGATATTCCGGTTTTTTATTTTACAAATCACCGTGCTGTCATCGGGCCAGAAGTTACAGTTTCTTGTCCGAAACAAACTCAAAAGCTTGACTATGAGTTAGAAATCGCTTGTGTTATTGGGAAAGAGGGAAGAAATATTTCGCGTGCACAAGCAGAAGAATATATTTTCGGTTATTGTATTATGAATGACTGGAGCGCAAGAGATTTGCAAGCTGAGGAAATGAAAGTAGGGCTTGGTCCGGCAAAAGGAAAGGACTTTGCTACTTCATTAGGAGCTTATCTTGTTACAAAAGAGGAGTTAGATGTTTATCGCACTGGTGAACGTTATAACTTAGAAATGACTGCCCATGTGAACGGGGAGCTTTTGTCTAAAGGGAATTTCCGAGATATTTACTATACGTTTGCAGAAATGATAGAACGTGCTTCGCAAGATGTTACGTTATATCCAGGAGATGTAATTGGTTCTGGCACGGTTGGCACTGGTTGTATTTTAGAACTTGGTACAGAAAAGTGGTTACAAGATGGTGACGTTGTAGAACTTACGATCACTGGACTAGGTACATTGCGTAACACAGTGAAAAAAGAAACGAAAGCGGGTGATGGGCATGTATTATCGTCATATGGGGGAGCTTCCTCATAAACGACATGTACAATTTCGTAAAGAAGATGGATCACTTTATCGTGAACAGGTGATGGGAACGAAAGGTTTCTCTGGTACACAATCTATTTTGTATCATCATTATATGCCAACTGAAGTAGGACATGCTGCGTTAGCGCATTCTTGTCAGTTACAGTATGAAGAAGATGTGGCGCTTGCTCATCGTCATTTTCGCACGAAAGAGAATAGAAAAACTGGAGATGCGGTAAGTGGGAGGACTTTTATATTAGGAAATGAAGATTTATTAATTGGTGTTGTTAATCCGACAGAAAAAATGGATTATTTTTATCGTAATGGTGATGGAGATGAAATGTTATTCGTTCATTATGGAACTGGGAAAATTGAGACAATGTTTGGAACGATTCATTACCGGAAAGGTGATTATGTAACGATTCCAATCGGAACAATTTACCGAGTTATTCCAGATGAAGGAGAGTCTAAGTTCCTTGTTGTAGAAGCGAATAGCCAAATTACAACACCGCGTCGTTATCGTAATGAGTATGGTCAATTATTAGAACATAGCCCTTTCTGTGAAAGAGACATTCGAGGGCCGGAAAAATTAGAGACATATGATGACAAAGGCGAGTTTGTTGTCATGACAAAGTCGAGAGGTTATATGCATAAACATGTTATGGGACATCATCCTTTAGATGTTGTCGGATGGGATGGATATTTATATCCTTGGGTCTTTAATGTAGAAGATTTTGAACCGATTACAGGCCGTATTCATCAGCCACCGCCAGTTCATCAAACTTTTGAAGGTCATAACTTTGTTATTTGTTCTTTTGTGCCGCGTTTATATGATTATCATCCGGAAGCAATTCCAGCACCGTATTATCATAGTAACGTAAATAGTGATGAAGTTCTTTATTATGTAGAAGGGAACTTTATGAGCAGAAAAGGTGTAGAAGAAGGTTCAATTACACTCCATCCGAGTGGTATTCCACATGGGCCGCATCCCGGGAAAACAGAAGCAAGCTTAGGGAAAAAAGAAACAATTGAATTAGCGGTTATGATCGATACGTTCCGTCCGCTCCGTATTGTGAAACAAGCGCATGAAACGGAAGATGAGAAGTATATGTATAGCTGGATTGAAGAAGGTTCATATACTAAATAAAGTGAAACTTCCATCAGGGGAGGCCCACTGCCCGTAAATAGCGAGATAAAAGAAAGAGGCATGCTCATAAAATGATTATGCCTCTTTCTTTGGTTGGAATCGACAATTTATAGAATATCAAAAATAATTATAAAAAGATATAGGGATATAGTTATATGTATTGTTTGTATATTATTTATCTTTTTATATCGAATTACGAATTTAATATGGTTAAAAACCAAAATAATGGAAATGGTTGTGTGTTGATTGCATTTTATTCTACTAGCTGATGAGATATTTTTCTGCTTATTTCGACAAAAGTATTGACTTAAAAATATGTTATGAGTAAAATAAGAAATAATTAAAATTTTCAGAAAATTAAAATTTAGAGGTGCATGCTATGAAGCAAATTTTTCAAAAAAAGCCGATTGCAAAACTAATGCAAGAAAGTAAACAGAAAACATTAGCTAGAACATTGGGAGCATTGGATTTAACAATGCTTGGAATTGGGGCCATTGTCGGGACTGGTATTTTTGTTCTTACGGGTGTTGTGGCAGCGAAACATTCTGGACCAGCTATCATTTTATCATTTGCTATAGCTGCGTTAGCTTGTGCCTTTGCTGCATTCTGTTATGCAGAATTTGCATCTTCTGTTCCGGTTTCGGGAAGTGTTTACACGTATACGTACGCAACGATGGGAGAGGTATTTGCATTTTTAATTGGATGGGATTTAATGTTGGAATATTTATTAGCAACATCTGCGGTAGCCAATGGATGGTCTGCTTATTTCCAATCTTTGTTAAAAGGTTTTGGGATTCATATTCCGACCATTTTATCTTCTGCTCCTGGAACAGGAAAGGGTGGCCTTATCGATTTACCAGCTGTTATTATCATTTTAATTATGACTGCCCTTTTATCTAGAGGTGTACGTGAAAGTGCTCGCGTAAACAATATTATGGTTTTTATTAAGCTAGCAGTTGTATTACTCTTTATCTTTGCTGGTTTTAATTATGTAAAGCCGGAAAATTGGACGCCGTTCATGCCATTTGGTCTTGATGGTGTAATGGCTGGGGCTGCAACGGTATTCTTTGCATTCATTGGATTTGATGCTGTATCAACGGCAGCGGAGGAGGTAAAACGTCCGCAACGCGATTTACCAATTGGTATTATAGCATCATTACTTATTTGTACGATTCTTTATATCGTTGTTTCACTTATTTTGACAGGAATTGTACCTTATGGTCAGCTGAATATTTCTGATCCAGTAGCTTTCGCACTTCAGTTTATTGGACAAGATGGTTTAGCAGGTGTTATCTCGGTAGGAGCAATTACAGGGATTACAACTGTAATGTTAGTTATGATGTATGGGCAGGTTCGTGTTTCATATGCAATGAGTCGCGATGGGTTATTACCAAAGCGTCTTGCGAAAGTTCATCCGAAATTTAAAACACCGTTTTTAAATACATGGACGACAGGAATTATCGCAGCACTTATTTCGGGGCTTATCGACTTAAATGTATTAGCACACCTTGTAAATATGGGAACATTATCGGCATTTGCTCTTGTAGCAGTTGCGGTTATCGTAATGAGAAAAACACACCCAGATTTACCACGTGTTTTTAAAGTGCCACTTGTACCAGTTTTACCTGCATTAACGGTTATCTTTTGTGTATATTTAATGCTTCAATTATCAGGAACCGCATGGATGAGTTTCGGCATTTGGATGGTGATTGGTGTAGCATTTTACTTCTTATATAGTCGAAAGCATAGTGTTTTAAGTAATAAAAAAGATGAGGAGAATGCAGCGAATTTATAGGAAAAAGATCCGTTCTAAATAGAATAGAACGGATCTTTTATTTTGAAAATTTACATTTTTCTAAAATTAATATAAGATAAGGAGTGGTTGATTAAAGGGGTGTTGTAAATGAAAAAGACATGGCGTGAATTACAAGCAATGGACCGTAATGTGTGGATTCGTTTTATAGGAGAAACACTGAATGGAATTGCAATGATGATGTTAATGCCATTTTTTGCATTGTATTTAAAAGATAAAGTAGATTCTTTATTACAAGTAGGGATTATTATGGCGCTTTCTCCTATTGCGGCAAGCTTTGGTTCGCTTATAGGTGGCCGAATTGCTGATATATATGGTAGAAAACCTATTATGATATTTTCGATGGCAAGTAATGCATTGTTGATGCTCGGTTTTTTATTTATAGAAGGATTTATTCCTTATGCTATTTTGTCTATTTTTTTAGGGTTAAGTAATTCATTATTTCATCCAGCAGCATCGGCGATGGTAGCGGATGTCACAGCGCCTGAAAAGAGGACGGAGGCATACGGTTTATTGCGAATGGGGCATAATATTGGCGCGGCAATCGGACCGATTATGGGTGCTTCTGTAGTTGTACTTTCGAAAAACCTTGTATTTATTATTGCTTCCTCTACAATGCTGGTTTATGCACTTCTTGTGTTAATGCTTATTCAAGAAACGATGCCGAAAACTGCATTGAAAGAGAACGGGAATACGAAAAAGGAAGCAGAATCTGTTTGGAAAGTTGTTTTGAGAGATAAGGTACTTATGATTTATTTATTGGCTGGTATTATTATTTCCATGGGTTTCTCGCAAACAGAAGGCATGCTCCCCCTTCATTTTGATAATGAAATGAAAGAAATCTTTGGGAAAAATAACCCATATCCATATTTAATGGCTTTAAACGGCTTGTTAGTTGTCTTATTCCAATTCCAAATTTCAAAATGGGCAACAGATAAACCAGTTGGAAAGACGATGTTATATGGGGCATGGTTATTTGGAATCGGGCTGTTATTCATCGGTTGGCTTCCAAGGTGGTTTGGTGAATTTGGAACAGAGGGTACGGTTATTTTAATAACATTACTTGTTGTCTATGCGGTATATACGCTAGGTGAAATGATTATGTCTCCTGTACAAATGACATTTGTTGCAAATTTGGCACCAGAGCATTTACGTGGAACATATATGGGGGCGGCAAGTTTGCAGTGGATTACAGGGAATGCGTTCGGCCCGCTTCTTGGCGGACTACTACTTGATCGATCGCTTGGGCATGTATTGTTTACGATTTTAGGAGTGGGGTGTGTAATAGCCGGTCTTGTATATATTTCTTTAGATCACCTTGTAGAACAAAGACAAAAGGGAAATGTGGCGAAACAATCTTCTTAATCAATAGGTGACATACACAAAAAACAGCATTTCTTCATATATATTAGATACATAACTAGATCAAGGGATGACACAGATTTGGTGCAAGAAAAGGATATGAATTTACAATAGCTGTTCGTAAAAATGCAATTGGTGAAACCGTTCTGCCATTTATCCCGCTATTTGCGGGCAGTAAGACCCCTGCCTCAAAATTCAGCAAAAGTAAAGAAGTTAGGTGGGGGGGAATTGCCCGTAAAAGCCGGATTCGTTCAACTAATAATCAGTGAGGGATGAAGAAAATCCCCACTGATTAAAGTTTCACCTTATGGAAGTTTCATTTTATCGCGCTATTCGAAGGTGGTAAGACTCCTATTGAGAAAAGTTTTACTTTATTTCAAATAGGAACTGCCTATTTTTATAAAAAGTGCTAAAATAGAAAAATGAAAACAATTGGTTAGGGTGATTTCATTGACGAAAATTAAATTAGGTTTATTATATGGTGGGAAATCAGCAGAGCATCAAGTTTCATTACAAACAGCTCTTGCTGCTATTAAAGCATTAAATCAAGAAAAATTCGAGATTCATCCAATTTATATTACAGAGCAAGGCCAATGGATGCGTGGTGAACGCATTGAAGGTGAAGTAACGAGCGTGCAAGCATTGCAAATGAATGGAGAGGAAAATGCAATTTCTCCAGTATCATTAAGTACAGAAATTATACCTTCTTCTTCTAAGCAAGAAGAGGCAATTGATGTTATTTTTCCGCTGTTACATGGACCGAATGGTGAAGATGGAACAGTACAAGGATTATTAGAGTTAATGAATATTCCATACGTTGGTAACGGTGTATTAGCATCAGCTGCTGGTATGGATAAAGTTGTTATGAAAAATATCTTTGCTGAAGCTGGATTGAAACAAGCGAAGTATGCATCTTTCATTCGCAGTGTATGGGAGAAAAATTGCCAAGCAGCTTATGAAAAGGTAGAAGAAGTATTAGGCTACCCATGCTTTGTCAAACCAGCGAACCTTGGATCAAGTGTTGGTATCAATAAATGTAAAGATCGTGAAGAATTAGAAAAAGCATTTGAAGAAGCGTTCCAATTTGACCGCAAAATTATCGTAGAAGAAAATATTGTAGGTCGTGAAGTGGAAGTTGGCGTTTTAGGTAATGATGAGCCAAAATGTTCTGTTATCGGTGAGATTGTACCGAAGAAAGAGTTTTATGATTATAAATCAAAATACATTGATGGCGATACGGCATTAATTATTCCAGCTGAAGTTACAGAAGAAGAGTCAAAGGCGATTCAAAGAGATGCAATTCGTGCATTCCAATCTTTAGATGGTGCTGGATTAACAAGAGCGGATTTCTTCTTAACGAAAGATGGGGAAGTATATATTAATGAAGTAAATACAATGCCAGGATTTACGCCATTTAGTATGTTCCCGCTGCTATGGCAACACACGGATTTGCCATATCCGAAGTTAATTGAAGAATTGATTCGTTTGGCAATTGAGCGTCACGAAGAAAAGCAAAAAATTAAATATACAATCTAACAAAAAAGGGGGAAGCACTATTCAAGAGAATAGTGTTTCTTCTATGTAAGGAGTGGTATGTATGATGAAACGAACGTTAAAACAAGTAGAGCAAATGGTAATGGGTGCAGGTTTAGCGGAAAAATACGTTAATGAAACTGTACAAGGTGTATCTATTGATACAAGAAAAATTACAACAGGAAACTTATACATTCCGATTCAGGGTGATCGCTTTGATGGTCATTCTTTTGTAGAAAAAGCAATTGAAAATGGCGCTGTAGCTACGCTTTGGAAAAAAAATGTGCAAAATCCTCCTGTGAATATACCAGTGATTTTTGTAGAAGATACATTAGAAGCGCTGCAAACATTAGCAAAAAGCTATCGTGATCAGTTAGATGTAAAAGTTATAGGTGTAACAGGAAGTAACGGTAAAACGTCTACGAAAGATATTGTGACAAGCCTCCTTGCAACCAAATTTAAGGTTCAAAAAACAGAGGGGAACTTTAATAACCATATCGGTTTGCCGCTTACTATTTTAAGCCTAGAAGAAAATACAGAAATGGCTGTATTGGAGATGGGAATGTCGAGCCGAGGTGAAATTGAATTTTTATCTAAGTTAGCTCGCCCGAACGCTGCAATCATTACAAATATTGGGGAAGCACATTTGATGGATTTAGGATCTCGCGATGCGATTGCTGAGGCGAAACTTGAAATTGTTACAGGATTACAGGATGGTGGAGTATTTGTATACAATGGTGATGAACCGCTTTTAACAAATCGTGTTCCGAGCATGAACCTAGCTGCGGAGACAATTACATTTGGTGATGCAAGGGCGAATAATTATTATCCAACATCTGTAACGTTGCAGGCGACAGGAACGTACTTTAAGATGAATCAGGATGAGAATATCGCGTTCTATCTTCCAGTTCTTGGGAAGCATAATGTGTATAATACACTTGCATCAATGGCGATTGCGAAATACTTCGGTGTAACGTGGGAAGAAATGAAGCAAGGTTTAGTAACACTTCAAATGACAGGTATGCGAATGGAAATTGTGAAAACAGAAAATGGGTTAACAATTATTAATGACGCATATAATGCAAGTCCAACAGCTATGGAAGCTGCCTTTCATTTAATGAATGGTTTAGACGGATTTTCTAAAAAAATTATTGTTCTTGGTGATATGCTAGAGCTTGGAGACCAAGAGGTGCAATTTCATTATGAAGTTGGTAAGTTAATTGACCCTGCACGAATCTCCTATGTATTTACGTACGGTAGACTTGGGGCGCAAATTGCTGAAGGAGCAAAAATTAACTTCCCTAATGAACGTGTAAAAGTATATGACAATAAAGAAGAGCTTGTGAAAAATTTACAAGAAGTCGTTGATGTGAAAGACGTTGTATTAGTGAAAGCATCTCGCGGAATGAAGTTGGAAGAAGTTATTACGATGTTGAAATAATTGGTGCGTGTAAATAGGGATGATAGATACAAAAATAGTGGAAACTGCTAATAAGCGCTTACAGTAAAAAATAAAAAAATAAAAGTGAAGAAAAAAGCTCTTTATATGAAATAAGGTAACAGTTGGGTTTGCTTTTTGCACATACAAAACTTATAATTGATAAAGTGTAATAACGTTTAGAAGTATTTTCGCGAAGAATATACGCCCGTTTATATACGTGAGCATTCAGGAAAAGGGCTTTTCCGCAAATTCGGAAAACGCCTTTTTTTAAATGATAAGTATAGGATAGAAAAGGAGAAGTAACATTGACAACATTTCGAGAATTAGGATTAAGTGATTCTTTACTGCAATCTGTTGAAAGTATGGGCTTTGAAGAGGCTACGCCAATTCAAGCTGAAACAATTCCACATGCATTGCAAGGTAAAGACATTATTGGGCAAGCACAAACAGGTACAGGGAAAACAGCAGCATTTGGATTACCACTATTAGATAAAGTGGATACACATAAAGAATCAGTTCAAGGTATTGTTATCGCGCCAACGCGTGAATTAGCAATCCAAGTTGGAGAAGAACTTTACAAAATTGGTAAACATAAACGTGTTCGTATTTTACCAATCTATGGTGGCCAAGATATTAACCGCCAAATTCGTGCTCTAAAAAAACACCCACACATTATTGTTGGTACGCCGGGTCGTATTTTAGATCATATTAACCGTAAAACACTTCGTCTACAAAACGTAGAAACTGTTGTTCTTGACGAAGCAGATGAAATGTTAAACATGGGCTTCATTGAAGATATTGAAGCAATTTTAACAGATGTGCCAGAAACACATCAAACATTATTATTCTCAGCAACAATGCCAGACCCAATCCGTCGTATTGCTGAGCGTTTCATGACTGAGCCTCAACACATTAAAGTAAAAGCAAAAGAAGTAACAATGCCAAACATTCAGCAGTTCTATTTAGAAGTGCAAGAAAAGAAAAAGTTTGACGTGTTAACACGCTTATTAGATATTCAATCTCCAGAGCTTGCGATTGTATTTGGTCGCACAAAGCGTCGTGTGGATGAGTTATCAGAAGCTTTAAACTTACGCGGTTATGCAGCAGAAGGTATTCATGGTGATTTAACACAAGCGAAACGTATGTCTGTATTGCGTAAATTTAAAGAAGGTTCTATTGAAGTTCTTGTTGCAACAGACGTTGCGGCGCGTGGTCTTGATATTTCAGGTGTAACACACGTATATAACTTCGATATTCCACAAGATCCAGAATCATATGTTCACCGTATTGGTCGTACTGGCCGTGCTGGTAAAAAAGGTATTGCAATGCTATTTGTAACGCCACGTGAATCAGGACAATTAAAAAATATCGAACAGACAACAAAACGCAAAATTGACCGTATGAATGCACCGACACTTGACGAAGCATTAGAAGGTCAACAACGTTTAATCGCAGAAAAACTTCAAAGCACAATTGAAAGTGATAACTTAGCATACTACAAACGTATTGCAGAAGAAATGTTAGAAGAAAATGATTCTGTAACTGTTGTAGCAGCTGCTTTAAAAATGATGACAAAAGAGCCAGATACAACACCGATTGCTTTAACATCAGAGCCACCAGTTGTTTCAAGAGGTTCTAAAAAGCGCGGTGGTAACGGAAATGGATACCGTGATGGTAACCGTAACCGTAGTCGCGATGGACGCGGTGGAGATGGTCGTAATCGTGATCGCAACCGTGATGGTCGTAATCGTGATGGTAACCGTGATGGTAATCGTGATGGTAATCGTAACCGTGGTCGTAAAGGTGAAGGTCAGGGGCGCCCAGGATCTTCAAATGGACGCGGCGAAAGAAAACATCATAGCCGTAAGCCACAAGCTTAATAAAAAAGAGGATGACCAAAAGGTCATCCTCTTTTTTATTTGTGTAATTGTGCATACTACAAGTAAGTTGTATAGAAAAGAGGGACTTTATGCTTGTAAGGCTTGGTTATGTAGCGATGAGTGTACATTTAAACAATGCATCTCCATCTCAAACGATGACATATGCACAATTTCAACGTATTAAAGATCGAGAGGCGGCGATTCATAAACTTGAAAGAATTGCTAATTCTAATTTAGAAAATTGTTTACGGTTATTAAAGCATAATAAGGGACATGATATAGCATTTTTTCGGCTTAGTTCAAAGTTAATTCCTCTAGCAAACCATGAAGAATTGTTGGATTGGAATTACATTCGTCCTTTAAAAGAGAAATTAAAAGAAGTGGGTGAGTATGCGCATCGGATGAAGATGAGGATCGATTTTCATCCTGATCACTTTGTTGTGCTAAATTCACCGCAAGAAAATATTTTAAAACAATCAATAAAGACGCTTCAAATGCATCGGAAATTATTGAAAGGAATGGGCATACAGCGGAGTCATCGCGCTGTGTTACATGTTGGTGGTGGATATGATGATAAAGAACTTGCGTTAGAACGTTTCATTGAAAATTGGTCAAATGTTCCTGCAAGTATTCAAGAAATGATTATGTTAGAAAATGATGATACGACCTTTTCATTAAAAGAAACACTATATTTAGGTGGAAAATTGGCAGTTCCAGTCGTGTTTGACCTGCATCATCATATGATGAATAACGATGAAGAAGATTGGTATGAAGATTGGGAGCGTGTAGTAAATACTTGGAAAACATCTTTATTACCAATCAAAATGCATATTTCCAGCCCGAGAGAAGGCAATGATCCTCGAGCGCACGCAGACTTTATTAATGCAGATACATTTCTATCCTTTTTACAGAAAATCAAAGGTAGCGTTTCGCAAATTGATTGTATGATTGAAGCGAAAAAGAAGGATGAATCTTTATTTCGATTAATACGAGATCTTGGTACAAAATCAGAGGTGGAAATGATTGATGGTGGTAGCTTTTATATTAAATAAGCTCTACACCATCGTTTTTTTTTGCTAAAAATGGAGTGCAAATACCACCAATTAGTAGTCCGGTTAAATGGCTAATAGGATTAGCGGACGGATTGAAGAATGTGAAAAGAAGTAATAGTAATATAATTGAAGAAAAGAAAATTAACTCTTTTGGTTGAGAAGACCGATAGCGACTATATAAAAGAAAAAGCTGTGCACCGAGTAATCCGAAAATTCCACCGGATGCGCCGGCATGAACATACCCGATGGGCATAATAATATAAGAGAAAATATTGCCGCTAATGCCAGCAGTAAAAAATAAAATAGGGAATCGAATACTCCCTAGTTGTTTTTCGATAGATTGACCGAGAAGAAATAGACAAATGCTATTGGAAAGA
The DNA here is from genome assembly GCF_000374885.1 of Bacillus sp. 105MF. Taxonomy (NCBI): domain Bacteria; kingdom Bacillati; phylum Bacillota; class Bacilli; order Caryophanales; family Bacillaceae; genus Bacillus; species Bacillus sp. 105MF. The sequence continues at coordinate 7,692 of NZ_KB895587.1, read as the reverse complement.
AAGTGCTGAAAGTCTACATGTATAAATAGAGAAGTTATAAATCGCCACCATTCTCCCTTAGAAATATATTCATTGTAAGCGGCTAAAGTAGGGAAGAAAAGATCTCCTATTATCATCATGATTAGTTGCAAGAAAAGTAAAGAGAGAATGACGGGTTGTAAGGTGGTTCGCATATAGGGTATTGGCATTTTATATTTTCACTCCTTTTGCATCAGAAAGATTCTCTGTTATTCTTACAATATGAATGAAGGAAGACAAATAGAAGAAGGGGAATTTTGAAATGATTATAGGGATCGGAATTGATATTATCGAACTAAATCGAATTGAAAAAATGCTAGACGGAAAGCTTAAATTTATGGAGCGTATTTTAACTGAGGAGGAACGTAGTGTTGCTTCTAAATTAAAAGGGAATCGTCTTGTAGAATTTGTAGCGGGAAGATTTGCAGCGAAAGAAGCGTATTCTAAAGCTCTTGGAACAGGTATTGGAAAAGAAATAAGTTTTTTGGATATTAAAATAAAAAATGATGATAGAGGTAAGCCAGTTCTTATTGCAAATACAGAGCACATCGTTCATCTATCAATCAGTCATAGTAGAGAATTTGCAGTGGCACAGGTTGTTTTAGAAAGCTCGTCACGCTAGTCTGCATATTTTACATCTTTGTCTCATATATTTGATTTAGCGATAAGGAAGAAATATCTTCCATTCATTTATAGGGGCAAAGGGGCTGAAATGATGAAAAGGCGGCTATTTTTAGTTATTGTCGGTTTATTGACCGTTTTCGTGTTAGCGGGTTGTATGGAAAAGAAACAGGAAGACATCGTGCGAGATTTAGAAGCGAAGGTTAAGAGTATGAAGAGTTATCAAGCTGAAGCAAAGTTATCTATTAAAACGGGGAATGAACCACAAGAGTATAACGTGGAAGTTTGGCACAAAGAACCTTCTTATTATCGTGTGAATTTAAAAAACACGAAAAAGGATCAAAGCCAAATTATTTTACGAAATAATGAGGGTGTTTTTGTATTAACACCAGCTCTTAATAAAAGTTTTCGATTTCAAAGCGACTGGCCGCAAAATAGCAGCCAAGCTTATTTGTATGAGTCACTTGTAAGAGATATTTTAAATGATAAGAATCTTTCATTTGAGAAAACGGATAAATATTATGTGTTTAAAACAAAAACGAATTACCACCATCAAAATATGCTGCCGAAGCAAGAGATTAAATTTAATAAAAGTGATTTAGCGCCTGTTTCGGTGAAATTGATGGATAATGATCAAAATGTTCTTGTGAAAGTAGATTTTTCAAAAGTGAAGTTTGATACAAAGTTTGATAAGGGGGCATTTGATACGAAACAAAATATGTCCAGGGCGCAAGTGGATGTGCAAACAACAGCGAAAGAAGATAAGCCATTTGCTATTTTATATCCACGTGATACTCCGCAAGGGATGGTTTTAAATGAAGAAAAAGAGTTAAAGACAGACAGTGGTAAGCGTGCGATACTCACATACACTGGAAATAAGAAATCCTTTACATTGATACAAGAAAAAGCGAAGGTTGCTGAAGCTTCAGCGTCAATAAGTGTAAGTGGAGAGTTAGTCGATCTTGGCTTTACAATTGGTGCTCTAGCGAAAGACTCATTAACATGGTCGCATAACGGAGTGGAATATATGCTCGTGTCTCAAGATTTAAAACCAGATGAGCTGTTAATGGTAGCTCGTTCTGTTGCAGAAAAGCAGGTGAAATAAAGTGGAAATTCCATCAGTGGGGGATTCCAAATTGATGGAAAGTCATCACAAATCAGGCTTTTACGGGCAGTTACTCCCCATCTATTTTCTTTGTTTTTCTCTAAATCTTGAGGGTGGGGTTTTAATGCCCGTGAATAGCGGGATAAACTTTTAAGGCGTGGTGATGTATATGCACCACGTTTTTTCTTGTCTTGAGGAATGGATTTCATAAAAAGACGAATATAAAAGAATGAGCTTCGCATATCGTATATAAGGAAGTGTTTTTTATGGAAAAATCATCGTTTTACCGTGATACGTGGGTAGAAGTAAATTTGGATGCAATTTACAATAATGTAACGCACATTAAAGAAATCATTCCGGAAAGTGTCGAGATTTTTGCTGTAGTGAAAGCGAACGCATATGGACATGACTATGTTCTAGTAGCAAGAACAGCATTAGAAGCAGGAGCAACAAGATTAGCAGTTGCTTTTTTAGATGAGGCACTAGTACTTAGGCGCGCTGGGATTACTGCACCAATTTTAGTAATAGGTCCTTCACCGCCACGTGATGTGAATGTAGCTGCTGAGAATGATGTAGCACTAACTGTTTTTCAAAAGGAATGGGTTGAAGAAGTAGTAGAAATTTGGGATAGCCCGTTCCCGATGAAGTTTCATATTAACTTCGATAGTGGTATGGGTAGAATTGGGATTCGTGAACGTAAAGAGCTAAAAGAGTTCTTACGAAGCTTAGAAGATGCCCCCTTTTTGGAGTTGGAAGGGGTATATACGCATTTTGCAACAGCAGATGAAGTAGAGACATCTTACTTTGATAAGCAGTATAACACTTTTTTAGAGCAACTTAGTTGGTTGAAAGCATTCGGGGTGAATCCCACATTTATTCATACGGCAAATAGTGCAGCTACTATGCGATTTGATGGAATTACATTTAATGCAGTTCGAATTGGAATTGCACTGTATGGGTTATCACCTTCTGTAGAAATACACCCTTATTTACCAATTAAATTAGAACCTGCTCTTTCACTTCATACAACAGTCGCACATATTAAACGAGTCATTAAAGGTGATAGGATTAGCTATAATGTCACATATCGGACGAAGACAGAAGAGTGGATTGCGACAGTACCGATTGGATATGCAGATGGTTGGCTTAGACGACTACAGGGATTTGAAGTGCTCGTTCAGGGGAAAAGAGTTCCTATTGTAGGTCGGATTACAATGGATCAATGTATGTTGCATCTTCCCTGTGAAGTACCACTTGGAACAAAGGTTACCCTGATTGGACAGCAAGGTGATGAGTACATTAGTGCAACTGAGGTTGCCGAGTATTCAAATACCATTAATTATGAGATTATCGCGACAATTAGTTTTCGTGTTCCACGTGTATTCATACGACATGGGGAAGTGGTAAAAGTAATAAACTATTTAAATGATATATAAGCAAACATCTTTGTGATAGTTCCTACTTGCTAGTTATCAATGATGATGGGGGCTCCCGTTCGTGGAAATTCCCCTTCACTTCTTGTTAAAAAGAGATAAAAAGTAAATGAGAGTGAATGTTTTATTTGTGAATTGGAAAACATAAACAAGGAATAAGGAAGTCTTTGCAACAGGCTCCATACAATGGTATTATTACAATAGGTGTCATATATATTTGGGTGTGTAGTTGACGGTGGAGGTGTATTTTTGTGTCCGAATCAAGTGTAACTACTGAAATCGTGGTTCGGTTGCCAAAGCAAGTGGTAACGGAATTGGACGGAATTGGAAAACAAGAGAATAAGAATCGCCATGAACTAATTTGCCAGGCAACACAACTGTTATTGCGTCAACATAAGACGAAGAAACGCTACCAACATGAATCAATGCGACGTGGGTACATTGAAATGGGAAAAATTAATCTTGGTATTGCATCTGAAGCTTTCTTAGCAGAGTATGAAGCAGCTCATACAGTAGAACGCTTAGTTAGCGGGGGGTAATATTTTGATTGTAAAACGCGGCGACGTGTATTTTGCAGACCTTTCCCCAGTTGTTGGTTCTGAGCAAGGAGGCGTTCGTCCGGTTCTTGTCATTCAAAATGACATCGGAAATCGTTTTAGTCCGACTGTGATTGTAGCGGCTATTACTGCACAGATTCAGAAAGCAAAATTGCCCACACATGTGGAAATCGATGCAAAAAAGTACGGATTTGAGAGAGATTCTGTTATCTTGCTCGAGCAGATTCGAACAATCGATAAGCAACGCTTAACGGACAAAATCACTCATTTAGATGAGATGATGATGAGTCGTGTAGACGAAGCTTTACAAATTAGTTTAGGACTAATAGATTTTTAAATCGGCAGTTTAAGTTGCTCTCTTTTAGGGGCAACTTTTTTTATTAGAGGAGGTTTCGGTTGTATATGGGAATGGTAGATAATCGACAAGCGTTAATGAAAATGTTAGTGAAAGAATTAGGCTTTACAGAAAAGCAAGTTCGTCATGTTATTCAATTAACAGAAGAAGGTAATACAGTTCCATTTATTGCTCGTTACCGAAAGGAATGGACAGGTTCTTTAGATGAAGTGCAAATCCGTGCAATCTTAGAAAGATGGCAATATATGATGCAACTTGAAGATCGAAAAGAAGAGGTTCTTCGTCTGATTAATGAAAAGGGAAAATTAACAGAAGATCTGCACCATCATATTGTATCTGCAACAAAGTTACAAGAAGTAGAAGATTTGTACCGTCCTTATAAAGAAAAAAGAAGAACAAAAGCAACAATCGCGAAGGATAAGGGGCTAGAGCCACTAGCTGAATGGTTACTTCTATTTACAAAAGAAGATCCGACAGGTAAGGCAAAGGAATTTGTTAATGCCGAGAAAGAAGTACAATCCGCTCAAGAAGCACTTCAAGGTGCACAAGATATTATTGCAGAACTTATATCGGATAATGCGGCGTACCGCAGCTGGATTCGAAATGTTACCTTTAAAAAAGGAATGATTGCGTCCTCTGTAAAAGATGAAGAAAAAGATGAAAAAAATATATATGAGATGTATTACGGTTATGAAGAGCCACTGCAAAAGATTGTACCTCATCGTGTATTAGCTATGAACCGTGGTGAAAAAGAAGAGGTCCTAAAAGCTTCTGTTGTCCCGCCAACAGAAGAGATTGTTCGTTTTTTACATAAAAAAGTAATTCATGATGTTTCTTCTGAAAGTGCAGATTATGTACAATTAGCGATTGAAGACGGATATAAGAGATTAATTCAGCCATCAATTGAAAGGGAAATTCGAAAAGAATTAACTGAAAAAGCAGAAGAACAAGCGATTCATATTTTCTCTGAGAACTTACGTAATTTGTTATTACAGCCACCTATGAAAGGGAAAGTGGTATTAGCGGTAGATCCTGCGTATCGAACAGGATGTAAGTTAGCAGTAGTAGATGATACAGGGAAAGTTCTGCATATTGATGTTATTTATCCGCATCCGCCTGTTCGAAAATATGAAGATGCAAAAGCAAAAGTTGTTTCTATTCTAGAAAAATATCAGGTTCAGATGATTGCGATTGGAAATGGTACAGCTTCTAGGGAAACGGAAGAGTTTATAGTAGATGTCTTACAGGTAGTACCGCAAGATGTATTTTATATTATTGTCAATGAAGCTGGTGCTAGTGTATATTCAGCTTCTGATTTGGCTCGTGAAGAATTTCCGGATTTGCAAGTTGAGGAAAGAAGTGCCATTTCGATTGGAAGACGTCTGCAAGATCCGCTTGCCGAACTTGTGAAAATTGATCCGAAATCAGTTGGGGTAGGGCAATATCAACATGATGTATCGCAAAAGAGATTAAATGAATCATTAACATTTGTCGTGGAAACAGCGGTTAACCAAGTAGGAGTGAATGTGAATACAGCTTCTGTAGCGCTATTGCAGTACGTCTCCGGATTATCAAAAACAGTTGCGAAAAATATTGTAAAAAAACGTGAAGAAGATGGGAAATTTACAAAGCGTACAGAGTTGAAGGGAATACCACGTTTAGGCGCCAAAACGTATGAGCAATGCATTGGTTTCTTACGTATACTAGAAGGTAAAAATCCACTTGATAGAACAAGTATTCATCCAGAGCAGTATAAAAATGTTGAGTTACTATTAAAGAGTTTAGGATTATCGATTGATGATGTAGGACAACCGCACTTACAAAAGTGTTTAGAAGGAGTAGAGCTCTCTAAATTATCTCAAGAGATAAATATCGGTGAGCCGACATTAATTGATATTATAGATGCTTTAATTAGTCCGGAACGAGATCTGCGTGATGAATTACCAAAACCACTTTTGAAAAAGGGAATTCTCAAATTAGAAGATTTAAAGCGTGGCATGGAGTTAGAAGGAACTGTTCGAAATGTTGTTGACTTTGGTGCGTTTGTCGATATTGGTGTGAAACAAGATGGTTTAGTACATATTTCTAAACTTAGCAAACAGTTTGTGAAGCATCCGTTAGATGTGGTGTCTGTCGGGCAAATTGTAAAGGTCTGGGTAGATGATGTTGATATGAAAAAAGGGCGCGTTGCCTTAGCAATGTTACCTATTGAATAATAATGGGAAGAGGGCAGGTATGACACTGCTCTTTTTTTATGAACGGATGTTAGTGAAATTTGAATTAGTGGGGGAGCCTTTATCCCCCACTGATATAACGTTCACTTTATCAGGAATTTTGATGTGTTTTGCTATAATAAAACCAGCATTCATTTAGTAACTTAATTTGATACCGGTTTTTTTCGAAATATGCACGTTGCATTTGTTTTCGGAGCCACGTAGGCATAAGAATCCCTCCTTGTTTAATCCGGCTCTAACAAGTAGCCCCCTATACATTGAGATAAGATTCGAAGTAAGTAAAAAGCTCAATTTCGGGAACTGCTTATAAGAGTTTGGTTAGCGAAGTTCTATGGATAGATGAGGAAGAGGGTAGTTCATAGAAATTGCACTTTTGAATGAGGATGGGTATATGTACTATTTAATATATGTATAAGAAAGAGGAAAAGTGTAAGTTTATTTTTAGTTTTTGGGGGAATGAAAATGAATGAAAAAGAAGTTCAAAGACTTGTAGAAGAAATATCGTTGCAATATTTCGGTAGGGCTTTTTTACATAAAGCAATGTTCAATAAACGATTACGTACAACTGGTGGGAGGTATTTGTTGCGAAGTCATAATATAGAATTAAACTATCGTTATTATGAAGTGTATGGAGAAGAAGAACTGATTGGCGTTATTAAGCATGAGTTGTGTCATTATCATTTGCATATTATGGGGAAAGGGTACCAACATCGAGATCGAGATTTTCGTCAGTTAATGAAGAAGGTTGGTGCGCCTAGATTCTGTAAGAGAATGAGCGAAGAAGAGAAGGTGATTAAAACTCATATGTATGAATGTATGAGATGTTTTCTTCAATATAGAAGAAGGCGTCAAATAAATACAAAAAGATATGTTTGCGGGAAGTGTAAAGGTAGATTGAAAGAGATAAAAAACACCTTGACAGTTAAAAATCAATCCAGTATATTATAAACATGTCACGTTTGTACAAGAATTTGTATAAACGACTTGACTTATAGTATGAACTTTTATAAGATATAACTTGTCTTTCTTATTCCGCAGTAGCTCAGTGGTAGAGCTATCGGCTGTTAACCGATCGGTCGTAGGTTCGAGTCCTACCTGCGGAGCCATACAGAGAAGTACCCAAGTGGCTCAAGGGGCTCCCCTGCTAAGGGAGTAGATCGCTAACGCGGTGCGAGGGTTCGAATCCCTTCTTCTCTGCCATTCATATTGGCCCGTTGGTCAAGTGGTTAAGACACCGCCCTTTCACGGCGGTAACACGGGTTCGAATCCCGTACGGGTCACCACTTTTGGAGGATTAGCTCAGCTGGGAGAGCACCTGCCTTACAAGCAGGGGGTCGGCGGTTCGATCCCGTCATCCTCCACCATATAT
>NZ_KB895586.1:78074-80031 GCF_000374885.1 Bacillus sp. 105MF | reverse complement strand
GCCTTACAGATCGAGCGATTAGACGTATTTGAAAGTGAAAAGAAAAAGCTAACAAAATTGTTTGCATAAAGAAAAAAGAACACCTTGTCCCAGTCTCTTACACTTGTTACCAGAGCAGATAACAAGTCTAGGAACTGGATGCATGACAAAGTGTTCTACACCTCGATATAAGAAAAAAGTAGCTGTACCTGTTTTGTTTTCCACGGAAGATAGAATAGGTCGTCTTACATAAGGACACTACGGAACTTCTATATCGTTGTATCCTCTTTGTTGAACGGGAGGAAGTGTTTTGAAATAGTAGAATCCCCCACCTCAAGCTCGTGTAGAGGTAAGTGGGGGTAGTTCAATAGCGATTATCATAAACCGTTTTGAATTTGTACGGATCCCTTTTTCCGTTTTGTTTGTTATGATGAATTTTTCTAAAATGTCAAAGTCCTCTTTCTCTTCACCAAACCTTGGTATGATAGGTGTGTGCTTTAATAGGAATAGGAGGTCTTCAGGTGTTTGGTAATAATCAATCGCATCATATTCTAATATTTGCACATCAGTAAAGCCTGCAGACTTCAACTCTCGAACATACTTTTCTTTTAATGTGCCGTCTTTTTCCCCTAAGCATTGTCCTCTTCCAAACGCTGCTTTTAAGTTCCATTTATCATGTTCGCTGACTTGCTGCGTCAAAAAGATACCACCCTTTTTTATTACTTTTGCTATTTCTGCTGCAACAAAAGGCGCATGACAACAAGACACAATGTCAAAAAAAGAATGTGGAAACATCAAGCCTTCGGACTCCATTTTGAAAAATCTAACGTTTGATACACTTGCTTTTTCCAAATTAGACTGTGCTGTTTCTATCATTCCACTTGAATTATCAATCCCAATCATGAATAAGGCTGCCGGTGCAATTCTTAATACATTCTCTCCCCCGCCTGCACCAATATCTAGCAAAACATCTGAGGATTTGCATCTCTCTATGACTTCTTCATAAAACTCCCACGTAGCACCTTCTGTTACGTATTTCAGTTTACTAAAATCCCAACCATTTGATCTTCCGACTTTATCATAAAAATTTTTGTAATCTAATTCATTCATTTTGTGTATCCACCTTCCAAAAGAGTGTAAAAACTAAGTTTTTGAGACTTGTTAACGAAATAGTCCAGTACCTTAGTTTGATAGGAACAGTGACTACCGCAACGGATTCAAAGCTTATATTTCCGAAAAAGGACAGACTTCTCCCTTGATGGCTGGTACGCGTTTTTTCCAACCCGAAAACTAGTTACTTCGAACAATACGGAAAGTCATCTACTTCACCTCATTTGAAAGATTATACTTCATTATACGCCGTAACAACTTTTGTATATATTGTAGAATTCAGACTATTAGTTGAATTCTATTGAAATGTATTTTTAATTCTATTTCGCACTATTAATATAATTCCACCTAAAATCGATAACATCCCTAAAGGCATTGTATTGGATTCTGTACCTCCGGCGTTAGGAAGTTCCCTGTTATCGTTTTTCATTTTAAGAGGAGTGTTAGTTTGTTTCGTCTGTGTTAATTCAGATACTTTCTTTTCTACATTTTGCTTTGTCTGTGTTAATTCAGCTATTTTCTCTTCTACACTTTGCTTCGTACGTGTTAATTCAGTTAATTTATTTTCTACATTTTGCTTCGTCTGTTTCAATTCAGATACTTTCTCTTCTTCTACATTTTGCTTCGTACGTGTTAATTCAGTTAATTTATTTTCTATAGTTTGCTTGACCTGTTTTAACTCAGATACTTTTTCTTCTATAGTTTGCTTCGTACGTGTTAATTCAGTTAATTTATTTTCTATAGTTTGCTTGATCTGTTTTAACTCAGATACTTTCTCTTCTGCATTTTGTTTCGTCTGTTTTAATTCAGTTAATTTCTCTTCTGCATTTTGCTTGATCTGCTTTAATTCGGATAACTTCTCTTCTGC
>NZ_KB895586.1:0-77854 GCF_000374885.1 Bacillus sp. 105MF | reverse complement strand
TACTTTCTCTTCTGCATTTTGCTTCGTCTGTTTTAATTCTGCTACTTTCTCTTCCGCATCTTGCTTCGCCTGTTTTAATTCAGATGCTCTCTCTTCTGCATTTTGTTTCGCCTGCTTTAGTTCGGATAACTTCTCTTCTGCATGTTGTTTGATAGAATCGTGTATTTTGACGGTATCAGGAACTTCAGCATTAATGGTGTCAGCTCCTGTTATCATTGCTAAAGCTAGTGTGGATATTGCTACTGTTTTTTTCGTACTCATCATTTTGGACCTCTTTTCTTTCATGAGTAATGAACTATTATGTATAAATCTGAAGATGAAAATATCATAATACCAGTATAACATTATACCAAATGTTTACAAATAAAACTAGAATAGTAGGTCTATGTGTAATTGGAGCCAGTATAGTTATGTGGACATAATGTAGTTCAGTCCTTACAATGGATTTCAAAGAGGACATGTACCTATGATAAATACGAAACTTCAGGAAGAATTTAACGCATTAACTCTCCCGTAAGAAAGGAAGGTATATATATGACAGAGATATTGAATTTATCTTTATACTTCATTTTGTTTATCCTAATAATATCCATAGTCTGTTTCATCTTATTAGTACTCATGAAGATTTTCGGAAAACAAATGAATAATCGTCGTTCTGTTGAAAAAGAACTAAAAAAACATTCTTCAATAACAGATACAGCAGGACATAAAGACTCAAACATAACTACCAAAGATGCTGAAGCAGATTGGATGAATGCAGTGATGACAACATCTTTTCTTGCTGCAGCTATGAAAAATGCTAATGAAGATTCAAATATCGACCATGATTCAGGAACTAGCAGCGATAGTTCCGATGCAGCAAGCCATAGTGATTCATTCGATGGTGGGGACTCATAGGGTGAATCACTATGAAGCATACTTAGCTTTAAATGATAACATCCGCTAGTTTTGTATACACTTCATCACCAGGCTTATATTTTGTTATATTTGTACCTACTTTCACTACAATACCTGAAGCATCTAATCCTAAAATAATAGGAAATGAAAAAGGCAATTTCTCTTGTGATTCTTCCTTTCTCGTTTTCCAATCAACTGGATTGATCCTGCATTAACGGACAGTAACACTCCCACCTCAAAATTCAGTGGAAGCGAAGAAGTTAGGTGGGAGATGAACTGTCCGTAAAAGCCCGATTGGTTCAACTAATAATCAGTGGGGGATGGAGAAAACCCCCACTGATTATTAGTTGAACTTTATAGCTGCCGCACAGAATATCAAGAAAATTGCCAACCACTTAGCCTAGCTAGGCTAAGTGGTTGGCAGGCCTTTTTGATTCTTTTTTAGTTTAGCGAGAATGCTTTGTGAATAGATGAATTGCTTTTTCAGGTACATAGAATTTCCCATTGCTTTCTACAACGACGCTTCCTAATTCATAATCTTTTCCATCGATACGGATCATATTTTTATTAACAAACAATTGAGCCTTCGCTTTATTGTGTTTTACTACAAGCACCGGGTTTGCTACATCTTTTTTGTCAATCGTTACAGTTGCACCAATTTGTTTAAAGGCTATTTCAGCATCTAAGAATAATTTGTTTGTTAATTCTCCTAAGTGAAAGCCCATTGCTTTGGCCATTGTCTTCGCAATGTCCGTATTTTGGACGAAACCGTATGGCCTCCCGGGGCCGTAAGAGTATAAGAATACATCTTCACCCGTATGACCACCTGTTGTAAAACCGATGTTCGCACGGTTGGCCAATAATTTAGTAAGGATTGGACCTACATCGGCTTTCTTTTGTGCAGCTTTTAACTTTTCTTTTTCATCATCAGTTAGGTTATCTAAACCGTAAAGTGCAGCTACCTCTTTTATATTAGATAAATCATCTTTTAGTTTATTTGTAGCACCTTCAAGTGTCATTTTTGCCTTTTTCAGTGGAGCAATGTAGGCAGATACCGGTGTGGTATCATATCCTTTTGTAGTATTTTTATTACCAATGGAAATACCGCTGTTACCATGGTCCGCTAAAGCAATGACCATCGTGTTCCCATCTTTTTTCGCAAACTGTAACGCTTCTGCAACTGCAGCATCAAATGCCAATACATCGCTAATCATCCCGATTGGATCATTGGCATGTGCTGCCCAATCTGGCTTACTGCCTTCTACAAATAAGAAGAAACCATCTTTATCTTTTGATAATGTTTGAATTGCTTTTCTCGTCATTTGGGAAAGTGTTGGCTGCTCAGGATTGGTCGCTTCACGATCCATATCGAACGCAAGTGCAGCATTTGAGAACGAGCCCCAAATTTTATCGGATTTGGAGTTTAACAGGGCATCCTTTGTTTCCACAAAGTCGTACCCTTTGTCTTGAATCACTTTTATTAAATCTTCGTTGTCTTGCCGGATTCCACTGCTTGCCGCAGGCTGAAGTACTGCCTTTCCCCCGCCTAACACGACTTCTATATTTTGATACACTTGCTGCTCACCAATCACCTCAAAATTTTTGCGAATAACATGGTGAGCAGAAAAACCAGCCGGAGTAGCATGCTGAATTTCCGATGTAGCAATAATTCCTGTTGCGCGGCCAGAATGTTCTGCGCCTTCTAAGACGTTGGCAACTGGACGAAACTTGCATTCTTCTTTGATTGGTTCTACGCCAGGTGAATTCACAATAGAAGGTAATACACCCACGTAGCTTGAATTTGTTTTATTTCCTGTCGCTAAAGCTGTTGCTGCCGGTGCAGAATCCGTAATAGCTGATTCTGCCGAATAAGTACGAACACCTCCTGATACGATTTGATCTAGCGCAAGAGGTGCCCCTTTATACCACCGAGCCAATGTTACAGCTGAGGAGCTTGTCCCATCCATAACCATCATAATGACATTTTTGGGTTGCTGCCCTGCTTTTTTTGCCGCAGCTTTTACCTCGTTATCGTTCATCATGCTTCCTGCACCTAACGAACCTAGTGCTACTATTCCCGCTAATGTTAGTCCCATCATCTTTTTACGAAGAGTAGTCATTGTTGTCCCTCCAAAATTTTTCAGCATCCCAATCTAACATTCGTATGTAAACAAGCTGTTTCTTCTTATTTAGTAGTACCCTATTGTCACGAAGCTAACAATAACTCGTTCCCTTTGCAGCCAAGTAGTTGCAAAAGTTTTTACAGGAATTACTGTTACTGTTTTAACCGAATCTTAATTTTTAATATTATAATGAATACAGGATTACCAGAAAATACAAACAAAGGAGAGACCATATGAATGATATGAAGAATAATTTAATCCCCCTTTTAGAAGAGTTAAAAAAAGAACCAACGAAAGAAAATGTAACCGAAATATTAAAAGAATTCGGTGTACAGTCTCCGGAATATTGGGCTAAGGATGAGATAGAAGGTAATGAAGCTGTTCTTGCTAGCTTTCGTTTTTTAAGACCCTTGCAAGAAATATTAGATATGTATTTATATGACAGTGAAGGCTGGGTTCAACGCTCTAATGAACGTGCTAATGAACAAGCGACTCCCGCTTCAAACGATTTGATTATAAAAGAAATGGTGCAAGCAGGAATCTCGCCTGAAAAGATAGGATTGTTTGCGTACTGGATAGCTAGATCAGCTATTAACGAGATTCTATATCGTCTATCTGATCCATGCGGTGGAGATTATGATTTACCAAATGAAGGAGAAGAGCTACCCTCTTGGAGACTAGAGGAATATACAGCGCAAAGTGAAAATCCAATGAACGTAGAACGTACAGGACGACTTTTACTTGAATTACATAATATTTTTCCATTCCATAATCCAGGTGAAAAATAAGAAAAAAGACAAACAATTGCATTCTCCCCCCTCTAGCATAATAGCAGGGAATTTTTTGATCATGTAGAAAAAGGTCATATGCTATATTCTTCAACTATGTGAATCGTATAGTGAATCGAATGATATAAGGGTGGGAGTTAATGTGTTAAGAAAACCAAAGAGATTACAACCGGGAGATCGCGTCGCGACAATTAGTCCTTCTTGGGGAGGCGCAGGCGATCCGGAACTGAGATGGCGTTATGAGCAAGGGATAAAAAGGTTAGAAGAAGTTTTTGGTCTTGTGGTTGTACCTATGCCAAATAGTTTGAAAGGTTCAGATTATATTTACGAGAATCCACAAGCCCGTGCGATAGATCTAATGACGGCATTTCAAGATAAAAGTATTAAAGGGATCTTTGCGAATATTGGCGGAGAAGATAGTATTCGCCTGCTTCCTTATATTGATTTTGATGTTATACGTGAGAATCCAAAAATTTTTATGGGCTATTCAGATGTGACCATTCCACATTTATTTTGTCATAAAGCAGGCATTTCTTCTTTTTACGGTCCAGCTATTTTAACCGATTTTGCTGAAAACGTTGAAATGGATCCATATACGATTGAAATGGTAAATCGAATCCTTTTTTCAAATGAGACGATTGGCAACATTCAACCCGCTACAGAATGGACAAGTGAGCGTTTGGAATGGATTGAATCGAACAAACATACACGTCGCACTATGCAACAAAATACTGGATATGAACTCCTTCAAGGATCCGGCATCGTACAAGGCCGTTTAATCGGAGGTTGTATAGAAGTACTGGAATTCGCAAAAGGAACAGAACTTTGGCCTGAGAAAAAATATTGGGAAAACAGCATTCTATTCTTTGAAACATCTGAAGACAAGCCAGATCCAACTTATATTAGATATTGGTTACGAAATTATGCAGCGCAAGGCATTTTACAAAACACGAATGGAATCATTTTCGGCAAACCGAAAGACGAGAAATATTATGAAGAATATAAACATGAAATTCTAACAGTTATGAAAGAATATCGTTTAGAAGATTTACCGATTCTTTATAATTTAAACTTTGGTCATACCGAACCTAAGTTTATTCTACCTTATGGTGTAATGGCAGAGATTGATTGTGAGAAAAAGAAATTCTCGATTTTAGAGAGTGGCGTGCAATAACGTAAAATTACCATCAGTAAGGGGGTCACTCCTCCCCTGCTGATGGCTCTCAGGATGTATTCCTATCGAGTTCTATACATGTGAACGAGCACGTTGTCACAGAAGAAACTTTTCTTCCGATAACGTGCTTTTTTATTTACATAATATTCCTTGGCTTCAGAAAAAGATATAATATAAATCTCGAATATACATTGAATTCTTTATACTATCACGAAAAAAGGAGAGTGTATGTTGAAAAAACAAACAATAATAATAGGTATTACTGTATACAGCTTATTATGTATGGCATCTATATATACATATACAAAACAAATAGCCAATCCTGTTATGAGTGATGTGGGCAGATTGCTTCCTACAAAGATTAAACGGGTTGAAAATGTGGAAGATGAGCAGACCTTAAAGAAGCTAGTTAAAGATGCAAATGCTTCAGGTGAGAAGATTTCAATTGCGGGAATGCAGCATAGCCAAGGCGGACAGACCTATTATCCAAATGGTACAGTGCTAGATATGAAAGGTTATAACAAAATATTAGAGTTTGATCCAGAGAAGAAGAGAATTCGCGTGCAAAGCGGCGTGACATGGGATGATATTCAAAAGAAAGTAAATCCATATGGTCTTGCTGTGCAAGTGATGCAGTCTCAAAATATTTTTACAGTTGGCGGTGCAGTAGCTGTCATTGCAACAGGGTATCTAGTAGATTTTTTAACGATTGGTACCATTTTTTATATTGCTTCCGTTTTATATATGGTGAGCGGTATTGTAATAGGAAGGCAGCATAAGTAGACAGTAATCTATCTACTAAATAGTGCTTTTTTCAGTATTCACTTGGACAATTAATAAAAAAGAGCATTAGCACTGCTCTTTTTTGTGGTTCTAGTTCAAGAATTTTATCAGTTTGAACTAGTCTGTTTTTAACCCCTCCACAAACTTCTCAAACTCCTTCAAAAACCGCAGCTTCATCATCCCAACAAGTTCATTTCATTGCTTTGCTATCTGAATTTCTGTTATATCTTTATACTCCGTCTCCTTATCATAATAAACATCCCGATACATAATCACACCCGCATTCTGCTCAATCTGCCCTTTCTCCCTTAGATCAGACCAAAGCAGACGCTTATCTTGACGCGACTCTACCCCGCGGGACAATTACGACAGCACTACGACGCACACGTTTAAATCACGTGCTAACAGTTTACGGGAAACCTCACCCATTTCTTGAAACACGTTTCCTCTATTGGTCGAATCACCTGTAATATGCTGCAAATAATCAATACTAATAACTAGAAATTGAAGAATTTAACATACTTTCAAAAATAGCGAATTGTTATGGTAATATTCCCAATGTATAATTATGGTATTGTTTGTTTTTATGAAAAAAATACGGGGGAATTTTTAATGAAAAAAATCATACTAGGGACACTTACAACTTTCTTTTTATTGGCTGGATGTAATAATTCTACTGAAAGTAAACTAGTCGATACAAAAAAGACTGCGGCAGAAGAAACAACTAAATCTACAAAAAATGAGGATAAACAGGATACGAATCCGAAAAAAACTGAAGAAGTTTTATCACCTACCAATCAGAGTACAAAAGATTTCATCACACCATTATTAGTAAAATCAGAAACACCTGCTGATATTATGACAATACAAATGCAAGAAGATAAGAAACAAAAATTTGAGGAAATTACGAAAAAAACGCAAGCGAGTATTCAGAAAAATTATGATTGGTACATAGAATATTTAAAAACAGTACAACCTGGAGAAAGATTACCTTACCATGAAAACATGGGAATTACACAAGAAGAATATGAATTCTTCTTATCATCTGATCAATATATGAAACTTGTTAAAGGACAAGAAGGCAAAATTCACTTCAAAAAGATCAGTGACAATGTATACGAGATTCAAACGAGTTCTCCAATCAAATTATTAAACAAAGTTCAAATTGATTTTGCTAGCAATACATTAAAAACAGAGTTTGGTACACTAAATTACGATGATAAAATTGAAGCTGCTGATGGTCAAAAAATAACTGGTAGATGGAATGGTGAACAGTGGCGACTAAGCAATGATAACTTCAATGTAAAGTATGCAATTGGTCAGCTGGAAGACTCTAAGAAAACAATTATTTACATAACAGCAAAAGGTCTTTTAGATGGTAAAACAATCAATCAAGAGCAAGTAATCGAATTTAAAGCACAATAATTCATACGATAAAAAGGATAGATAGTGGTAGAACATTCTACTGCATCTATCTTTTTTATCGTATAAATTAAAAAATATTAATCAAAGTATACCTTTTATTCAGGATATCTACAGCAACAATACTTTTAATCTGTATTTATAGGGGGAGCACCCCATGCCTATCAAACTAAGAAAATAAGTTACCTCAAAACAAAAATTCACTCCATCACAGTGGTCTATGAGAACTATATAAATATGATAGATATAGGGATAACGACACTTATGCGCCTACGGGTAAATAATTAGAATCGTCAAATAATTCCTACCTATACAAAAGGATGACGATTCCGTAATCAGAAAGGTTTCAGACTTATCCCTCCATATGAAGAAAGGACTAGGTTCATGACAACCTCGTCCCAAATTCCCTCTCATTTACTTTTGTTTTGTATATCGAATCGTTTGAAAAGATTCTGGATCAAACAACTGGATTTTCCCCTCACCAAAGTTCTGAATTTTTAAGTTGTCATTCTATGATAATGATAGTGCCATTCAAAATATTTCTTATTTTCCTGATTCCAATAAAAACACTTTCTACCGTTTATTTTCGTAAGTTCATTTAGTGAATTTTACAATTTTTCCAGAGTTCATATCCTCTATGCAATCTACATATCCTAACGAATTCACAGTAATATATCCTTCATCGAACCATGCATCACAAGCCTTGCACATAGGTACAACAACGTTTACATCCTGTCTCTCTCGAATGTCACATTCTAAATGTTTCTTTATATAGGTTGCTGTCAATCCTTTTAAGGGAAAATGCCTTCCGCAAATGCCCAGCTCGTTTTCCCCCAGCCCTCTATCGTATAATGAAGCGGCTTTTACGAATGTTTTTCTATAAGATGAATTTGAAAATATCCGATTCTGTTATATCTAACATCCTCGTTTTTTCTTTACATGTTCGAGAAGATTCAACTTTGATCTCTTACTATATAAACTCCTATGAAATCCGATCCCTTATTTTTATTTCCTTCCAGAATATATTTCTCCATCTCCTAGTTAAATACCGCCCAAGGTTTATGCAGGGTTTTTCAATAAATAGATACCCCAATGAAGATAGTAAAAAAGAAAGAGAAAAGGAAAGAAACACTATTAATATGGTAGGTAGTTTATCATAAAATAAATACATAACTGAGAATAAAGAAACAAGATGATATAAATAAAGACTATAAGAAATCTTTCCAAGAAAAACAAATACTTTTCTTCTTAATAACGCACTAAATGTCCATGAAGAGATACTCATAATCATTACCATACAAACCCCAAATGAGACAACGTAGTCTCTCAGTACATAATTGTTCAAAAAATCCACTTCGCCAATCATTCCTTCGTACATAAAACAAATAATTACAATTAGCAGTAATGCAATTTTCATCATTTTATTCATATTTAAAACATAATGGAAAATAAAATAACGATACTTCGCTAATAGAGCTCCCATAAAAAAAAGAGTGATGTAGTGAAAACTTAAAAAACTACTAGTTATGCTTCCACTAGGATTAAACAAATACAAACCCATAGTCGAAGAAAAACTTAGAACGATAAACCATAATAAGGAATATTTGAGCCTTTTGCGTATAAAAAAGAAAGTCAGAAATGGAAATATAATCGAAATTCTCATTTCATGAACAAGAGACCATATAACATTGTTATATGCGTCTGTGTTATACTCACCGATAAAAACAAGATGTTGTAATAATAAAGCTGGTGTATCTGCAGTGGTCCATGATTTACTAAACCAATCACTAATAAATGGCATATCATTACGACTAAAAAGCATTTTAGCAATAATAGAAATGCTGATTGCTACTAAATATGGTATATAAATTCGGCAAATCCGTTTTATTATGTATGTATCATAATGAAATTTCTCATTATTAATAGATAAATACAAAACAAAACCACTCAATACAAAAAAGAGAATAACAGATTCGTTGCCGCTACTAAAAAAAAGACGTAAAGGAGTTTCCTTGAATAAATAAATTATGAAGGGACTGTTTAACTCATACTGATAATTTTCATACGCAGGCAATAGCATCATATGATGCCCGATTATTACAAGAAGTGCTGCTAATCCTCTTAGAGAGTCAAACTCCTCATATCTTTTCATCATATTACACCTACTAAAAAGATTTTTATTAAAATACAAGGTGACTTCAATCTTGTTGTTTACAGAATTATAATGTTACTTACAGTTGCAGGAGAATAATGGAGTTCTAAAATGCGTTCTATATACTCATTTCAATTTGATACATACGAATACTAGCCATCCATTTCTACGATGATATGGAGCGAATGATTGCGTTTGAAAGGATCCGTTTTGATCACAAGGAACAGATAAAGCTTATATTTCCCCATATTTTGTATCGATTGTTCGTTGGTAGCAATCATTTCGACTATTCGCTACGTCTTCCTACTTACGCGAAAGAAATTGGCAAATCTACTCTTTCTTTTAAGAATTGTGATACTTTTCTCTAGTTGCTTATATAAATGCACTTTCATTCATTAAGAGGGGTACTCCTCTCTTAATTCGTTTAGTCGCAAACTTAAAAATCTCTTGTATTTTCCCTATTCACAAGACAAGTATATTTACACAAAATATTGTATGCTACCAAATATAACATGTATTGGTAAAAAATGAAAATACGGAATGATTATTCTTTAATAGGCAGCTAAAAAAAGAATTCCATAAAGAATAAGGGATTCTTTTTTATTTCGAACATTCATTTAATCCACGCTAAAAAGGTAAACATGGAAAAGCAAAAGTTTCTTAGCTATCGCATTCTATTCCTATATTAATTCAAATGGATTTTTTAATATTCTTTCTGCACTATTACATACTGAAAGTAAAGGTGGAAATCTTAAAGTATTAAAATCTATTTCCTTATTATGTTCATGTAGTGAGCAGAATTATAAGGAAATGGATTCTACATATTTTCAAATAAAGTGAAACTTTAATCAGTGGGGGTTTTCTTCATCCCCACTGATTATTAGCCCGACCAATCGGGCTTTTACGGGCAGGATCCCCCACCTATCTTCTTTGCTTTTGCTGAATTTTGAGGTGGGGGTCTTACTGCCTGTTAATGCGGGATAAACAGAGAAAGTTTTTGAGGTAAGAGTATTATTTCTTATAAATAGCGAGGTAAATTGAGTTGATGCATTATATATATGTGATCAAGTATTACACATATCTCACCTAGCTGTTAAGATATCAAGCCTATATCACGGTATGCTTTTCACGATATTGTCTAGGAGTCATGTTACATATTTTTTTGAAAACTCTTGTGAAATAACTTTGATCATAAAAGTTAAGCCAAGCACAAATATCTGATAATGGATATGTAGTTAATGTTAATAGTTTTTTTGCTTCTTCTACTCGTTCCCTTTGAATATATTCACTTAAAGGAATTCCTACTTCTTTTTTAAACAATTTAGATAAATAAGTAGGATTAATGTCAAGCAACGTAGCGAGATTATTGAGAGATATTTCATGGTAAATGTTTTTTCTAATATGATTTAAACATGTAGTAATTGTATTCGAATATCTTTGAATACTATATTCTTTAACACGATCAGCAAAAGCACATAAAGCGTCCTCAATTAATCTATTGACCGAATACATGTTATCTAGTTGTTCAATGGTCTCCATATAGAGAGAACTAAGCGAAAAAGCAATTTCTGGCGGGAGATTCCCCTCTATTGCATAACGAGTAGCTAAAGTAATGGCCATTATTCCATTATTTTTTTGATTTCTTAGTTGATTTCTTTTTGATGAAATTACAGCATCTTCTTGCGGAAATGCATATGCATATTTTATTAATTTTTCTTTGTCCCCTTCTTTAATGCTTGTGAAAATTTTCCGTTCCAATGATATATCATAATGATCAGAATTATTTTGACGCCGGGCTGAAATATATAAATCAGGATTCGCAATTTCATAGGAGGTTTTCTCCAATAATTTATTTTCTCTCCAAACAGCACCTACATCTAACTTTTCTTTAAAAATTATGTAATGTAATAAAATTCCTATATCAATTAAAGTTATTTTTTTTATCACAGGTATGGAATGATAGTATTCAATTCCATCTTGTATTCTAACATTTCCCCCAAATTCATTCATAAGTCTAATGGCCATATCTTCTGATACCTTGGGATATGTAGAGGGTCCAATAACAAAGGTTCCTTTTATATATTCATGATCTAATATGTGAATAAAAACGAAATTTTCTAGATAACTGTTCCCTCTCATAAGCGGAAAATCATAGAGATCATTTTCCTGAAAAATTTCACTAAGTTGTTCTTCCTTAGAAGAATAAAAAGGACTGCAAATATCATTAGAAGTAGATTTATATAAGATTTTTTCATCTGTAGATAAAAATTGAATAGATACTTGAAATGTTTTATATAAAATATCACACAAATATTGTATATCCATAGAATGATTCATTATATTCTCCTTTTAACTAGATAAGATTATAAAGCTTCATATAAAAACCAAACATTTTAATTCATACATTTATGGATTTATAAATAAATTTGCGAAAAGTTAAATATACCCAAAAATTACTAGTATTTTCAATAAAATACAATTTATATCAAAATATTACCATAAATATTCAGAAAAAACACTTATTATTTAGATTTATAAGAACATTAGCATAATAATCGACTTCTTTATTTAAGTAGCCATTTGATTAATTTATTTGTTATGTACACCTTTTTTGTAGTCATAGAAATTTCAAAAAATATACTCACATATACCCTCTTGGCACTCTTAGCTTGATGACGATGTGGCTATGCCCTACATAGTAAAAATTTAGGAGGAAGCATTCTGTTCAATTTTTGTTCAGATGCTAGGTTTATAATTTTTTCACCCTAGTATAAATGTTATAAGGACCTTTTCAAAATCAAAAGTGATAATTCCCATTCGGAAAATCACGCCAAAACTCTACTATTAAATTGAAAAAGTGGTGAACTAGATGAATGAAAAAGTAAAAATAAAAGAGTTTATGCAAGTTTTAAAAAGGCGATTCTTAATTATTATACTTACGACAATTTGTACTAGCGGGTTCATTATTATTTCATCCATGTACCTTATGAAACCGATTTATCAGTACTCCACTCAAGTTCTTGCTGGATCTTTAGGCGTAGAAAAAGAGGAAAATCCAGTAAATAGAGTACAAGATAACAAACAGCTAGCTCTTTCATATATGGATATCATAAAAAGCCCATATATCATGATAGGTGTAAAAGAAGAGTTAAAGCTAACTCGTTCAAGCTATGATTTGCTTAAACAGGTTTCCGTTACTAATAGAAATGATTCACAGATTATTACAATTTCAGTGAAAGACTCTAATCCACAATTAGCTAAGAAAATTGCACAATCCGTCGCAAAGCAATCCATATCTAAATTTAAAGACTATGCAAATGTAAACCGCCTTAATATTCTTAGTGATTCCGGGGTGACGGAAGAAGCCGAACTGCTTTTTCCAAAACCCAAATTCATTATAGCCATTTCAATCATAATTAGCTTTTTTGTCGGAATTGGCTTGGCAATTCTACGAGAACACTTTGATGATTCAACTTACAACAATCGAGAACTCGAACATCTTGGACTCCCATTATTAGGAAGAGTGAAC
Organism: Bacillus sp. 105MF; assembly: GCF_000374885.1. NCBI lineage: Bacteria > Bacillati > Bacillota > Bacilli > Caryophanales > Bacillaceae > Bacillus > Bacillus sp. 105MF. The sequence continues at coordinate 64,986 of NZ_KB895586.1, read as the reverse complement.
TTAAATACCAAAAAAAGAAACAACAAGCAAAAAACAGCTTATAAAAGCTTATCTTCAATGAAACAAGGTGAACATAATGACCATCAAATTTAAGAGGAAATATTTCTTTAATCCATACGATATCACCATCAAAGAACGATTTTATAGCATATGTAACCATATTGAACCGAACCTTCAAAAGGAAAAACCAATATTAATGATTACTTCACTTGCACAAACACAAAATATAACCAATGCTACTGCTTATTTGGCCCTAACTTTTTCAGAACAACGAAAACGAGTGTTGGTAGTGGATGCGAATCTGCGTCAACCTTCTTTACATCATGTGTTTAATATCGATCATTTATTTGGCCTAACCACCTTACTCCTAAGAGAGCAAAATAAGGATACTACAATAAAAATAACGGATTATCTATCTTGTTTATCTACAGGTGAAGATCTTTATGAGCCAGTGGCATTGTTAACATTAGAGACCTTCCCAATCCTAATTGAGGAGTGGAAAGAGCATTTTGATATCATTCTGTTTCACACATCCGATTTCCTAAACACACCAGATGCACAAATCCTCGCGAAACATTGTGATGGCATTGTTTTAGTGATACAGGAAGGCCGTGATAAGTTAGATAAGATTGCGAATGTAAAAAAACAACTAGAACATAGCAAACATGAAATAATCGGTACAGTCATTATTTCATAAAGGGGGGTAACTTTTGGACCCAAAAATAAAGATTGATAGACAGGTAGAAATACAAGTACAATCTCTATCAACTTCATCCTACCTTCTTGTTAAACGACTAATAGATTTTGTTTTTTCGCTTTTCATGCTGTTACTTTTATCACCCATTTTAGTTCTTTTTTGCATCCTTATCCCAATCGAATCAACTGGTTCTCCCTTCTTTTATCAACGGCGTCTAGGAAAAAACGGAAAAGATTTCAAATTAATAAAGTTACGCTCCATGTTTTTAGATGCTGAAAAAAACGGTCCTCAGTGGGCAAGTAAAGAGGACCCTAGGGTTACAAGAATAGGTACGTTTATAAGAAAAACTAGAATTGATGAAATCCCTCAAGTTATTAACGTGTTAAAAGGAGATATGTCACTCATTGGCCCTAGACCTGAAAGAGAATATTTCTATAAAAGGTTTGATAAGTCATTGCCTAATTTTAAACATCGTTTACTTGTAACGCCTGGAATAACAGGATTGGCGCAAGTGAATGGTGGATATGATCTAACTCCCGAAGAAAAATTAGCATTCGACTTATACTATATCCAGCATAGATCATTCGCTATGGAAATCAAGATTTTATGTCAAACATTGGCCATTGTATTTACCGGAAATGGAGCTAGATAAATATTGAAGGGAAGAATAAAAAATGAAGAAAGTGCTAGTAACGGGGGGCTTCGGATTTATCGGATCCCATATTGTAGACAAATTAATTCATAATCATTATGAAGTGGCTGTGTATGATAACTTATCCACCTGATCCGTAAATAATGTTCATTCGAAAAGTATAGCTTTCTTTGATAATGTAGAAGATGAAAGATCATTAGAAAAAGCGATAGAGGCGTTTAAACCTGACTTTGTAGTTCACCAAGCTGCACAAATTAGTGTACAAAATGTTTCCCCCATTTACCAACCTGCAAAAGACGGTGACGTCAAAAAAAGTTTACTCTGCAATAAAAAGAGCATTCAAAAATTAGGCTGGCAACCTATATATGCATTGGAAAAAGGTCTTGCGAATACATATGATTATTACCTTAAGCAAAAAGACGCTATTTTACCTAGTGAAAAAGAACCTACATCTGTACTTAAGTGACTTTACAGTTGTGAATTGGGAGAGAAATAAGTGAATAAGAAAACAAACTCAATTATTAAAAATATATTCCACTTACTTTACAGCACGATTTTAGCTAATGTTTTAAATGCAAGTACGCTCATACTATTGGCAAATTACTTTAACTCAAAGAACTATGGAATATTTAGTGTAGCACTAGCTCTTTCCATGGTCATGCATTTTTTTACAGATTTAGGAGTCAGTAATACGTTCCTTCGAGAAGGAGCAAAAAAGGAAAACCCAGGCACTACATTTTTTTCTTATATAAAAGTTCGAGTAGTATGTTTACTTTTAACATTTGTTATTTTTTCTTTCGGTATCCACGTCTTTTATCATGAACAACAAATTCTTTATATGATGTATAGTTTAATGATTCCTTTAATCATCGGCCTAGTGCTGCAAAGCATAGGCATAACCTACTTTCAATTATCTGAAAGAATGCAATTTATTGCATCCATAAAAATCTTCTCAGCCATTGTATTAGTCACATTAACCATTTTGTGTATAAGCTTAAAAGTGGATATACATGTAACAGCTTTTTTATATGGTTTTTCTTATTTAGCTGGAGGCATTTACTGCCTGTATTTACTCAGAAAAAACATGGAATTCAAATGGAAAGTCCCTTTTCAAAAAGAATTATTGATCAATATTAGCCCGTTCTTAATTAGTGGGTTATTTATTATATTAACTCCTCAACTAGGTCCATTAGTATTAGAAAAAACACTTCCCTTAGGGCTTGTTGGTCTCTTTGCAGTAGCTTACCGAATCCCCTCAGCTCTCTATCAAATACCAGGGGTTATTGCAGGTGCATTTTTCCCACTGTTATTTAAGCATCATAGTCATGGGGAGGTAAAGAAACATACAGAATTAAATATCCTGCAAATGAAATTCATGTCCTTGATTGGGATGTGTATGACAATAACTTTATTCTACTTATCCCCCTATCTGATCACGATTTTATTTGGAGATAAATGGGGATCTGCGGTTCAACCTTTAAAAATATTGTCCTTTATTATTGTCTTACAAGGATTTAACATCGCCATTGCTGATGGTCTCACAACAAGAGGGCTGCAAAATCGCCGTACTATTGTTCAGTTTATAACCATCTCTATTGGCTTAGTGTCTTTTTATTATCTGAGTGTTACTTATGCAATAGCGGGGGCAGCTTTTTCTGTTTTAACGATGGAAATCGTATCATTTATTGGTTATATATTAGCTAATCCAATCAGAAAAACAGTATTAACCAAAGTTGTTATTCCATACGGATCCTACTTTTCGATAAGTTTTATCCTATTACACTACTTATTATATAAGTTTCCTTTTATAGCCATGTTCTCTACCATTATCTTAATGTCTACGATGGTTTTACTATTTGATCAAGCTACTCGGAACTTGATTAAAGATTTTATAAGAAAGAAAAAACAACAGAATATCAACCATTTAAAAGACGGGAGACAACGAGGGAATGGAAAGATTACAAATTAAAAGAAATACTTCTACTTTAGAAGTCTTTCTTTTGTTATTTTTTATTACACTTAGTAAATATAATTTGTCCATCGGTTTTTCATTAAAAATTTACATGATTTTTTTAGCCATTTTTTTCTGTATTTATTTTCGAGACTTTTACTTCCGTCCCCTTTATCATTATGAAATTTTATTGCTTTTATTTTATTTTACCTATTGTCTAAGTGGTGCTTTTTCACAGTATCCAGAATCAAGTATTCGCGTCATTCTAGGAGTAATCCTTGTCCTTATCTGCTATTTCATCATGAGATATATGCTGGAGCAAGCTTCAATTCGTGCTATTGAAGCTTCCATTGCAAATGTCGGGATACTATTTAACATGATTAGTTTGTTATTGTACATAATTGGACTACAGATAACCGGGGGATCCCCAACAGGCGTTGAGATTACTTCTTACGGATTATTATTAGATAGAGATTATCCAAGGTTAATTGGACTACTTGATGACCCAAACATCTTCATTTTTTATAATACATTGTTTTTTTCTTTTTATTTAACACACTTAAAAGGATTTAAAAACTCCTTTGGATTTATCTTATGTATAATTACCAACCTTCTTACTTTTTCTCGAGGCGGTATTGTCGCCCTAATACTCGTTATCATTTTGTATATAATATTAGCGGATTTTCTTAAAAAGGTAAAAATGATACTTGTTGCTCTGTTATGCCTAGTTGTAATCTACGCCGCATGTTCTTTTATGCAAATCGATTTGAATCAGATCATTTCCAGCCGTATCAATGATTTTTCTTCTGATAATGGAAGTGGTCGATTTGAATTATGGAAACAGGCGATTAACTATTTTATGTCCCATCCCCTTTTGGGAATCGGTGCCTTTAATTTCTCGGATTATTACGCATTTGAACATAATGAAAAACTATATGTTCATAATACATATCTAGAAATCTTAGTAGAGGCTGGAATTATTGGTTTTCTTTTTTACTTTTCTTTTTTATTACTGTTCATTATCAAGCTCTTTAGAACTAAATTGCATATTGAAAAACCTTTTATTATTCTTACACTTTTTGCTTTTTTATTGCAGATGGTATCCCTTTCTCTCATGATTAATGAAGCGCTTTTCTCCTTTTTAGCAATTACTTTAAAATATATTTCTGTATATGAAAGAAAAGAGGCTGATTTTTATGATATACACCAAAAAAGATAGCGAATCATTGGTTTCCGTTATAACCCCCTCGTATAACAGTTCTCCATTTATAAAAGAAACCATTGAATCCGTTCAGGCCCAATCATATGTTAACTGGGAAATGATTATCGTTGATGATAAGTCGAAAGATGACTCCGTTCATGTCATCAAACAATATATAGAAAAAGACCCACGAATTAAACTTATTACTTTAACTCAAAATGCTGGTGCTGCTAGAGCTAGAAATATAGCATTAAAAGAAGCTCAAGGAGATTATATTGCCTTTTTAGACAGCGATGATCTCTGGTTACCTACCAAACTAGAAGAACAAGTCGCTTTTATGCAAAAAGATAATCTTGCTTTTTCTTTTACCTCTTATTCTTTAATTGACGAACAAGGAAATTCAATGGATATTAAAGTTAATGCACCGAAAGTTGTAGATTATAAATATCTGCTGGGAAATACGACGATTGGCTGTTTAACCGTGATGTTAGATAGGCATCAATTTAAACAAATTGAAATGCCCGCTATCCAGCCTGAAGATACTGCCCTATGGTTAGCATTATTACGGCTAGGATATCAGGCCTATGGCTTACAAAAGATTTTATCTAAATATCGTATTGTAAGTAACTCTACTTCAAGGAATAAATTAAAAGCTGCCTACCGATATTGGAAACTCTTACGAAACCAAGAAAAGTTAAACTTTGTAAAAACCAACTTTTATTTTAGTCAATATGCCTATCATGCATACAAGAAAAACAGAGGAGACCGACCTCCTTCTATGACCAGTGGGGGGAAATAAAAAATGAACAATATTCTACTATTAACCGATAAACTCATAACAGGTGGCGCTGAGATGTATTTTTGCAAATTAGAAAACCATCTCAAAGATGAAAATATGACGTTTTATTCAGCAGCTGCCACAGGTGAGTTGTATCATCAAATTCATAATAAGCATCATTTTATTCCTTTAAGTTTAAAAAATCATCCTGCTAACCTCTATACATTAAGTAAACAAGTGATGAAATTGGACATTGATGTTATCCATGCAAATAGTTTTAGAATGTTACTGTATTCTATCGTAATTAAAAAAATCACGAAAAAAAGAATTAAGCTCATTTATACAAAACATAATGTTACAATACTTGAAAAAAAGTTTCCCGCACTATTTAAAAAAGTGTTAAATCAACATGTTAATCAAATTATCGCAGTGAGTAACTTCGAGAAAGAGAGATTACTGCAATTGGGTATAAGAAAAGACCTTATCCGAACGATTTACAATGGTGTTGATGTAAAACATTTTTCTTTTCAACAAATACAACCTAAAGAAACCCTCAATATCGGAATTTTAGCCCGATTATCAAAAGAGAAAAACCATGAACTTTTTTTAAAAATTGCAAATGAGTTAAAAGATGTACGTAACGTAATGTTTTATATTGCTGGAGATGGACCTGAACGGGACCTTATTGAAAAAATGATTCGCGATTTCAAGTTAAATCATAAGGTGAAGCTTTTAGGTAATACATCTAATCCATATGAATTTATTTGCAGTATGGACTTGCTGCTTCTAACGTCCCTAAGAGAAGTGTTTCCGATGGTAGTCCTTGAAGCAATGGCTTCTGGAACCCCTATTATTTCTGTAGATGTTGGTGGTATCCAAGAAGCTATTATAGATGAAGAAACCGGAATTCTCATTTCCCATCACTCTGAAAAAGAATTTGCAAAAAAAATCCAGTTACTTCATAACAATCAAGACTTAAGAAAATGTTTAGGAAAAGCGGCAAGAGAACAAGTCGAAAAATCCTTTTCCCTCTCAAATATGATTCATTCTACACTTGAAACCTATCAATATTAAAAAGCAAACGAGGCCATCGTTTGTTTTTTCTTTTATATATATGCTTTTTTTCAAACATGCATATTATATAATATCCCACATATAAGGAGTGTTATAAGTTGACAGGACCTCTTAATTTTGCTGAAGACTGCCAAAATCAAAGTGTTGTTAATATTGATTGTTTTGGTGCCAGTCCAGATTTACTCGATAATTCCCAAGCTATTCAAGAAGCCATTAATTATTGCGCGGCCAACAATTATTCCAAAGTTGTTATCACCGGGAAGAAACAATATACTATATCCTCTCCTATTGTTATTAAGTCAAATGTACATCTTGAAATAGATCCCACTGTGACATTAATCGTCAAAGGGAATTTCCAAGTGTTTGAACTTCAAAAAAACACTTCAATCTCTGGTGGTTCGATTGAAATCGTGGATAATAGCTTTAACTCATCCGTTCTTTATCTTTCTGGTGCCCAACAAATAGAAATTCCTAATCATACTTCTATATCAAATATCAATATTATAAACCGTACAACAACTTACCAAGGTATTGCAATTCATTTATCCTGTAAAAAGGCATGGGATTTCATAAGTTTCTTTCAGGCATACTCAATCCAAATCACAAACTTTAATACGGCTATCTATTTAAAAACAGAAAAGCTTGCGGATATAAACAATCCTTGTTGGATTAATGCAAACTCCTTCCATTCTATTTTTATAGATGGTTGTCAGTATGGTATCGAGATTATAGGAAATAGTGCATTACCTTACGAAATTTCAGGGAACACCTTTACGGGAATCCAAGTTCAATGCCGGAAACAAACAAAAAAAGTAATCCGATGTTCAGGCGCCTATAATATGTTTGAAGGAGTGATATGGGACGTCTTTCGTATGGATGCTCCTCCACTCGTTATCGAATTCTCTTCCATTTCTCATCATAACTACCTATTCTCAAATCAAGTTTCCACAGCTATTCTCGATCGTGGCCTATACAATCGGTGTACCTCACCACATGAAGAATCCCTTCCTATATATCCTCCTCTTGCATTAGGAAAAGCACATCTAGTTGGGAATCAAGATGATATATTAGTAAATGCAAATATCCGCTACGCAGTGCGCCAACTTTCTGGAAAAGCCCCCTATGGAGGACATATTAATAATTGTTTTAACTTACTCGATGAGCAAAGTGTAAATTACGTGGATGTTCCTAGCACTCAGCCGATTGTAATCGAGTTAGATTTTTCTAAGCAGCCTATTAACATGCTTAATTGCATCGGCATCTATTTTGGATGGAATGAAAGCCCAAGTCGTATTTTAATTGAATATCAACAGAGCCTAAATGGACCATGGGAGGTGGCTAAAGATCTCCAGTTTAATGTCGGAGACACTGTGATTTCAGAAGTAAGGTCAGCTATGTTGTATAAAGTTAAACTAACACTAAGCGGATATACACAAGATCACAAACGTTTTCGGATAAATCGAATATTCGCAAAATCATCTTTACAGCATGGCTCCTCATGGTTGCCAACTACTGGTGGTACATTATATGGAGATTTAGAATTTCAAAAAGGGAATGCTGTGACTTTGACTTCTTCAAATGGAACAAAATGGAGATTGAGTATAAATGATCAAGGGCAAATTAGCACATCTAAACTATGAAAATAGTACAAATTAAGATTCATTTACTTCCATTAGTAAATATTAAAATGCTCCCCTTCGATATCTTCAAATGTTAACGATTCAAAAAACTTTGCGTAACCATCACCTCTTATACCAAAGACACAAAATACCCTAACAATTCCACTTATACGTAATAATTGTCCCCGTCTCTACATGAATCTAGGGGGCTCCTCCTAAGAAAGCCATGTCCGATTGAGAGAACCTTACAGTTACTGTTTCACTTTATTTGCTTGTCCCCTATCAGAGATTCTGCTCGTAGGCACAGAAGAAATATCAATGGTCGTATCCATACTCTTATCCGTAAGCTCAACAATCGTGTTTCCATGATTGATTTGGTTCAAATCCCACAACATCCCATGAAACTCATTATGTTGCCCGCTCACCTTCAAAACACTTTTTGTTTTACTTGAAGGTTGTATCTGTAAATTGGTAAATTGATTCCCGCTAGCCTCATTCGGTATCGTTGAATGGCTATCCATGTAAATCATGTTTACACAATCCTCTAAAGAAAAATTCAGAAACCGATTAGCATTTATCCAAGCATATCCAGAATTCGGTTTATCCACTTTTAACTTTACTCCATTCTTCATTCCTACTACCTTAACGTTTTCGAAGTTAACAAAAGAAATCTCATGTTCTCTTCCACCAGCGTATAACGATATCCCTGTCCCCTTGTTCGTTTCAGACCAATTGATGATATTTATATCCTTTATATGTGTTTTGTTCCAAGTGTTATAATATTTATGTTTACCATCTAAATAGATCACTTCCGAGTTAAAATTCGCATCATCAATGGCAATATAGGCCCCTTCAATTGAAGCATTCTTCTCAAGTTCAATCACCCTGAAGTCACCATCAACAATAAACTGTGTTCCATACCCGAATAACAACTTAACACCTTGCTTCACAACGATAGGTGAAGTAATCTTGTACTTTTTGTCATCAAGCAAAACAGTCTTTATTTTATTATCCTTTGCTTTATTAATAGCTAATTGAATTTTATCAGAATCATTTGTCCCTTTAAAATCCTCAACATATATCTTCTCTTTTCGATCTGAATTAGAATGATTCTGATAGTAAAAAAGAAAAATAATTAGCACTATACCTACGATTAAACCAATCATTTTTTTCATCGTACTCATCCCCATATTTAGCTTCCTTTCTTCGATTCGTTATATATGAATACTCTATTGTTGTCTTCAATTCTTCAATAGCTTCCAGTATTAACACTGTCACGAAACGAGATTAAAAGATAAAAAGACCACCATACATTCTTTATGAACTGATATGATCTCACCTAAGCAGGAAGTATAAAAAATCCACCTTTTTATTAAGTAGCTTTTAAACTTTATCTACAAGAGATATTTTACTAAAAATATAATAATTGGGTTTTAAACCATTATTTACAACTATTACCTCTTTTATTTTCTTGCAGATAGATGTTTTTTGCAAGCAAAAGGTGTATAGGCTTACCATTTTCTTTCCCTTAAAAATTTACGTCCGAAGTATCAGTAGAAAACATATGGCTCAACCGATCACTTTCTCTTGTAAATACAATAATCTGAGCATGGTGGACCAACTAGTTCACCATATATGCTAGATAAAGTGAAATTTTAATCAGCCCGACCAATCAGGCTTTTACGGGCAGTTAATGCGGGATAAAAGATATCATTTCAATAAAAAGACACTCGATGAAGTGTCTTTTTTGTATTCCTAATATAGACCTCAATTCGATTACATTACCTACCGCTTGAAGAAGTTTTAATTAGCAACCTCTTAATTTTATCCAAACTGTCTAAAAAAGAATCAAGATTATTTTAGGAGTGGAACTCATCAAGCTATTTTTAACCATCCTCCACAAACCTCCCAAACTCCTTCAAAAACCGTAGCTTCATCATCCCAACAGGCCCATTCCGATGCTTTGCTATCTGAATTTCTGTTATATCTTTATGCTCCGTCTCTTTATCATAATAATCCTCCCGATACATCAGCATAATCACATCCGCATCCTGCTCAATCTGTCCTGTCTCCCTTAGGTCAGACAAAAGCGGGCGCTTATCTTGACGCGACTCCACCCCGCGTGACAATTGCGACAGCGCTACGACGCACACATTTAAATCGCGTGCCAACAGCTTCAGCTTACGGGAGATTTCACTCATTTCTTGAAACCTGTTTCCACGATATTTTGAATCGCCTGTAATGAGCTGTAAATAATCAACAATAACAAGCAATTTTTTATCTGCATACTTCCGTTTCAGCTTCCGCACTTGCACCCAAATCTCCTGCGTTGTAACGCCTGCCTTATCATAAATCTCTAGAGGCAAATCCCCAATTTCTGCGAATGCCCGACTCGTTTTCCCCCAGTCCTCTATCGTAAAACGATGCTTCGGATTTTTCAGCCTTTTCCCAGATACCTCACCCAAACAAGAAACCATTCGTTTCAGCAGTTGCTTGTTGCTCATCTCCAGAGAAAACACCCCAACTGCCGTACCCGATTTTGCCGCATGAAGCGCAATGTTTAAGGCAAATGCTGTCTTTCCCATCGAAGGCCGTGCCCCAATCACAACAAAATCCCCTTCCTGCAGACCACACGTCATCTTATTTAAAGCTGAAAAACCTGTCTCAATACCAGTAAGTTCTTCTGTATCTTGATGAAGCTCTTCATAAAGATCGACTAACGTATCCTTCAAATCAAAATCAAGTGTGCAATCCACCTCTTCCAGTTCACAAAGTCTCGTAATCGTCTCTCCGATTACTTTCTCATCCTTCTCCGCAAGAAGCCGTTCACACATGCTGTGCGCCATACTTCCCGCCTGATTCATTTTCCAGGCATTCCGAACAAGCCCCTCATAATAGGAGAAATTAGCAGTAGTAGGCACACTCTCAATTATATTTACAAGGTATTCCATACCACCAATTTGCGCCAAAAAAGCAGGTTCCATTTTTGAAACAAGCGCAACAAGATCCAGCGGCTGTCCCTCCTCCTCTATTTTCCGAATCAACTTAAAGATAGCTTGATGCACAGCTGTAGAAAAGTGCTGATCGGTCAGCCTACACTCCTTAATCAGTTCACCATCAAGCAGCAAAGACCCTAATACCGTCTGTTCGGCCTCAATATTTTGAATGCTCATGGCCGCCATCCCTCTTCTTTCAAGAACCTCTGCAACTCTTCTTCAGACGGCACGTTTTTCTCCCACTCTTCACACTCCTCTAGAAACTTCTCAGTCTCATACAAAGCAGTCGATTCCTTCTTCCGAAACTTTGCTGCCGCTTCCTCTACTTCAATAACCTTCGTATATCCCTTACCGTGCCAATCCCGCAGAATCCCCTTCACATAAGCAAGCGTCCGCTTATTATTTTCAAAAGCGATCTGGAGCGCTTTTAAGACAAGCTCCTCCGATAAATCTGCCATCCATTCACTTAATTCCTCCGCTGCATACGACGACAAACTACCAAAGTTTTGTTCATAAAACATGAACACACCACCACCTTGCTCCATCTCTTCTACTTCCTCATCCTCTTCATAGCTTTCAATAGATGCTTGTGGAATCATCTCAGACAACTCACCCGGCATACCGAAATGCTCTAAAAGTAGCGGAATATTCATCTCTTCCTCCAAACATTTTTGCAGAAACATATATACAAACGCTTTACTTTTCACGCTCTTCAGCTCACGTAACACACACTTCTCCATATTCGTATTCGTAACCGGGTTATAGCGCAGCCAATTTAAAATACATAACTCCTTCGTTTCCGCATCATACAATATCTTTCCATACTCAACAAAGCGCTGCAGCAACTTCTCAACAGTCTCCCGGTTATAACCCGTCTCCATCTCCGCCAAACGCTTCGGTAACGGATAAATCCCGCATTGCGTCGTCTTCGAACAAGTCAGCAAATAAATATAAAAATACCGCTCCTCCGGTGTTAAATCGAGTACAAAATCATCCTGCCAAAAATTCACCTGCACATTACGGTATACTGCCATGTTTATTCCTCCTATCCCTTAATGAAACATATGTAATCGGTGGTTCCTTAATGTATATAGGGATAAGGGAGGAAGTTTGGCGGGGTTATTTTATATTTTTTACGATTACTACAACTACTTTTCTTTTGAAGGAATGCTTGTAGTAGTTTTTTTGTTTTTTATTTTGTTTCTTTTTAGTGATTTATTTGTTGGTAGGGGGTTGTAAGGGGCTTGGGAGGGGTTCTTTTAATCTGTACATGGCCGACTTCTGCACTTATGAACAAAAGAAGTACAGTGTATCACTAAACTGTGTTAACTTAACAAAATTTTGGTGTGGGAATAGTTAGTTTGAATAGGTAACTACATGTCCTCTTTTTCAATCATCACTCTATTTTTTTGTAAAGAATGAATAGTTAGAAAAATGTGATATATTAATGCTATCTAATCATTTTTTTAGGGAGATGGGGCAAATGTCAACGAAAAATGAAACAGTTGAAAATACAGAACTAACGATTTTTAACCACACAGGGAACACCATTGTGACAGAAGACAGAGAAATACAAATTATTTCAAGACTAGAAGAGCCTCTTATTGTCGTTTTAGCAAATGTATTAAGTGATGAAGAGTGTGAAACGTTAATTGAAATGTCTAAAAATAAAATGAAACGTTCTAAAATTGGTGTTTCGCGCAAAACAAATGACATTCGGACGAGCAGTGGTGCATTTTTAGAAGAAAGCGAGATTACTACTAGAATCGAAAGACGAATCGCCTCGATCATGAATGTTCCTGCCCCACATGGAGAAGGGCTGCAAATTTTAAAGTATACAGTTGGCCAAGAATATCAAGCGCATTATGATTTTTTTGTAGAAAATAGTGCGGCAGCAAGTAACAATCGTATGAGTACACTTGTGATGTATTTAAATCATGTAGAAGAAGGTGGAGAGACCTTCTTTCCAAAACTCAACCTTTCCGTATCTCCGAAAAAAGGAATGGCGGTATATTTCGAGTATTTTTATCAGGATGAATCAATAAACAAACTTACTTTACATGGCGGTGCACCTGTTATCAAAGGTGAAAAATGGGTTGCGACGCAATGGATGAGAAGAAGAGCATTGTTGTAACAAGTAAATGTACCGACTTTATCATTTTAACCGAGAAGACCCCCTCCTCTAAACGAAGTGAAGGTGGGGGATGAATCGGTTTTGTCTTTTTTAATAAAACATATGTTTGTTTTGTTGTATAATGATCTTATCAAACAAAATGAGGTGAGAACAGGTGAAGAAAGCGTATTTTTCGAAACGGATCTATAAGACAGAAATAGATACTGGGAAATTCTTTTTATATAAATCTGGGTTTGCTTCTTTATACTCTGGATCTGCCTACTCTGCTAGCCAACAAATAAAAGCATCTTGAGATGACTCACTAGTCGCATATGAAAATAGATTAGATCTCTTGTCCATGATACAATTCTCACCTACGATATACAAATTGTTGTCCCTGTTATATTTATTATTTTCAATACACCTTAATCTCTACTTAACTGCCCCAAAACACTCTTAAACAACATCGAAGAATACCTAACAACCAAATCCAAAGCCAACTCTTTAAACTCTCCCCCTTTTCCAACCATCACATTCCCCTGCTCATAATCAATTTTAATTTGAACATCTTGAACATAATAACCCTTAATGGAAGATGCCTTGTCCAAATCAGAATGATCAAGCTCGACCTTCACCTGTTTCGTAAATCGGCGCAGCGTTTTCCAAAGAGCTCGCTCTTCTTTCGATTTCATAAATAATTCAGGAAGCTCTTGTACTTCCTTTAATAATGACATGCTCGTTAACATATATGTTTGAATTCCATATCCCACCGGACAAATGTGATGACCTAACTTTTTCCATGGCTCTAGTTCGAAATAAACACAATCATTTGTTTCATCACCAGGTAGTACATTCTCTCTGTTTATATGAATATCTTTAATCCTTGCGACATGTTGAATCCCACCGTTTTCTCCATACCACTTTTTCGGTGCATATAAGGCTATGTATTTTATTTCTTGCCAGCCTGGTTTTAATTGTGAAACAGGAATTTGATAGAAACCTTCTTTCATATATGTTTCATAATCCTTTTCTGTTTTCACATTACCGACTAATACCTTTTCATCTAAAGAGGATTCCCATTCTTCTTTTGTTCCTCTTGGAAGGATTCCTTCTCTTATAATCTCTTCTGGACTTTTTTCAATGAGATGATCAAGAAATTGTTCTACTAGTCTTGTCGCGTTTGGTAAAAATGGAAAACCGCCAATATTTACTTTTTCAATGCTTTTATAGAAAGGATGATGCTCATATTCTTCCTCTTGATTCCACGGGAATAATACATAAGCTCCATAGGCTGTTCTCTCAAACGGTCCACCTTGATCTACTACTAATGCATCTCGATATCGGTGCATCGTGTTAATATCTTCTTCCATTGGACCCGGTGTCCCATACTGTCTTTTATAATGGGAACCATTTTTGGCAAAGTCGATTCGATATTTAGCATCAAAAATATATTGGTATTGATAGTTTTTCCCTTTCTTCTCAATAGCAAGCATCGTATCCGGCTTTTGAGTGACAGTTGGTAATGCTTTATTTCTTTTTTGAAAATAAAGCTCAATCACTTCATCTGTTTCAGGGTGCCTAAATGTTCTTTTTGCAGTTTTACTTTCATCAAGTGTCACATATAATCCATCTTGCCGTACCTTAATAATATCTTGATTCACTGTTTCATATTTTTTAGATAAAATTTGTCCAAGCTTTAAATACGTCCAATATTCATATAACCTTGCGACGTCCTTTACAGACATTTTAAAGATCTGCCCTCTTAGCGTGAGACCTCTCGATAACATTAGAAAGATTTGATACGCATCCCTATAACCAGCAGCCATTTGAATGACTAGAGAAAAGACAGAACGATCCAATTTCCCGATCCCATTCCAAAACGGATCATTCAACTCGTTTTTCATTCGAGATTTCATTTTTCTTACGTTTTGAATCAAATCATCGTCAATTGGCAAACTCTTAAATCCAGAATCCTTTTCCAAAGATTTAAGTAAATCCTCGATTTTATGTATCACCCTCTGAACCATCCACTTAACAAACCGATTTTCCAATGTATCGTAGGATACTTCCTTATAAGCTGTAATTCCTTTCGATGGAAGCATGTTTCTTCCTACTTCTTGAAACAAGTGAGGTCTTTTTCGTAAGTAATTCATCCCAACAGAATCAAGCCTACGAATTTTTTCTCCTTGTACAAGCTGATGACGTGTAGTAAGCGCATGATGCGGTTGTCTTTTAATATGAGAAATTGCCTTCATAAATCTATGAAAAGAGTCATTTAAAATATGATAAAATTCACTTTTAGATGGATTTGTAGCATAGATTGTTGATGCCCCCAAATAAGTTCTTTTTAATAAATGAAATGCTAGATTATAAATTTCATCGTTCACTTCTTCCAATAAAGCTCGATAGTCATCTTTGTAATCGAGCTTTGATGGAAAAATTTCTAGTGTGACTGTTAGTAGAGACTTTTTATCATCTCGAATTTCAAATGTTGTATAGCCTACTTCATTGGGAAATGAGAGATTTCCCATTAATACTTTCAATGAACCCATTTGAGTAGAACTGATTGCCTTTCGAAGAGATGGATGCTCATGGTAAAAAGACAATTCTTGATCATTTTTAGGAACGACAACGAGCTGATAACTCCTATTCTCGAAAAAGATAGGGGGGTGCTCGGTTAATTCGCTAAGCTTTTGTAACTGAGCATCATATACCATGATAGAATCACTTGTTCCAGACACATGAAAATGCATCATCTCATCTGAGGCAATGGATTGATGTTTTTTTAAGCTCTCGTATTTTTCATGATAGGGATTCCCTTTGATAGTCAATGACAAATCCGCTGTTTCAATCTTAACTAGCTCTATATCACGATTAGATCCAGAAAGAGGTGAAACCATCATACTCGAACCTCCTTAACATATGAGACAACTTCTTAGCAGAACGAGGATACTTCGCATAAGACATCATATCTTCATTATCAAACTCTTGATTTGTACATAGCGTATATAATTTCTTTAATGCCTCTTCTGTTCTCCCATCGCTCCCTGCAATACGCGGTAAGATTTTTTGATATATTTGATAGTCTAACGCCTCGTCAAACGATAATAGTTCACTTTTTTCATTGTAAGCCATATAAAAACAAATTTCGTCACGTATCCGATACCCGACTTGTGCTCCGATCGGTTCAAGAATTTTATTAACTTCGATTAAAATATGAGATACTTCCTTCACAAGATCTTTATTGAGCTGAAAGCATTCTTTTAAATGAAGAAACGTGGCTGTCAAGGAATGATTAGAAACACATTTTCCCTGTACTTCTTCTACATCCATTAAAAACTCAAAGGAATCTAATTTTACTTGATTAAATTCAATTGTATTCGCACGATCCAATACTTTTTTACTTAACGGATGTGTTGTTTCATCCATGTTGACAGTTCCAATGACGTACACATTTGATGGAATCGTAATTCGTTTCCCAATAATCGATTCTGGAAGAACAGCCGATGTAACAATCTCTCTTCCTTCCCATTTTCGGCTTTCAATGACACTTAGAAAATCACTGAAATAGTACTCTACACGTGCTAGATTCATCTCATCGAGCACGACAAAATAAGGTTTGTCCGGATTCCCTGCAGCTTTTTCAAGAACTTGAATTAACGGTCTTTCCTGAAATTCACCTTGAATATTCACGTAGCCAAGTAAATCAGAGCTATCGCTCCAATCAGGTCGCACAGGAATAAGCGTGAACTGTCCATTTTCTTCAGTTGCCCCTAAACTTTCAGCGAACCACTGAACAATTTTTGTTTTCCCCGTACCTGAAATACCAGACAAAATAACAAAGGGCTTCGTTTTTAAAGAAAGGAAAAAGTTAATAATATCTTGCTTATCGTAATAGAAACCTTTGCTTTTCATATAGGAAGATACATGATCTACAATTTCCTTCCCATTCAAATCCATTTCTTTTTTCTCCTCGTGAATCACTGCACGATTAGTTCCTTTCTCTCTAAAGGCAATGTATCCCTCATAATAGCGAAGCAGTTCTTTTAAATCTTCCACTAATTCTGCTTCACTTGGCATTTGTTCAACATCATATGGAATGTATGCAGCTGTAGAGTTGGCATATCCCTTCGCTTTTGGACTTGTACCAAGGAAAATATCATCATCTTTTTTTATTTTTTTAGACATTTGTATATGTTGACGGATCTCAGACTTAATCTTTTCCATTTCCTCTTTAGAAGTTTCAGTTACTCCTTGTGCCATTGTTAAATATAATTGCTTCATATCTTCACTAAATAAATAAACGATATAATACCCTCTCTGCGTCGATGTCGTAATGTCTTTATTCATGATAGCAAGCCATGGCACGGCGGCCCAATTCCCTTGTCCAACTGAGCCCGTAACAATGTACTGATTATGATCGATAAAAGATAAACGAGTTACCTCCGTTGTCATTTCATTTCGAACGACTGAACCAAGTTTATGACCCGCAAATTTTTCCGTTCTTGCCTCTAAATACTCATACATAACAGTTAAAAATTTTTCACGTAAGTTACTATTCATATTATCGTCCTCTTCATCATTTTCTTTTAAATATTGTTCAACTGGAACCCACCTCTCGTTAATTAACCCTACCTTCTCAAGCCACATTAACAAATTATGAGTACGTTCCTTGGCTACTGATTCAACCATTAAATTATCTCCTCGTGAATTTCGAACGATCGTCATTCCTAAATTCACTAAAGCCGCTTTCTTTTCAGCCTTTGAATAACTATTTAAAAGTTCGAGTACAAATAGAACAATTTGAAAATATTCCTGTTTCAAAATCAAATTTCGAATAAAAGCATCCTTATTTTTTGATTCAATATATTCATTTAATAGAGCCCGATTAATCTCATGAGCTTCATCCAAAAAGCCCAATAATCTCAAATCTTGCCGTCCACGAGATTTCACTCTATATAAATTCCCATCAATTTGGTGACTGAGATTTTTCGGAGCATATGTATTATCTATTACCTCTTCTAAAAAAGTGATCACTTTATGATATTGCTCACATGGTAGATCATCTGTTTGAAATTCTTTAAGTGTAATAGATTTTGAGTCAGTTACATTCACAAACGGAAGTTGTGAAAAGAAAGCCATCAAAAAAGCATTGTGTTCGTTTGCTTGTCCAAAATCTTCACTCGTTACCGTACGTATATTTATGAATTTTTGCCAAGCTTGCTGGAGAATCTCAAAAGTTATCATAAAATATGGCTGTAACTCTTCTCCCCTTTTGTACTTCTCGTGTAAAAGTTCCGTTTCAACGTATAGCCCTTTATCATCTGTCTTTATAATCAAATAAGATTTATTAGTATTTATATCATTAACTTGATTGGTTACTTTAGCGAATTCAATTATGAGTTGGTCCAACATTTTCACCTCCGCAGTTACAATTAATTACAATTACTACTATTTTAACAAACTATATACAAAAGAAAAATGATACGCTATAACTCATGATTAAATAACCTTTCAGGAGGAGATATAGTCAAACATTCTCTTTTCTACTTTGTATTGTCTTTCCGCTTCTGACAAAGTCATTGCCACCACAGCAATCCGCCTATCAATTAAAGCACTTACAGCTCCCCCTTATTT
Organism: Bacillus sp. 105MF; assembly: GCF_000374885.1. Taxonomy (NCBI): domain Bacteria; kingdom Bacillati; phylum Bacillota; class Bacilli; order Caryophanales; family Bacillaceae; genus Bacillus; species Bacillus sp. 105MF. The sequence continues at coordinate 46,268 of NZ_KB895586.1, read as the reverse complement.
TCATACACAAAAAACTCAAACTCTTCCAGATTGCCTCCAAACAATTTGCTCAACTATAAAATAGAGTTATTTTTCATTATATTGAGATTTTTCGAACGAAACGATATAATTTATTTACATTTATACGCCTTCATACTTAGTTCATAATGATATTTTTCAAATTACTTCAATTAAATAGGGAGGTTTTAATCATGTCTCAATCCACCAATCGCACAAATACAAGGCGCATAACAGGGAACATCTTCAAAGGTTCAGTTGGAAATCTGATTGAATGGTACGACTGGTACGTCTATTCTGCTTTCGCCGTGTATTTCTCAGCAGAATTCTTCCCAAAGGGAGACTCGACCAGCCAACTGCTTAACACGGCAGCAATCTTCGCCGTAGGCTTCTTGATGCGCCCACTAGGAAGCCTGCTGATGGGCCGTTATGCCGATCGTCATGGCCGACGCGCCGCACTGACGCTTTCCATCACCGTCATGGCCGGTGGTTCTCTGATCATTGCCTGTACCCCAAGTTATAGCACCATTGGTATACTGGCCCCTATTATTCTAGTTCTTGCACGTCTGCTTCAGGGGTTGTCGTTAGGTGGAGAGTATGGAACTTCGGCAACATATTTATCCGAGATGGCCAGCAGCGGCCGCCGTGGTTTCTACTCGAGCTTCCAGTATGTAACACTTGTTGCGGGACAGCTAGTAGCACTTGGTGTTCAGATCATCCTCCAGCAAATACTCAGCGAACCGGATATGAAATCTTGGGGCTGGCGTATCCCCTTCATCATTGGAGCAATGGGAGCAGTTGCTGTATTGTGGCTGCGTCGCACGATGGATGAATCGGAGCAATTCTCAAAAATGGGTTCTGAAAGCCGGGAGAACGCTGGAACCATTCGGGCTCTAATGAAACACCCTAAGGCAGTATTAACAGTGGTCGGACTAACGCTCGGCGGAACTGTTGCCTTCTATACTTACACGACGTATTTACAGAAGTTCATGGTGAATACTGTAGGCCTTCCTAAAGAAGTCGTTAGCTGGATTAACTTTATTGCCCTATTAGTATTCGTCGTACTTCAACCGCTCGCTGGTATGTTATCCGACCGGATTGGACGACGTCCGCTATTGATTGGTTTCGGCATTCTCGGAACTTTGCTGACAGTGCCACTGTTTCTAATCATGGAGCAAACAAAGTACCCTATTGTTGCATTCTTGCTTATGATGGTAGGTCTCATTATTGTTACCGGCTATACTTCCATCAACGCGATCGTGAAAGCCGAGCTCTTCCCAACTGAAATCCGTGCCCTTGGCGTGGGATTCCCTTATGCAATTACTGTTGCGGTATTCGGCGGGACGGCGGAATTCATCGCGTTATGGCTGAAGAGCATTGGGCTCGAGTCGCTCTTCTACTTCTACGTGGCTGGCTGCATTGCCATAAGTTTCATCACTTATTGGCGTATGGCTGAGTCTTCGAAGGTCTCCCATATCGAAGCCGAGCTGGGCGATGAAAATACGCTAGCTACTCGCAACTCTGGTTCAAGGCACTCTTAAATGTCATAAATAGCTATTTTAAAACGATAATTCAGCTTAAAAATCCCTTGTTTATCAAGGGATTTTTTAGGTAAGAAACCTTTCTCTAGCGTATTCGGCTCACTGAACTTCATAGTTACCTGAGCACAAACACCTTCTGTACATAATTAGCTACCTCTTCATTTCCAGAGTGTGAAGGTCAAGTTAAACACTTATAAAAAGAGTTGTTTTCTACCTAGAAAACAACTCTTAAAAAACATTAAGCCAATAAAAACCCTCGCTTCAACGGGTCCCTTGGGTCCAATAAAAATTGATGAAACCCTGTAATGAATGCCTGCCCAGTAACTTTTGGAATAATTGCCTCGTATTCATCTACTTTTGTCACTGACAATACTTCTCCGGCAAATTGTCCGTCAGTGATACACTCATGAATGAAACTTTCTTCCTTCTGCAAGGCACTCTTTTCAAAAAGAGTTGCAAGTCTTGCGGAAGTACCAGTACCGCAAGGAGAACGGTCTACTTGCCCATCAGCAAAAATGGTCACATTTCGTAAAGTGGCATCTTTTCCATTTGGCTCATCTGAAAAGATAACGCCATATATTCCCTTTAAATCTTCTTCGAGAGGATGTTTTACCTCCATTTGGCTTTCAATGTAGTGTTTAATTTTCCCGCCCCACGTTTGAATAGCTGATAAATCTTTAAAGTTTACTTTTAAACCAAGTTCTTTACTGTCTACAACAGCATAAAATGCTCCTCCAAAAGCAATATCTACTTGAAATTCATAGCCATCAATTTTTATAAGAACATCTTTCTTGTAAACAAAAGAAGGAACATTTTCAAATGATACGGATTCTACTTGATTTCCGCTATATTTTGCGTACGCAACAACTTCTCCTGCAGGGCTATCAATAATGAACTTTCGTTTTTCGCCTGTCACTTCGAACATACCCGTTTCAATTCCTACCGTGACGACAGCAACAATTCCATGGCCGCACATTGTACTCCAGCCTTCATTATGCATAAACAATACCCCAAAATCAGCATGAGGACTTGCCGGCGGCGTAATGATACAACCATACATCCCATGATGCCCTCTCGGTTCATACATCAAAACTTCGCGAAGATGGTCCAAGTGCTCCATACAATAAGCTCGTCTTTCTAATTGCGTTTTTCCTTTTATCTCCGGCACTCCGCCTGTAATAATACGTAATGGTTCCCCCGCTACGTGTGCATCAATTGTTGTGTATATTTTGCTAATCTTCATTTCTATCTCCTCCGTGTTTGTATTTTAAAAGTGTCTTACTTTTTTATTAGCAAGTATTATGCCAATGACGAAAAGCGAATATTCGGTCATTTTATTTACATTTCTTTTCAAAAGTTGTATCCTTTTAGCAACAAATCTGTCTACGAGTGTCTACTTTTGTATACGTTTTAAAATCATTGGGGGATATGTTATGAAACAATCTGATACCTTTGCGATTCCTACATTGCATACACTTCTCTCTTCTGTAGAAGAAGCGATTTCTATTGTAAATACGAAAGGCGTCATGCTTTATTGGAATGAAGCAGCAGAAAAAATGTATAACATAAAAAAGGAAGATATTATCGGAAGAAATGTTCAGGAATTTTTCTTAAAAGAAGACATTATGAATTTAAAAGTTCTTGAGAGTCAGCAACCCGTTCGGGATATTTATCACCTCCCTAGGCCAGATAAACATGTATTGATTAGCACAACTCCCATTTATAATGAAAGCAATGAACTAATTGGCTCTATGTCTGTAGAAAAAGATATTACCGCTACGATTAAATTAAATGAAAAGTTATCCTCTACATCTGAAGAATTACAGCAACTAAAACAACAAATGATTCAAAATAATAGGGACGATCCCTTCAGCAATATAAAAGGAAATAACTTGGAAATCCAGCACATCATTCATGACATGAAAAAAGTAGCGAAGACAGATGCGACGATTTTGATTACTGGGGAAAGCGGTGTTGGAAAAGAGCTTTTTGCACAAGCGATCCACGAGGCGAGTTTAAGAAGTAAAAAAGCGTTTATTCCGATTAATTGCGGTGCCATTCCCAACGCTTTGTTTGAGAGTGAATTATTCGGTTATGAATCAGGCGCATATACCGGAGCTGCTAAAGGGGGCAAACCTGGAAAAATAGAATTAGCAGACGGAGGTACTTTATTTCTAGATGAAGTAGGTGAACTCCCACTTGATATGCAAGTGAAACTACTTAGAGCTTTACAAGAAAAAGAGATTTATCGAATCGGAGGACAAACACCTAAGAAAATCGACGTCAGAATTATCGCCGCAACAAATCGTATATTAGAAGATATGGTATTAAACGGAACTTTCCGGTCTGATTTATTTTATCGACTTAACGTATTTACTGCCTGCATCCCGCCACTTCGGGAACGAACGGACGATATTTCCTACTTAGCTCATCATTTCTTCAAAGAATTTTCTTTCAAATATAACAAACCAGCTCCTTTTGTTCATCAAGAGGCAACTGAGCGATTACATGCATATTCTTGGCCAGGCAACATCCGCGAGTTACGTAATTTCATAGAACGACTGATTGTTCTTCACGAAGGTAGCGAAATATACGAATCAGACATTCTCAAGCTATTACCGCAAACAAAGTCTTTTTCAGAGTCCGTTAACCAAACTATGCCTTCACTCACCGACGAAAAAGAAAGTCTAGAGAAAACACGCATTCTTCAAACCTTGCAACAGACTTATGGGAATAAAAGCATTACGGCGAAAAAATTAGGAATGTCGCGCGCTAATTTGTATAAGAAAATAAAGAAGTATGGGATTATATTTCATAAAGAAGAGCATTGATACGAAACGTAAAAAAACCTGAATCGTAGACTTTTTAAATTTTCCACAGTTCAGGGTTTCAATCAAAAGGCTCTATATTTCTATAACCTCATTATCAATGTCTACTCACCTATTTCAAATCAATATTTTGATTTGATAGAAAAAAGTATTAGACTGAAAAGGTGCTTTCTGTACACGAATGCACTTTTCTTAAACATAATACTAAAAAGTTAGTGACTTTATTAATGATCATCCATTTCATCATCTTCACATACAATAGTGAACTCACAGTTAAGAGAATTTAAAAGTGAATGTATATAATTGCTTGTCTTTTCTTGCTCGTAACCAGGAGAACTTTTTTTTAATCTTACTTGTAATATCCAACTAGCTTCTTTATTATCGGGATATTTATACTTTGAATCTTCATCTCGATTTGGAAATAAGGCAATATATGTACCCATTTCCTTATTAAGATTGAAGTAAAAATATTTATACTTAAAGGGTAATTTGGATTCTAATAATGAAGGGCTTTTTGTCTTTGAAATTGTCCGTTTATCGTTAGCTAGAAATTGTTTGAGATACTTAATAATTACTTTCTCTTCTCTACGTTCAGTTACTAATCCATATTCAACGTTTGTTTTCATATTCAAGCTCATCCCCCATTTTATTTTGTGCTATATTTTTAAGAATTGCTATTTATAATCTCATCATCCAGTTGAAAATAAAGAATGTTAAATATATCAATAGATTGAAGTCTAAAATATTTTATATGTTCTAAACAGTTGTTTTTAATACAGCTGTTCCATTATTTCCACAATCTCTTCCATCTCTTTGAATCTCTTTAATCCTTCTCCACATTTTTCTTCGTCAGATTCTCTTATATTTTCTAGCCATACCTTCTCTTCTACCGAAAGATTACTCTTCACTCTTTCTATTTCTTCTAAAAGCTCTTTAATTCCCCAAACGACAAATATGTACGTATTATCTTTTGATAACACTTCAATTTTCTTAACTACAAGAAAAGAAGCGTCCTTAACAAATTGAATCGTAGGTAGTAGGATACTGTACATACCCCTTACACGATTTATAGAATGTGATTTAAAAATAAGCCGATAGTTCGTTACATATAACTTTCCGCCAATCGCTTCCTGTTTTCTAAAAGAGCTATATTTGATTTTTTTCATACCAAATTCTTCAAAATCAATCATTGCATTTGCTTTTCGCTCCATAACAACTCTTTCCCCTTTAAACAAATCCTGTTGTTCTAACTGCATCACTATCCCCTCCCTTTCAAATTTCACATTTTTCTACCCAATTTGATTATACTCATCTTTTTCCATTTAGAGAGTATAAATTTTAAGCTGAACAACAGAATCAAACAAAAAATTTCATATAATTAAAATGAACGAAACAAAATGAAACAGAATAAAGAAAAAGGTGATTTTTCGTTCGAAATTGAACGAAAAATCACCTTTCTTGTTTTGCATTCAGCGCCCTCCTTTAACAGGAGTCTTGTTTATATTGAAAATTCAAACAATCATTATTACGATTGTCTCTCTGCTTCAATTTCTAAAGATTCTTCATGCCACCAAAGTGTTTCTTCAGGGTCTTGCTTAGCTATTTGATGTGCCTCTTTTTTCGTTTCTACGGTAGGATAAGAACCTTTTAATGCACGCCCTGATGTGGTAACAAATAGTAAACTAAATACAACTAATCCAATTAAGCTTATACCTGTTAAATAAAATGCTGGTGCTAGAGCATTACCAGTAGCATGAACTAAGTATGAACATACAAGTGGTGTTGTACCACCGAATATGGATACAGAAATATTAAAGGATATAGAAAGTGCACGATAACGTACATCTGTGAAAAAGAGAGCTGGTAACAACGAAGGCAGTGTTCCTTCATAAACACTAAGGAAGAAACCTAAAACAAGAATACCCGCAAAAACGGCTGCAATATGCCCATTACCTATTAGTAAAAATGCTGGAATTGAACATAATGTTAAACCCAGTAAACCAAATTGTACTACACGTTTATTGCCAACCTTATCACTTAATTTACCAAAGTAAAGCGCCAATGGAATCATAAGTGCCATCGTAATTGAAATGATGATTAAACCAGTTGTTTCTTTGATTTTTAATATTTGTGTTAGATAAGAAGGGATAAAAGAAAGGATCATATAGTTAGTAATATTAAAGAAGGCAACAATTACTGTGCTTAGCAGGAAGTCCTTTTTATGATATTTTAAAATATCGATAAACGGAATTTGTTCATTGTCTTCAGATTCCTCTTGTGCTTTTTCCATCTTTTGAAAGATTGGAGATTCGTCTAAATGACGGCGTAAATATAAACCGACCAAACCAATTGGTGCAGCAATTAAGAAAGGAATACGCCATCCCCAACTAAGCATTTGTTCATCTGTTAACAATAACGTCAAAATGGTAACGATTACCGAAGCAGCAATGTAACCTGAGAGTGTTCCAATTTCAAGACCACTACCGAGTATACCACGCTTTTTATCTGGAGAAGATTCTGCGATATAAACCATTGCACCTGAATATTCGCCTCCTGTGGAAAAACCTTGAATCATTCGAGCAACTAATAATAGTATCGGTGCCCAAATACCAATTTGTTCATAAGTTGGCAGCAGTGCGATGAATAATGTAGAAAGCGCCATTAAAATAATAGTCGTACTTAAAACAATCTTTCGACCATATTTATCACCAATTCTACCAAAGAAAATACCTCCAATTGGTCGAACTAGAAAGGCGGCAGCAAATGTACCGAATGTAAGTACAAGTTGGAGACCACTATTGTGGACACCCGAGAAGAATAATTGACTTAAAGTAACCGCTAAATACGCATATAAGCCAAAATCAAACCACTCCATTGCATTCCCAATGCCAGTAGCAACAACAGCTTTCCTCGCTTGTTTAGGATTAACAATATTCACATCTTGAGGTCCAAAATCTAAATCATTTTTTTGTTGCATATAATAAAAACAGCTCCTTATTTAATTTAAAATCATTAAGCACACCTTCTCTTATAGAATAAATTCAATACGAAGCACTTAAGGAAAAGCACCCTCTCCTTACCTGATATTATTGTTTCATAAAATCAATTCCTTGTCTAACGACATGTAGTGTAAGTTAAGTGATAAAGCGCTTTCACAAAAGAAAATACACCCTATAAATATTTCGAAAATACCCGTATACCTCCTATTTCATACCGAAATATTGAGTATTCTTCTCCTATATCAGTTATTTTCCAAATATATCGATTGTTTCTCAACATATATCCGTAATTCAATAAATTTCGTTATTTACCAAAAAAAAATAAAAAGCTACCTCAAAAAGTAGCTTTCGACAAGGAAACTCGGTCCAAAATCACATCCGGTACCTTCCCCACAATCTCCTCCCCAATCTTCAAACTCGCTGTTGCCGCCGGAGACGGGGCATTGCAAATATGCATAGAGTTGATGCCTGGGATAATGCAGAAGTCATCGACCATGTTTCCATTCGATAGAATCGCCTGCGCCCTTACACCAGCGTGAGTCGGAACGATATCTTTCTCTGTAAGTTCTGGTATTAAGCGCTGCAAGCTTTTGAGAAAAGATTGTTTACTGAAAGAACGAATCATTTCCTTCATGCCTTCTTTCATATTCGGCATTGCCATTTTCCAAAAGCCGGCGTATGTCATTGTTTCCATGAAGTCTTTTATGTTAAAGTCTTTTTTTGTGTAGCCTTCGCGCTTGAAACTTAGTACTGCATTTGGCCCTGCATGTACGTCCCCATTTATCATTCTTGTAAAGTGAACACCAAGGAACGGAAAGTCTGGGTTTGGAACAGGGTAAATTAAGTGTTTTACAAGGTGGCGCTTTTCTGGAACGAGTTCGTAATATTCGCCTCGGAACGGGACGATTTTCATATCTGTTAGTATGCCTGTCTTTTTGGCGATTCGGTCGCTATGTAGTCCAGCGCAGTTAATGAGAAATTTTGTTTCAAAGGCGCCTTTGTTTGTTTCGATTGTAACGAAATCTTTGTGTTCAATAATTTGTTCTGCTTTTGTGCCTAAGTGTACTTCTCCTCCGCTCTCCTCTATAAAACGTGCAAATGTATGACTGACTCCTTTATAATCGGCGATGCCGCAAGATGGAACGCGAATAGCTCCTAATCCTTTTACATGAGGCTCGATTTCCGCTAGTTCTTCTTTGTCGATTTTCGAAATATGTAACCCATTTTGCAGGCCTCTTTCATACAGATTATGTAAAAGAGGAATTTCTTCTTTTTCTGTCGCCACGATCACCTTGCCGCACATATCATAGGCAATGCCATTTTCTTTGCAGAACTCCACCATCGCTGCGTTTCCTTCTTTCGCAAATTTCGCTTTATGGCTACCCGGTTTATAATAAATACCGGAATGAATGACACCGCTATTATGTCCTGTTTGATGATGCGCAAGTTCGTCCTCTTTTTCGATGACTGCGATTTTGGCATGAGGAAATTTTTTCGTTAAGGCCATTCCAGTTGAAAGGCCGACAATTCCTCCGCCGATAATTAGAAAATCATACATTTTACTTCCCCCTTATGTCTGTATCCCCTATATTAGGAAAGGCAGGCCTTGTTGAAAGGCCCGCCACATATATTATTTAGAAAAACAACCGCGCTGGCGCATGAGCTCTCGATATAAATCTTTGTTTTTCTCAAAAGGAGCGCGCCCGTGCATCCAAAAGAGATTGTTTAATAGAACGAGATCGCCAACTGGTAATTTTAATGCGTGCGTTGCTGGAGAGTTCTCCACAGAGTGTGATAATTCCTTCAAATATGTTGCCTGTTCAATATTATCTGGATAAGCGAATTGATCAATAAAGCAAATACACGGTGCATTGTTTACATCAAAAAATGTTTCACGGTAGACGATTTCCTGCGCATTTTTACTTGGAGGTGCTTTGTATGTGATTTTGACAGATGCGAGTGGATGTTTTCGAAACTTCTCAAGCTCTTCCCAATCATCTAAATGAAGTAAACGTGATTCGCCCCCTACCGCATTCTTTTCCTCAAATTTCATCATAAGGAGCCAATCTGTCGGTTCGTCAACAAATGTCCCGTCTGTATGAAGAGTAAATAATCGATATGCTTGACGAAGGTAAGAATCACTGCCATCTGTATCTTTCACATTAAATCTCGCGTAGTACGTTCCTGTCATCGCATCAAAGTTAGGTGTACCAATTAAATGTGTTAATGCCGTTGCAAATTTCACATAGTCTCTTGCATCTATCGTTTCGCTTTGTACACCAATTGTAAACCCGCCCGTTTCCCGGTCGTGAATAATGCCACGAACATTTTCCATAAACGATTCACCAAAGAATTTTTTCATTTGATCAGCAAGGATAAAGCGAGAATACGGAATATATTGTAAGGATTGCTCCGAATGTTCTTTTACCTCTGCGAAAAAGTGCTGAAGCAATTGCTGATCTAACACAATATGATACAAACGTTTATGTTCTGGATGAGGAACAATTTCATACCCCTCATATTTCTTTGCAAACTTCATCTTCACTACTTGCTCTGTAATCACTGACATCTTATTTCCTCCTTTTTTTAGATAAACGAAAAAGCCAGTCATACGCATCTACAATACAAATCGTAGAAAACGTACAACTGGCTTTAAATTACGAGTGTTCTTTAATCTCTTAAAGTACAGTAATAATAGACAGTTTTTTTATGAAAATATGTGCAAAATAGAAAATGAAGATCGGATATAGAGAAGGCTAATTTCTCATATGGATCTTATCACTTTATAATTAAATGATAATTCGAAATATTTATACTGTCAATATGTTTTTATTATTTATTTCCATGCAGTTAGAGTTAGCCATAATACTTAATTTCAGCATTCTCTTTCTTTGCTCGAATCGTAATTCTTCCAGTGAATTGTGGTGGATTTTCATAATTTTTTTCAACTTCATCAAACATAGCATTTAAAATGGATTCCAACTCACCTAATGTCGTATCTTTTGATAAGCCATTTACTCTTGCAATTTCAATACTTTTAAAAGCACCATCAACATTTACTAGATCTTCTTCACCGAATCCTTTCACTTCAAACTCTACTTTCATTTTCTCCAAGTCATTCCCTCCTTCTGAAAAGTGCTCTTTAGTAGAAGAGCAATCCTACTTTTATTGTATATGAAGTGGTAAGAGTTGACACTATATTTATCTATTATAATTTCCGAATTTAAAAGAACTTTCTTATCCTTTGACATGTATTTTTCATTTTCTTTCTCACGACCACATGCTTTACACATTTTACAAGTTTTCACTACAGCATTTTTCGTACATCCTCTTTTTTGCTTTCCACCTTGGTTTGATTTTTACATGTTCTTTCCTCCCTATTAGAAAAAATAAAAAAGCCAGTTATATTTCGCTCATCAAATAAGCTGAAATATAACTGGCTCTTGTTTATGAATGCTCTTTAAAAAGTAAAGCGTAATAAACTGGGCAGTTTGTTATAGATTTGTTTCTTCATATTCTTCTTGTGGCCTTTCGCCGTTTACATAGCTTGTATATTGGCGGTACAAATCTTTTACCGCACTAATAATCGCATTTTGCGCTTTTCCTTGATAGTGATAAGAGATTTCTTGAATGATATCTTCAATGCCATCTTGTAAACTATGTCCTCTTAACATTTGAGCAATAAAGTCTCTTCCATGTTCAGTAGCAAGGGTACATGACGCTTCAATAATAACGTGATATTTGTGATCTGCCTCTATTGTAATTGTTAATGTTTCATAGACACTGCGCACAGCCATCCCTTTCGGAAGTCTTGAGTGTCCTGCCATGAAAAAAGTACCTTTACGCATGTTCATCCCCCATTTTCTAACTTATACTTGATCGATATATACTGTCTTCACTCGTGTATAAAATTCTGCAGCTGTTTTTCCTTGTTCACGCGGTCCTGCACTCGAATTTTTCATACCACCAAACGGAACTTGCGGCTCTGCTCCTGCCGTTTCTGAGTTGACATGGACCATCCCAACCTCCATATCATCAATAAACTGCTGGGCTAGGCTGAGATTATTTGTACAAATAGATGCACTCAGTCCGTATTCTGTATCATTCGCTACATGAATCGCTTCTTGATAATTGTTCACCTTAAACAAACAGATAACAGGACCGAAAATTTCTTCTTTCGCAATTCGTGCATCTTGCGATACGTCTTCAAAAATAGTCGGTAAAACATAATATCCTCGTTTTAACTCATCTTCTTCTGGTGCGCTACCTCCGCAAAGTAAAGAAGCTTCTTTCTTTCCTACTTCAATCATCGCTAAAACAGAGTGCTGTTGATTTTCAGATACACATGGACCCATAAATGTATCCTGTTTTAATGGATTTCCAACTTTTAGAGCCTTTGTACGTAACAGGAGCTCATTTCGAAATTCCTCATAAATGTCATCTTCAATAATCACTCTGCTTGTCGCTGTGCATTTTTGTCCTGTTGACATGAATGCACCTCTTATCGCAATATCGACTGCCTTCTGGGTATCAGCATCCTTTAATACGACTAATGGGTTTTTTCCTCCCATTTCTAATTGCACTTTCTTTCCGCTTGCAATCGCCGTTTGCTGAATGGTTTTTCCGACGCTATTCGAACCAGTAAAGGATATCGCTTTTATATCAGGATTTTCTGTTAATTCTGCTCCAACGACTAAACCTTTCCCAAATACACAATTGATAACCCCAGCAGGAATTCCCGCCTCGTGAAAAGCATTCACAAGATGATACACGGATTTTGGCGTAATTTCAGCCGGCTTTATCACAACTGTATTCCCATAAATAAGCGCTGGCGCCATTTTCCATGCTGGAATCGCAATTGGGAAATTCCATGGTGTAATGAGTCCGACTGCTCCAACCGCGACGCGCTTACTATAGAGCATTGTTTTCGGATTTGCAGAAGGGATCATTTCTCCTACCGGCTGATTTGCTTCCCCCGCATAGTATTCCAAAATACTGATTGCCCGCTTCGTCTCACCGATTCCTTCAGCGAGCGTCTTTCCTTCTTCACTCGTTAAATCTTGACCGATTTCCGTCACTCGTTCTTTTAAAATCGTTGCTGCTTTCCATAAATAACTTGCCCGCTCATGAAATGATAATCCTTGCCAACTTTGAAACGCTTCTTTTGCGGATGCGATGGCTGCCCCAGTATCATCTGCTGAACTTAGTGGAAATTCCCCTAACACGTCTCCGTTATGCGGATTATAATTTTTCGAATATTGATTCGCAGATGGCTCTTTCCACTGGCCGTTTATATAATTTAAAAACCTCATTTCTCTGCCTCCATCATCGTTTCCTATTTTGATAGTTTCGCAATTGCCGTTTCAAGAATATGAAGACCTTCCTCCAGCTGTTCATCTGTAATAACAAGCGGCGGTAAGAAACGAAGGACATTTCCATAAATTCCAGCGCTTATTGTGATTACACCTTTGTTATGTGTTTCTTGCATAATTGCTTTTACTTCTTCTGTTGCTGGTTCTTTCGTATTGCGATCTTTGACAAGTTCAATTGCCGTCATAGCCCCAAGGCCTCTCACATCTCCAATTAATTCGTATTTCTCCTTCCAGCTATGGAATACTTCCATCATACGGCTACCGATTACCTCGGCACGTTTTACTAACTGCTCTTCTTCTATTACATCTAAAACAGCGAGTGCAGCTGCGCAAGCAACCGGGCTTCCCGAAAAAGTGCCGCCAAGTTGTCCTGGCCCAGGTGCATCCATCAATTCAGCTCTTCCTGTCACTGCGCTAAGCGGCATACCTGCAGCAATGGATTTTGAAAATGTCATTAAATCAGGAGCAACGCCAAAATGATCCATTGCAAACAAACTTCCTGTACGAGCAAAGCCCGTTTGAATTTCATCAGCAATCATGATAATTCCATATTTATCACAAAGGTTTCTGACGCCTTGTATAAACGTTGCACTTGGAACAATAAATCCACCTTCCCCTTGAAGCGGTTCCAAAATAATGGCAGCGATATTATCACTCGCCACTTCCTCTAACATAAAGCGTTCGAAATACGCTAAAATTTGCCCATCTACTTCTTCTTTCGTCATGCCGTCTTCCGCGCGGTAATAATACGGATAAGGCAGCTTGTATACATCTGATGCAAATGGACCAAATCCATGCTTATAAGGTTTTACCTTACTCGTAAGAGACATTGTCAGAAGTGTCCGCCCATGATATGCACGCTCAAATGAAACGATGGCACTGCGCCCAGTCGCTTTCCTAGCGATTTTTACAGCGTTCTCGACCGCTTCAGCCCCGCTATTTGCAAACATTGTTTTTTTCTTAAAATCTCCTGGCGTTAATTCATTCAATCTCTCAGCCAACTCAATATAGCTTTCATACGGCGCTACATGAAAACAACTATGAATAGAAGATTCCACTTGGCTTTGAATGGCTTGTACTACTTTCGGATGACAATGCCCGACATTTTGCATACCAATCTCGCCTGCAAAATCTATTAATTCGTTACCATCTACATCCGTAATGATTGCCCCTTTTGCCGACCCTACATATAACTGCGTAATATTATAAGGACCCCCAGGCACCGCATTGTTTCTTCTCTCATGTAGACTATTTGATTTTGTCGTTACAATATTTTGTTTTTCTTTTAGCATGGAACATACCCCTTTCTTACTCCTTCTCTAAACTAACTTTCGAATCTTGTATAATCGTAAAATCTTCTTTTATTGGCACTCGCTTATTTCTATCTCTTAGGAAATAGATTGCGATTACTACGGCAGTTGCTAACATCGTCATATAAAATTGCATACGCATATCCGCTATAAACGCTTGTGCAACAAATATCGTAATGATCATCGCAAGTGTTGCATATGTGAGATAAGGGAATAGCCACATTTTCACCTTTAGTTTCCCTGGGTCTTCTCTTTCAGCTTTTCTTCTCAACCTGATATGAGAAACGGCAACGAACATATACATCAGCATCGTAACGCCGCCTGAGCTATTCGCTAAAAAAGCAAATAGTTTATCAGGAGATATAAACTTTAACATGGCGCAAATGAATGCGAAGATGATACTTGCATATATCGCCCAAACTGGTGTCCCTCTACTGTTTAACTTTGAAAAAATAAAAGGAGCGTCTCCCTTTTTCGCAAGTGAAAATAACATACGAGAACTCGTGTATATTCCGGAATTCATAACCGAAAGGAGCGACAGAAATACAACCCCATTCATAATTTCCGCAGCCGCAGGGATTCCTGCCATCTGAAATAAACTTGCATACGGCAATTTCAATAATTCTGCATTGTTCCACGGCATAAAAATGACCAAAATCGATACAGACCCTACAAAGAAAATCATAAGGCGCCATACAACACTGTTAATCGCTCTTATTACATTCTTCTCTGGATTATCAGACTCTCCGGCCGCAATCGCCGCTACCTCACTCCCCGATAAAGAGAAAGAAATAAACACAACGCTAAGTAATACTGGCATAATTCCTTTTGGAAAAAAGCCCCCGTTTTCAGAGATCATTGAAAGATCCGGTCTATCTACATTAGGCACAAGTCCAAAAATCATAGAAACTCCTAAAACTAAAAATGCAAGAATCGCTACTACTTTAATAAACGCTAACCAATATTCAAACTCTCCATATAACTTCACTGAATAAACATTTGTCATTGTCATCATGATAATCACGAACAAACTCGCTATCCATGTTGGTATGGAAGGAAACCAATTATTGATCATCACTCCTAACAATACCGCCTCGATTGCGATAATGATGAGCCAATTGAACCAGTATAACCAACCGATTGTGTACCCTGCCCAAGGTCCAATTGCCTTATGTGCATATGTTGAGAATGAACCACTATCAGGGTTTACCGCAGCCATCTCCCCGAGCATCCGCATCACAAGTACAACCATTAAAGCGCCAATGATATAGGACAAAATGGCAGCTGGACCGGTTGATTGAATAATTGTCCCACTTCCTACAAATAATCCGCCCCCGATTACCCCACCAATTGAAATCATCGTGATATGTCTGGTTTTTAAGTCTTTTTGCAATTCTTGTTTTTCTTTCGCCAAAAAGATCACCAACCTATAAGTATTTATTTTCATAAACCCTTCGAGCTAGCATATATAAGATTGAAATATCACTATTATTGATAACGTTTTCTTAAAGTCCTCCTATAAATAGGAACAATAAAAAGAGCCAGAAAAACAATGTACAAAGTTACATTGGATTTTACTGTCTCTATCCTTATGGCTCGTCTTCCTGCTAAGGAAGTTCAAGTGGAAAGAAGCCAATCATCCTCTATTGAAGTGAACGAAATCATATCCGGGCATGCAGAGAGGCTAATCACTGTCATCCGATGATAAACTAATAATAATACAAATAGACTGAATATTCAACATTTATTTTAAATTCAGTCATATAATATAAAAAACGAAATTTCCCCCTCCCCAAACATATACTGTTTAAAAGCAAAAAAAGGAAGTGATCTCCATGCATTTTGGAACAAAAGGATGGTACGTAGCTGAACTGAAAAAATTAGGAGTTCGTTATTTTGAAGGACGGAAGTTAGAGAGCTATCGGGGGCATGTTTTACGCAATTTATTAGTTGCAAAGCAAGAAGAACTCAAAGAAAAGTAATCTATTATGATTCATCGATACAACGATATCGACTGTTCCTTCAAATATATCGGCGATTTTTCAAATATATCGACCGTTTCTCACCATATTCGGAATGCGTTTGTCCCGTTTGGCAACAATCAAGCAGAGCGTGACTTGCGAATGGCCAAGGTAAAGGAAAATATCTAACACTAGGCTAAGCAGTTACTACAAAGCTTAACAAGTAAATACCCTTAATCCTAGAATAGAAGATTAAACAATTCCTTTGAGTGATAAAGAAAAAAGTGATTGGCATATATACCAATCACTTTCCTTTTTTCATTACAAAAAACTTCCCCTATTCACAAACAAGAATTTCCCTAGAAAATGTCCCTTTTTTAGCTATACAGCGGTCTGTAATTTCAAATCCAGCTTCTTTAATCATGTGATCCATTGTCTCAATGGTTACAACAATTACTTTTTTCGCAAAACGACGCGCATGTGTAAGAATTGAGAATTGATCTTCTGGTGTCGCATGTGTAAATAAATTGTACGGCATATCGATAATTGCTACATCGTAATTAGTTGTGACATCCGCAATCGGCCCTACCGTTACGTCTCCTTCAAATCCAAAATGCGCAATATTCTCTCTAGATCCAATTACAACAAGAGGATTTATATCCCGGCCCACGATGTCAATTCCCATGGACAGTGCCTCTACCAGTACCGTTCCTATACCACAACACGGGTCAATCGCTTTGACTCCATCAGGATTTGGCACAGCGATATTCGCAACAGCTCTCGCAACACGTGTGCTAAGTGACGTAGAATAGCTGCGTGGTTTTTTCACGTGATGATACCAAACAGCTTCACTTTCAATATATTCTCCAAAATACCAACGACCACCAAGAGGAACAATTCCAAATACACGCTCTGGATGATGCACGTCCGCTTCCCCTTCAATCTGCATGCCGATTTCTCTCTCAATTACACGCCTCTGTCCGTATTCTATCTTGTTCGATTCATTGAGGTCATTAATTTTAACAAAAATAACTTTGAATGTAGCTCCTGCCAAATCAATTTGTTCTACTTGTTCTAAAATATTTGCCAAGTCGTCTCCTTCATACATCACTTCGATTCGTTCTTTCATAAACGGACTTCGGCTCGGATCAATTTTAACATTACTTTTCAAAATGTTAACATGAGACTCAACTCCAAAAAGAGAGCGCATCTCCATATAACATAAAGATCGTTCATCCTCGCGGAATGCATACGTATATATAAATGCCGGTGTTGTGCTGTGATTATTCAATCTGTTCGCATCCTTTATCATTTTAAATTGTTCTTCCCTATCATTCTCAGTAGCACCATATAACATGAAATATATGAAAAAGGGACGAATAAGCCGAGGCAAGTTTGTCTCTTTTTATTAGTCCTTTTCATCGGATTCTTTACTTATTAAAGAACATTTTATTTCTAGAAATTAGCTCGTATTCCTAACTCCTTACAATCGCTCACATACTCTTTTAATAAAGTTAAATGATATCATATGATTCAAATAAAGTGAAACTTTAATCACACTCACCTATCCTCTTTGCTTTTGCTGAATTTCGAAGCGGGAGTCTTACTGCCCGCGAATAGCGGAATAAAAAAAGTGATTGGTATACAACTACCAATCACTCATTCAGAAAAGCATTCCTCTTCTATTCTCCAATCAACTCCGACATTACATAAGCAAACACAAGCGCCTCTGTATGCTCAATTAAAACAGACAAACTAGAAAATGCTACACACGTCATGTGAGGGACAGGTGGCAATATGGTTCCTAAAGAAATTATAGAAAGTATTTCTTTCTACTAGTCATACAGAAGGAAATACTTTTTTATTTTAGAAATTTGGTTAATGGCCATCTATAGTAATAATTCTAGCGTTGCCTCTCTAGTTATTAGGATATTTTTTTTTAATATATACATACTAAACATACTATAGAAGGCACGTAGAAAGTGAGGGACTCATGGCTAAATTTCTGAAACGGTTAAAATATAGAAGCAATCGTAAGTCAGTTTCAATACGAGACAACACTCATTTCTCGGAAAAAAATATAGAGGACTCCCTCTTAGACGCTGATTTATCAAAAAACATAGCTGATATTCAGAATGTATTTCGTCAAGCACCTGATTTAGTGATTCGTCGGTTTCAAATGAAAGCAGATGGATTAGAAGCAGCTTTAGTGTATTTGTCTGGATTAACAGATAAACAATTGATTCAAAATCACGTTCTAAATCCTTTGATGAATAGTGTTTTTGATACGAATACGGAACTTCCAATTACATTAGGACATATTAAAATTATTAATACGTGGAGTCAGTTTGAAAATGCTATTTTTGGAGGAGATAGTGTTTTATTAATCCATGGCCGAACAACAGCGCATCAATTGGATACGAAAGGATGGCCACAAAGAAATATTGAAGATGCTCATAACGAAATAGCTCTAAAAGGTGCGCATCAAGCATTTGTAGAAACTGGAAGTCAAAATATCGCAATGATTCGAAGATATATTCCTCATCGCGAATTAATGATAAAAGAAATAATAATTGGTATACGAAGCAAAACGAGGATTTCTATTTTATATTTGAAAGATGTAGCTTCTGAAGATGTGCTGAAGGAATTAGAAACACGAATTCAAAGTATTACGATCGACGCTGTTGCTAGTACTGGTGAACTTATCGAATTCATTGAAGATAACCCGTACTCACCGTTTCCCCAATTTATATTAACTGAAAGACCTGATTTGGCAGTATCTCACATTTTACAGGGCAGATTTGTAACTGTAACGGATCATTCCCCAAGTGTATTAATTGCTCCAACAAATTTTACCTCCTTTTTTCAAGGAATTGATGATTACGGGACACGTTGGTTAGTTGCCTCGTCTATTCGTATACTTCGTTTCGTCGCTTTTATGATTGCTCTATTTTTGCCTGCGAGTTATGTTGCGTTTATTTCCTTTAATTTTGAAGTCATTCCTGTAGAGCTTTATTTATCTATTGCTGAATCAAGAACGCGCGTACCATTTTCTCCAGTTATGGAAGCACTGCTTATGGAAATGACATTGGAAATGATGAGGGAAGGGGCTTTGCGGCTGCCTACTCCGATCGGTCAGACGATTGGAATTGTAGGCGGAATTATTATTGGACAAGCAGCTGTTCAGGCGGGAATTGTCAGCAACATTATGATTATTGTTGTTGCTATTACAGCCATCGCTTCTTTTATTATCCCTAATTATGATATGGGGGCGGCAGTCAGACTTTTACGCTTTCCGATGATGCTATCAGCTGCCTTATTTGGAATTGTCGGACTTGTTATCGGATGGATGACATTAATTGCGCATCTTATCAGTCTTGAATCGCTAGGAACTCCTTATGGAACGCCGTTAGCACCGTTTCGCTTTACAGATATGAAGGATGCTTTTGTACGCTTTCCTCTATGGGCCATAAGAAGTCGTCCTAAGGGTACAGGAGCCATTCAATCTATTCGACAAGGAAAGAACCATAATAAAAGGTGAAACTATGAAAAAATATGCCTATAATGACATTACTCTTCTGCAGTATATTTTTTTAATTAATGGAATGCAGGTAGGAACTGGAGTTTTATCTCTCCCACGATTGCTTGCAGAAAAAGCTGGAACAGATGGATGGATAGCTATACTTATCGGCTGGATATTCTCCACAATATCAGGTATTTTTATCGTGAAAACAGCTGCAAGATATCCCGAGGACACGCTTTACGACATTCTTATACGATTATTTGGAAAAATAGTAGGGAAAGCACTAATTGTTATTTACATGATATATTTTTCCTTTTATTCCGGTACCATTCTTGTGAACGCTATGCTTTATCTTAAGGGATGGCTTCTTCCGAAAACGCCTGACTATATCATTATCTTTTTGTTTTCGATTCCTACCTTTCTTGTTGTACGCAACGGCCTTCGTATTATAGGGCGGTACTGTGAACTTAATTTTTATATGATGCTTTGGATTCCGCTGTTTTTTTTGATACCGCTAAGAGAGGGCGGAAGCCTGCTGCCTTTCTTTCCGCTTTTAAAAGAAGGGTGGAAACCGGTATTAACGGCTGTACCGACCACTATTTTTTCTTATTTAGGATTTGATATTGCGTTCTTTTTATATCCCTTTTTACAAAAAAAACAGTATGCAGTCCATGGAATCGTTATTGCAAACACTTTAACGATGTTATTTTATTTATTTGCTACTATTGTTTGCTTTGCCTATTTTAGCCCTGATAGCATTACACAATTTAACCAGCCAGTACTAAATTTACTTAAAGTAATTGAATTTCGTTTTTTAGAACGTTTTGACATGATTTTATTAGCTGTTTACTTAACCGTTGTTTCCACAGCCTGGATTCCTTGCATATACTGCGCTGTATTTTGTTCTAGCCAATTACTTGGGAAACAAGATCACACCTCTCATGTTGTTGTTCTATTATTACTCATTATCGGCTTCATATTTTGGACTCATCCTAGTTGGAATCAAGCCGAAACTTGGCAACAGGTAGTATCGAATGCTGGATTAGGATTAACGTATATATCGCCTATCATTTTATGGATGTATAGCTGGGTATATGAGAAGTCTCGCCAGGGGGGGATACATTGAAAAGAAAGGTGCTATGTTGTATTTTGTTATCAGTGTTCATGCTGACTGGATGCTTTGACCAAACAAATGTTGAAGA
Source organism: Bacillus sp. 105MF (assembly GCF_000374885.1). NCBI lineage: Bacteria > Bacillati > Bacillota > Bacilli > Caryophanales > Bacillaceae > Bacillus > Bacillus sp. 105MF. The sequence continues at coordinate 25,535 of NZ_KB895586.1, read as the reverse complement.
TGTTTCCCTTACTCTTGTCCTTGGTATCGATTTAGATCGTAATAATAATTTATTGGTGTACATGTCAAGCCCTGTTTTTAATAAAGAAGCAAAGGTAAAAGAAGAAACTACTGGTGTGAAATCTGTTACGACTCGAAATTCTAGAGACAAATTTGACGCTACGGTTATGGCGCTTACCTCGGGAAGTAAAACACAGGTTATTTTAGTTGGAAAACGGCTAATGAAACGAAAAAACTGGGAAAATTACCTCGACCCATTTTACCGAGACCCCAAAAACACAGTTACCACACGAGTTGTTGCTGTAGATGGACCTGTTTCGGACGTCATCTTTTATCACCCAAAAGATAAGCCGCGGCTTCCTTTATATTTAACAAAACTAGTTGATACAGCCTATTTAAGAAATATCGCAGTAAAAACAACTCTTCAAAAATTACATGAACAAATAGCAGACAAAGGGATAACAGCAAGTATTACTGAGATGAAAAAAAAGAATAAAATATGGGTGACAGGTACAGCTTTATTGGATGAAAAAGGAAGGTATAAATTAACGCTAAAATCCGATGAAAACAAACTATTACGCATTTTGCAGCAAGAAACGAAAGGTGAGTTTCCATTTACAATTGCAATTAAACTAAATTCAGATAGCCAGGATAAAGATTGGATAAGCTTTAGTGCCCAAAATATTAAAGTAAAGACAAAGGTAAAGTATGAGAATCATTTTATATTTAATATAGATGTAAAGATGAGAATCAGTATTACAGAACGACTTTTTTCGTTCAATACAAGAAAGGACGCAGAAAAATTACAAAAAGCTATTGAAACTAAGCTGGAAGCTGATTTCAAGCAATTAATAAAGAAAATACAAGCTGCCAAAATCGACCCTATTGGGCTTGGGGTATATGCGAGAACTTACACATATCCAGAATGGAAAAAAGTCCAAAATAAATGGAATAATGAATTAGCAAAGGGCGATGTAAACGTCAAGGTAAATATAAAAATTGGTGGGATGGGAACGATTAAGTAACATGAGTTCAACTGAGATTGTCCTAAAATTGCAAGCCCCTTCAATTTTAGGAAGGTTAATTTCTTTAATAGCTGTTTTTTCATAAAAAACTTCCCATGTAGTATGTAAGGAGATTACAGATTTTGCGATACGAGAAAGCACCTGTAAGAGTTTACTTCGCCTTTGGTAGCAAGAATTTCACTGACTTTAGCCGTGGGAGTGTCAATCCGACAACATTCGCCATACAAACAGAGGTTACCCGATACCAGGTAACCTCTTTTCGCTATTCTCCAATCAACTCTGACATCACATAAGTAAACACAAGCGCCTCCGTATGTGCAATCGAACTCTCATGTGTACGCTCAAATGCATGAGAAGAATCAATTCCTGCTCCAATTAGCGCGTGTTTCACATCAAATCCTGCGCGGATTGCTGCGGATGCATCTGATCCGTAGTATGGGTAAATATCTACTTTATATTCAATGTTGTTTGCTTTCGCAAGTTCCACTAAATGTTTACGTAAACCGTAGTGGTATGGACCGCTAGAGTCTTTCGCACAGATGGATACTGTGTATTCATCTGATGCTTGACCATCCCCTAATGCTCCCATGTCGACAGCTAAGTATTCTACTGTTTCTTCTGGGATATTGGAATTACCACCATAGCCAATTTCTTCATTATTAGAGATTAAGAAATGTGTTGTATATGGCAATGTAATGTTTTCATCTTGTAATCTTTTAATTAATTTTAGTAGAATTGCCACGCTTACTTTGTCGTCTAGGTGACGTGATTTTATGTAGCCGCTCTCTGTAATTTGGACACGTGGGTCGAATGAGACGAAGTCCCCTACTTCGATTCCTAGTTCCCGAACTTCATCCGCTGAAGATACGCGCTCATCGATACGAACTTCAATATTTTTTTCATCACGTTTTGCTTCACCTGCGTCTTTGTATACATGGACAGATGTTTGGTGCATTAAAATTGTACCCGTATATGTTTTTCCGCTCGCTGTTTCGATTTCGCAATATTCTCCTTCAACAGAATTCCAGCGAAATCCGCCGATCATCGATAAGCGAAGGCGACCGTCAGATTTAATTTCTTTTACCATTGCGCCTAGAGTATCAACGTGAGCAGTTAGTAACCGATGCTGATCATCGTTCTTCCCTTTTAACGTCAAAATAAGCGCACCTTTATTGTTACGCTTCGTTTCTACATTCCACTCTTTTACGTAGTTTTCAATAAAGTTAATGATTTTGCCTGTATTTCCAGATGGACTTGGAATAGAAACAAGCTGTTTAATTAATTCCATTGTTTCTTTTGCATGATGTGCCAATGTTGGTCCCTCCACTTCATTTTTCTAATATTCAGTATACAGGAATCGTTAGAAAACCACCACTTATAGATGGCGTTTCTCCTATATAGCCTTTATTTTAAACAACATTTTTACATTTTTACATTTTTTCCACTTCCGCATATACATGGATCCTCTCTCCCACCCCAAAAATGACTCTGTTAAGAGCAAAAAACTTTTGGTGCAATCCCACACCTCTCATTCAGATACAAAATTAAAGGCCTTTAAATTTAGATAGGGAATTTACATATAATTTAAATATTTTAATTTTATAATAAATCCTATATAATAGTTAAAATCCACAGAAAATAGGAGGTCATTCTATGAATAAAAAGTTTGAAATATTAATGAAAGTTACGCCTTTCCTAAGTGTACTTTTTATCTTAATTGGCTTAATTATGGGAGTATTAGGTGCATTGGACCATAATGTAAAAACATTGACTGCATCACTATTTCTAATTGTACAATCTGTACTTGTAATAACATATGCTAAGTCGTTTAAAAAAATATGGGGAAAATAAGTCTCATTTTAATATGATAATTTACTTGCGTTTTCTTATACGAATTGGCTTGCTAGCGTGCCAAAAATACTTATATATCAACAAGCTAAATGGGTTACGAAATCATTTGCGATTTCGTAACCCATTTAGCTTATTGTTTGTTGTTTTGTACGCCAAAAGAGAACGTTTTACTCTCATTCTCTCCCTTTGTTTCAAACCCAGCACGGGGCAGAAAAAATCCGAGTCCGCTTCTACGCATGGACGAATCCTCTTTCTCACCCAAAAACAGAAAGGTTTTATATCTCTATATAATTCACAGTTAACTACTCCTCCGAAACATCCAGCAAGTAAATCCCTCTTTGGAACCCACCGCGTTCTTCTTCTTTTTGCTTACGAAGACGCTCAATATCTTCAAATGTTGCGCCTTCTGCACGCGCTAGTGAGATGATGACTTCTAGTGCATCAGCCAGTGAATCTAATGCGTGTTCACGTTCTTTCATTGAGGCGAATTCACGAATTTCCTCTGTTCCGATTTTCGCTAATGCTTGTATGTATGCTTGACCAGTTAATTTTTTTGAAGTATATGTTTTTCCAGACATTAAAATCTTTTCTGGAACGAGATCTCTAACTAGTTTATTATAAGTTGACATAGTTCTACCTCCACCAAAATATCATACTTATACTATAGCATATCTTCTTTCCATATTTAGTAGCATCCTAGCTCTGCTTTATAGAAAAACCATTTCTTTTTCACACACGCACTCATCATATCAATCCCCGTTCCATGAGCTTGTACTTGAGGAAAGAAGTAATGATCTGGTTCGTTATTTTCTGTTCCATACAATGTTTGATAAGCTGCAGGAAGTGCTTCTTTCTCTATATTTCTTTCCTTCGTAATTTCTCCCCCTGTAGCAACCTTAGGATGGCCCTCAAAAAATAACGTCGTGCGAACAGCAAGCGTTGGTGTGCTATGTAGAGCAAAATAGATTAGCATAAATAAACCGATAATAACTATAACTTTTCTTTTCATCTTTTCCCTCATTACTTAAAAAAGTGCTAACACTTAGGATGTGTTAACACTTTTTCTTTTTTTATTCCCCTTTAAACGCAGGCGGACGTTTTTCTAAAAATGCAGTAACTCCTTCTTTATGGTCAGCTGTTCTTCTCATTGCGTATTGTCCGCGCTTTTCAAGCTGAAGCGTTTGTTCTAAGCTTGAGCGATTGACTTCGCAGAAAATTTGTTTCGTTTGAATCATGGATTTAATTGGTTTTTGAAGCCATTCATTTATTTTTTGTTTTACAGCACCTTGGAAGTTTTCTCCGATAACTTCGTCAATTAATCCCAGCTCTAACGCTTCTGTTGCTGGTAACTTTTTACCTTCCCAAATGATTTGTTTTGCCATATTTTCACCGAGACGTTTTTGTAAGAAGAAGTGCCCCCCGCCGTCTGGTATTAAAGCGATTCCAATAAAATTCATCGCAATGATAGATGAAATGTCTGCCAATACATAATCAGCTGTTAACGCAATACTTAAACCAAGACCCGCAGTTGGGCCATGAATTGCACTGATCACAAGTTTTGGCATTGTATATAACGTTACAACAATTTCAGAAATGGTATTCATGATACTTTCAAATTTGCTTTCATCATTACTAGAAAGCATAGATTTAATGTCTCCACCCGCAGAAAAACCACGTCCATTCCCGCATAATACAACAATATGAACGGAACTCTCAGCTACTTCTTTCAATTTTGCTAACAATTCTTTGAGCGTAGGCTCATCTAATGCATTTAATACTTCCGGGCGATTCATCATAATCGTTGCTACTCGTCCTTCATATTTCACAACTACAGACTCGGCTTTACTTTTTACTTCCATTATATATCCCTCTTTCTTCCTTAAAGATTATACTTATATAATTAAAGAAAAGATGTGTAAAATCCTTCTTTTTTCGTAATTTTCTGTCTAATGCACTCGAAAATTTACATATTCCCTATTATGAATGAAAGAAAATAACTTCTTTTCAAGAGATTTGCCACATATCCTCGTCTATTTACCATTATAATAAAATGGTGTATTCTTATGTTGATGTATCAAATGGACATAGAAATTCGTTCATCCAATCATCCGAAAATGAAGAAATGGAGGAAAACATGGTTAACAAGTTGAAACAAACGAATAACTACTTCCCACATTTCCTGTTACTATTCATCGTGTTGCAACCAGTTTTAGATTTATTAACACCTTTCTCTATCTACACATTACACATGAGTGCGACAGTCGGAATTGTAGTAAGATTTGCCTTTATGACTCTCGCTTTAGGATATCTACTTTTAAATTGGAAACAACCTGGTAATAAGAAATATATTTTCTATCTAGTCTTGCTTGGTATCGTACTTGCTGCTGGACTTGTAAACAATATGATCATCAAGCACCCCGTTTCTTTTGGCGAGGAAATTAAATTCATTTTGAAAAGTACATATCCAATCGTTTTATTGTTTGGATATATTCTTGTATTTAAAGAACTAAAAGATAAACAGTATGCTTCTGATAAACTCATTACATATTTCTTATATGCATCGTTAATTGTAAGTATAGTTATGATTGTATCTATAGCATCCGGAACAGATTTCTCAAGTTATTCATACGAAAAAACCGGCTCTAGAGGATGGTTCTTCGCGGGAAATGAATTGAGTTCTATTTTAGCAATCACGTTCCCAATGGTTGTACTCTACTCTGTACAGAAAACAACTTCTTTTTCTAAAGTATACTACTGGATTCCAACAATTTTAGCGATGTATGCCAGTATTATGGTCGGAACAAAAGTGGGCTATGGAGCAATTATCCTTACACTAGGCGTTGCACTTCTCTTTTCTATTATTGAATATGTGATGCAACGTAAAAAAGTAGGTAAAGGAATTACACATCTTGTTAATACCTTTGTTGCTCTTGTTGTACTAGGAGGTTTATTGGCAGTTACACCACTTACTCCTATTGCAAAAAATATGGGCATTCATTTACAAATATATGAAGATAAAAAATTAGCAAGTGAAGAACAAGCAAGAAAAGAAGGTAAAGGAATTACAGAGGATCCTGAAGAAGCCAAAAGACGTGCAGAAGGAAAATTAACAAGTGGAGAAATGAATAGTTTAATTTATAGTGACCGTGATAAATTCTTACAAGTGTATAAACAATACTATAAAGAAGCTCCTACATCACAAAAGTTATTCGGTATGGGATACGCAGGAAACTATAAAGATAAAGATGCAGTTAAACTAATTGAAATGGACTTTCATGATTTATTCTTTTCATTTGGAATCCTTGGTTTTCTGCTTTATCTGTTACCATTTGTTTATTTTGGCATTCGATTATTCATTCGCGTCATTACAAATTTCAAATCCATTATAACTGTAAGATATATGCTCCTTGCCAGTGTGCTAGTATTAGCACTAGGTATTGCCTTTACGGCTGGACATGTATTAACCGCACCAGCTGTTAGTATTTTCTTTGTCGTAATATTAGCCTATGTCATTGTTGATTTAAAAGCAGATTAAGAAAACGCTACAAGCAGCATCCAATTATGTGGATGCTGCTTTTCATCATTTCAATTCTACTTTTCGTTCACCATTTGTAACTTTTTTCTTTGTTCATCATTTGCCAAACTTAGCAGTGTCTGTTCAACATGCGGCTGTAAATGCTCAAGCGTTACACTTGCACCCATTTTCTCCGTATGATCCACAAAGTTTAATAGCGCCATCGCTCCTGAAGTATCCATATAATGCACATCATTCAAACGTAATGTCAAATGAGATTTGACTTCTTGCAAAGAAGAGAAAATACGGTCAACAGATAGAAAGGAAAGCGGCCCCCGAATCATATACAATGCATCTTCCCCTTCTTCTTTTACAATAGAAGCTTTTCGTTCTTTACATTGCACTATATATAAAATGAAGGAAAACACTATGCCAAACGCAACCGCAATCATTAAATCAAATTTCACTGTAATCACCATTGTTAAAAGCATAACGACAGTATCACCTTTTGGGGCTACATGCATCTTTTTCATGCTATCCCAATCAAACATTCCGATACCTGTTAAAATTAAAATACCCGATAGTACTGCAAGTGGAATGTATTGTACAACCGCACCAAGTCCAATAATGAAAATAAATAAAATGATGCTATGCATACAAGCTGACAATGCTGTTTTCCCGCCACTTCTTATATTCACAATCGATCTTACAGTTGCTCCTGCTCCTGCTAATCCGCCAAACAATCCACTCATGATATTCCCTAACCCTTGGCCAATCAATTCTTTATTACTTTTATGGCGCGTACCTGTTACGTTATCCATCACAACAGATGTTAATAAAGAGTCAATTGATCCTAATAATGCGATACTAAGTGCTGGAAAAATAAGTTCAAGCACTACTGATCCACTAAAAGATGGTACATGAAGAGAAGGTATTGCTTCTGGAATTGCTCCAATTTTTTCAATCATCTTGTTTAGAGGAATCGTTCCCACAAAAGGTAATTGAATCGTAAGTCCTTGTAATACATGAGAAAATAATGGCAATGTTGCCGTAACTCCAACTAACGCAATTAGACTCGCCGGAATCGCTTTAATCCACTTCCCTGCAACAAGCATAACGAGAATTGTTAACAGAACAAGTAAAAAGCTATTCTTTACATGCTTCATTTCACCTAAAATAATGATAAGTGCAATTCCATTCATAAACCCTGAAACAACGGAATATGGAATATAACGTATATAAGCTCCAAGCTTACATACACCAAATAAAATTTGAAACAACCCGCCCATCATAAATGCGATAAAACTTGCTTCGAGTCCATGAGTTGCGATAACTCCTGTCGCAATCACCGTAATTGGACCTGTAGGACCTGTTACTTGCCCTGCTGTGCCACCAAACAGCGCTGCAAATAATCCCGCAAAAATCGCACCATACAATCCGACTAACGCCCCTTCAGATGTCCCCGTTGCGGCAATCCCAAATGCAATTGCGAGCGGCAGTGCAACAATCGCCACGGTAAAACCCGCTAAACATTCTTTTGCTATTTTTTGAACCATAAAAAAATCACCTCTACATAAAATGAAACTTTAATCAGTGGGGGGTCTTCAGCCCCACTGATTATTATCCCTTACCAATCGGGCTTTTACTGACAGTTCTTCTCTCACTAACTTCCTTGCTTTCGCTAAATTTTGAGGTGGAAGTGTTACATGCAGGATAATGTCCACGTTCCATTGTAACGTGAGAAAGGCGCGTTCGTCAGCGCCTTTTAGAAGAAACTCTTTACAGTATCGTGAAGTAACCGTCTTCATTTTTCACATTCCCTTCTCGCTAACGCTTTAGAAAAAAATCCCCCTATGCTATAATGAACGGATTAAATCTTTTACTATATATTTGGAGGCAATATGCTAACTTTTGAAGAAAAATTATCGATTATCGAATCTTTCCCGCAATTAGAAAGAAAGAACGTGTCATTAAAACGTGTAAACTTTCACTTTGAAGAAAGTCGCTTAGACAAAAAGAACGTTGTTTATCATTTACATCCAAATGGAAATGGCTTTGTATACGCTAGCGGCATTAACGGTTATAAAACAGACGAGAAAGGCATGGTTAACATCCGTGAATTTTCAGCAGACGAACTACGCTCATTAATTCAAAAATCAATTGAACTTCTATCCCAAGAACCGGAAGAAGTAGTCGCACAGGCTGCACCTACTAAAGAAGAAGAATGGCATAATGAAGACGGCCATATTCTTACTCTTATCCAAGAAGACGATATGTGGAATGTGTACGCAGGTAGTAACTTAGACGGAACATTCAATTCTTATCCAGAAGCTGCAGAATACCTTGATGAAGAAGGTTTCTCACGCAAATAAAGAAAATGCCTTTCCAAATTGGAAAGGCATTTTTTTTATTGTTTAGCACCTTTTAATGACTCTCTAAGTACAAATTTCTGCAATTTCCCACTCGCATTACGAGGAAGTTCATCTGCAAATACGTAGTGGCGTGGTCGTTTATAGTCTGCTAATTCATCACTTTCTTTACAATACTTTTCTAAATCTTCCGCCGTAATATGTTCATCCTTTTTGACCACTACCGCAACAACACGTTCACCCCATAATTCATCTGGTTCACCAAGTACTGCAACATCTAGTATCCCAGGATGACTATGCAGGAAATCTTCAATTTCACGCGGATAAATATTTACCCCGCCGCTAATGACCATATCATCCAAACGATCGGCAACGTATAAATAACCATCTTTATCTAAATAACCTAAATCACCTGAGTGATACCATCCTTTATACATAGACTTTGCTGTTGCTTCTTCACGATTATGATATCCTGCCATCATAGTTGGCCCACGTGAAATAATTTCTCCCACTTCATAAGGTGGTAACACATCATCTGGTTCTGCCGGCCCCTCTTCGTTCGGTTTTACAATTCGAATTTCGTGACTAAAACAAGGCGTTCCAGCTGAACCAGCTTTCGTAATTTGATCTTCTTCTACTAAGAATGCAATAACGGGACCCATCTCTGTCATTCCATAAATTTGAACAAGATCGATATGCAGACGCTCTTTACATTCTTTTACGAGCGCTGGTGCCATCGCAGCTCCGCCATATACTCCAATTTTCATCGACCGTAATTCATATTGTGATAAATCCTCTTGTAACAGCATATTCCACATCGTTGGCGCCGCAAAGAATGTTGTAATCTTTTCCTTCTGAATTGTATGTAACACCGTCTTTGTATCAAAGTGATGTAAAATGATATTTTTTCCGCCAACTTGAATTCTTGGTATAATACCAGCATTTAATTCACCGCAATGGTATAACGGTGCTACTGCAAGGCCAATACTATCACGGTTATATTTTAAGAAATACGTGCAAATCATACTATGTTCAGCCATATCACGATGACGATGTAGCACCCCCTTGGGATGACCCGTTGTACCACTTGTATAGAGCATCGAACAATAATCTGTTTCCTCAACGACAATATCCACTGCCTCAGATGAAGCTGCATTTACCTTTTCATGATAAGAAGCAGCGTATGAAGGCGCGTCATCTTCTATGTACCAAAAAGAACTATTTGGGAAATCTCGTTCAATGGTAGCAACCGTCTGTTCAACGGCTTTTTCAAATACAACGACTTTTGAGGATGCATCCATGAGGATATAAGCTACTTCTTTTGCTTTTAGACGGAAATTAATCGGATTGAAAATCGCACCGATTTTCGCACAAGCAAGGTAAACGTTTACAAATTCACGGCAGTTATATAAATAAACAGATACAGTATCTCCTTTTTTCACACCTTCTGCTAATAATGCTTGCGCCGTTTTATTGATCTGTTCATCCCATTCTTTATATGTCCAACGAATGTTCTTTTCTGGTTCTACTAACGCTTCTTTATTTGCATATTTCCCTACCGTTAAATCAAAAATCCTCCCAATCGTCATATACATGTCAAAATATGCCCCCTTTTAACTTTCATAATTCTATCATTTCGTCTATAAGTAGACATTTCCTCTACATTTTTACCTTCTTTTTCTGATCATTCTCGACATCGTTTTACAAATATATATTCATTTTGATTTGTAGGTATACACGTATCTGCTATGAAAACAAAGGGAGTTCTCCACTCATTTTCTCCCTTTGTTTTTACTTGGCCTGGGGCTAAAAAAGCAATCTATGCATGGACGGATTCTCTCTCCCATCCAAAGAATGGTTTTTATTAAAAAAAGAGACTGAAACCTAAAAACTCGCAATATGCGAACCTTTAGGCCAGCCTCTTACCCCGCTTTAACGGGCAGTAATACTCCCACCTTAAATTTTAGCAGAAGCCAAGAAGTTAGGTGTGAGATAAACTGCCCGTAAAAGCCCGATTGGTTCAACTAATAATCCGTGGGGGATGAGAAAAACCCCCACGGATTAAAGTTTCACTTTAAGAGAATAGCTCTTTTAAAATTTCAAGCTTATCTTCTGTATATTTGATATAACCATCATTATATGATTTCGGATCTTTCGGATTTGCAAAATGTGTAATTGCCCCTGTCTCTGGATGCACAAATTTACTTGATGCACCGCAGCCAAGACCGATAATAGATTGTACTTCTTCCATAATCACGATATTATAAATACTTTCTTGCGATGGCATCGCATAGCCAACATTTTCTAAGTTACCTAAAATGTTCTTTTGGCGGTATAAATAATATGGTACGTAGTTATGATTTTTCGTCCACTCTTCAGCCTCATGCATCATCGCTGTAATTTCTTCACGACCTGCCACTTTATATTTACGCTTATTTTGCGTCATTTCAGAAGCACGCTTAAATGATAATGTGTGAACTGTTAATGATTCCGGCATTAACTTTTCCGTTTCATCTAACGTATGTTTAAATATATCTAGCCCTTCACCTGGAAGACCAATAATTAAGTCCATATTGATATTGTTCATTCCCATTTGACGTGCTAAATGATACTTTTCAATCGTTTCTTCCACCGTATGATGGCGCCCGATTGCTTTTAACGTTTCTTGATGGTACGACTGCGGATTAATACTAATGCGGTCGATGTTCCATTTATTTAATACTTCTAGTTTTTCTGGCGTAATCGTATCAGGACGACCTGCCTCAACTGTTACTTCGCGTACTTCTTTCACATCCGGGAACGATTGGTACATTTCTTCATACAACATGTCCATCTCTTCTGCTGTAATACTTGTTGGCGTACCGCCTCCGTAATAAATCGTTGTAACCTTAACACCTTTCTCTTTTAGGAACTTACCAATCTCACGAACTTCGTAGTGTAAGCCTCCTAAGAAAGAATCAACCGATCCTTGACGTCCATTAATCGCATACGCCGGGAATGTACAATATGCACATTTTGTCGGACAGAACGGAATACCGATATAAATACTTACTTCTTCTTTCAAACGATATAAATCTGGAACAACTGCTAATTGACAGTCCACGATGCGCTGCAGAAGTTCAATTTTTTCTTCATGAATTAAATAGCTTTCACGAAGTTCTTTATGCGCCTCTTCTTTTGACATGCCATTTTGAAGCATTTTATGAAGAAGTTTCGTTGGACGTACTCCTGTTAAAATCCCCCAACTTTGCTCAATTCCAGTTAGCTGTTGCAAGACAGAAAGATACACATATGAAACAACATGTTTTACTTGTTTCATACGTTCTTTTTCTACTGTGAAGGAAGATAAATCTTTTTCAAACGTTTCTTCATATACATTTCCAGTTGCAACGTCTGTTAAACGTGCTGAAGCTGTCACGTTTCCTTCTATCTTTATTTCAACAATAAGATTCGCATCTTCTTTCTCAAATCCTATCGTGCTTTCTTCAAAAAATAAGCCGCTAATATTTTGTAGCGGACGTAAAAAACGATCATCTTGTAACGTTTTTATTGAAATTAACAACACTTATCACCTTTTCATTTGTAAACTCTCTTTAGTTTACTTGAAGGGTGACTAGAGGTCAATATAGAAGCTTTTCCTCATTTTCCCGGAAAGACAAACACTAAGAAACGCAGCTTTCAGGCTGCGTTCTTTCGTCATCTTGTCACCATTTATGAACCTGCGAGTGATTTTTTAAAAATGGAAGTGGAAATTGCTTTCGAAAATGTTCCTTAATCATATATTCCACTCCGTTTTCACTATTGGAACGTGTAATCCAATCTGCTGCTTGCTTCAATGGAATAGGTGCATCTCCCATTGCAACTCCTAATCCAACACTCGCGATGACATCTAAATCTTCCAAACTATCTCCAATTGCCACCATTTCATTCAATTCGATCCCAAGGTGTTCTCCTAATAATTGCAATCCTCTTAATTTCGACACATGAAGCGGAAGAATTTCTACCCTTCCCCCATCGGATTCTATATACTCGACATTTTCAAATGCTTTTTTCAACGTTTTAAGCGCGCGTTCTCTTTCTCCTCTACTTGCAAAGACAACATCAATTTTTGGAGCTGCAACAGGCTGATCACGCAGTGCGTCACCTAATGAATCTACAAATTGAACAGGATAAAATAACGGATCCGAACTTGATAATACAGTGCGTGCAATTAAGTTTGGTGTATTTCGCTCACGGTTACCGATAGAAAAACGTTCATGTGAAATACGAACATTACATTCAAAATGTTCGAGCACTTGCACGATATTAAACGTTTTTTCTTCTGATAATCGTTTTTGAACAAGCGGCTTATCTAATGAAGCAGAAATAAAAGCACCGCTATGCGTAATTAATATAGAATCTAGTTTTAATGACTTTGCTATTTTATGAGCCGATTGAAAGTGCCGACTTGTAAACAGCGTAACATATACACCTTTTCGCTTTACAAATTCAATAGCTTCTCGTGTTCCTTTTGGTATCTTCCCATTTTTCTGCAGGAGCGTCCCATCTATATTAAGAGCCAACAAGCGATAAATCACGTCGCATTCCTCCTCTTAGCTGCTTTTACTCTATCCATAATTTATGAACTAAATTTGTTAATTAGAACGAGTTAGAATTTCGTACGCAAATTTGGTTTAATATATACGTATATCATCAGTAAAGGGGATACCAATATGAAAGCACCTCCTTCTTTTTATGAGGGTGATACATTAGAAATTGCTAAAAATTTACTTGGTCATAAACTTGTACATATAGTAGATGGAATAAAACGAAGTGGATTCATTGTAGAAGTAGAAGCGTATAAAGGACCAGATGATAAAGCTGCACATAGCTATGGGGGAAGACGAACCGAGCGCACGGAAGTTATGTTTGGCGCACCAGGACACGCTTATGTATATCTCATCTATGGTATGTATCATTGTTTTAATGTCATTACAGCTCCAGTTGGTACCCCGCAAGGCGTTCTTATTCGGGCATTAGAGCCAGTCGATGGAATAGAAGACATAAAAATGGCACGTTACGGTAAAACAGAGCTTACGAAATCACAATACAAAAATTTAACAAGCGGACCTGGAAAGCTATGCCGCGCACTTGGCATTACTTTAGAAGAACGTGGCTTATCCTTACAAGGTGAAGAATTATATATTGAATTGGTGCCAGAAGCAGAGCAGCTATCTTCTCAATATGAAATTGTAACAGGCCCACGCATCAATATTGACTATGCTGAAGAAGCTGTTCATTATCCTTGGCGTTTTTATTTTAAGAACCATCCATTTGTCTCTAAATAAAGGCTCTGTTAAAGAAGAATGTTATTATTTGGCGTTTTCCCGATTACTTGTTATAACCAAAATCAAAACAGATATTTGATAAGGATTGTAAAGGTGATGAATGGATTACATTCGTTGGTTGTGTGTTCAAAAGTTAGTTAACCTCTGCGAAATCGACTGAATTCGTAGGAGTTACTTGGATTATGCTTTTTTATTGGAGACACAGGCTGTTAAATGCCCTCAAGTTGAGAATTTCCACAAACACCAAAGGATGTGTGTTAATGAAAGAGTTTTATCATTCTAAAAAGAAGAAAATCAGAGGATGGAAGCGGCACAAGAGGAAAATAGAAAGATGGAAGCAACATGTAATCAACTTGGATATGGATTACATAAGAGAAAATCAGAGAGATTATGCAAAACTGTGGATTCATCCCTTTTATTCGTTAATCCGTACAACCCTACCTAATTGGTATAACCAATTATTACTAAGCGAAATGATTGATGTATATCTAAACTGGCATGAAAAAATGGCGAAGGAAAATGAAGACTTCTTTCTAAAAATTTGGTTATATGAACCTGACTTTATTAGTTCACAAATTGTTGTTTCGTATAAAGACTGTATAAACCTTTACGATGATACCTTTGACAAACATACTATTACAAAGGCATTCCCATTTCATAAATATGAATCATTGAAAAATAAATTAGCTTTGTTTGAATGGGAAGCTCATATTAATGCTGATCAGTACTTGAAAGAAGATTTAAAAGAAAATATTGAATTGGGTTTTAGCACCGAAGATGAAGTAAATGAGATTATAAATAAAGCTTACAAAACCGAAAAGATCAACCTTAACTATGAAAATGACGTTCTTTATAAAGTAAATGTTGGAGATGTTTGGGTCGGAACGTTAAAAAAATAATGGTGTAAAATGGGAATACTTCCAAAAACGGAAATGCTCAAATCGTCATATTACATATCAATATTAAGATTTAACACAGTCAAGTAAAAAAGAAGCCACATCGGCTTCTTTTTTACTCCGCACCTTCCGCAGTCGCAATATCATTTTCAAGATTTTCTCTAGATAAATCCGCTGCCATAAAATCAGCTGTTTCTGGAAGTGCTAAATGCATATGTGCTTTTTGACAAATTTCGATCGTACAGTTTTCTACAGTAAAATCAAAAACATGTCCGCCTCCGCTTCGTTCATCATCAATATAATGTAGATGGAAACCGGCTACTCCAATACCTTGCGCATAATCTGGTGTCCAAAATCCTGCCATTGTTCCTTTCGTATGAGAGAAAGAAAAAATCGGCTGTGATTTTGTCACTTCTACAAGTAGTGTATATGGTTTTTCTTGACGCGGAACGGTTCTTGTTCTTACTTCACGGAATGTTCCATCCATACGAATCGCATAAAATAAGTTTTTACTTGGCATTAATTCATGTAATAAAGCTTCTACTTCTTCACGATTCATTGGACGATTAATTGTATAACTCATTTCTTTTTCAAAAAATGTTACAGTGGCAAACGGTGTTGTTTCTTCCGGTGCTACCATTTCTGCAGAACCGTCGGAACGCAAATGATAAAATTCCCCATCAAAAGCAATCATTTCACCATCTAATTGATCAAACGTACCGATGCCAAAATCGCCGTGCTCTTTTAATTTATCAAAGTTGATAATGCCATCATATATACCATCCAATAAAGCTAGCATTGTTGATGTTTGATATACTTCATTATTCGTTTTCATCTTTTTCGCATCAATATCTAATAATTGTGCAATACCCATGTCTATTCTACTCCTTTACCACTAGTTCAATTGGTTTGGTAGTAATTTTTCACTTAATTTAATGTTATCGCGATAATCAATTGGAATATCTACAACTACAGGACCTTCTGCTTTCAGTGCTTCTTGTAATACCCCTTCTAACTCTTCTGGAGAATTCACACGAAGTCCAATAGCACCGAAGCTTTCTGCATATTTTACAATATCAACATCACCAAATTCTGTCGCTGATGTTCTGCCGTATTTCATCATTTGTTGGAAGGCAACCATATCATATGTACCATCTCTCCAAACAAGATGAACAATCGGAGCTTTGAGACGTACTGCTGTTTCTAGTTCCATTGCAGAGAATAAGAAACCACCATCTCCAGAAACAGAAACCACTTTTTTACCTGGTTCCACCAATGTCGCTGCAATTGCCCAAGGAAGTGCGACACCTAATGTCTGCATACCATTACTAAATAATAAACGGCGTGGTTCATAAGAGCGGAAGCATCTTGCCATCCAAATGTAATGTGAACCGATGTCACATGCAACAGTTGTTTCATCATCAATTAATGAACGAAGTGTACGAATGACTTGCAGTGGATGTGTAAGCCCTTGTGAATCGCGAACTGGCACTTCAGCTTGCTCTGATAATTTCGCACGTAATTGATCTAAAATAGCTTCTGATTTTGTTGACAAGATAAGTCTTGGTAATTGCTCTGCAATGCTATCTACCGTTAATGCAATATCACCAATTAATTCGCAATTTGGTTGATAGTCATGGTCAATATCAGCTTGATGATCGTCAAGATGAATAATCGTTCTATCCCCTAACTTATTCCAAAACTTCGGATCATACTCAATTGGGTCATAACCGATAGATAGAACAAGATCGGCCTCTTCTAATAAAATATCGCCTGGTTGATTACGGAATAACCCAACGCGTCCAAAGAAATGATCTTCTAATTCACGTGAAATTGCTCCAGCTGCTTGATACGTTTCAACAACCGGCAATTGTGTATCAGCAATTAACTCACGAACTGCTTTCGTTACTTCATTTGTGCTCGCTCTCATACCAAGTAAAATAACTGGTAATTTTGCAGATTTAATTTGTTCTACAACTGCTGCAATTTTATGTATGGGAGCGATACCAAGTTGCGGCTGAGAAAGCGTGCCAATAGATGAAACGGACGTTTCAGCAGTCATAACATCTTGTGGAAGACTAACAAGCGTTGCTCCCGGATGAGTAGAAGTTGCACTGCGGAATGCATTTGTAAGTGCTTCTGGCACATTATCAGGATGCTCTACTTCTACGCTATATTTTGTGATTGGTTCGAATAGTGCAGCATTATCCATAGATTGATGCGTACGTTTTAAACGATCTGTACGCGGCACTGCACCCGCTAAAGCAACAACGGGATCACTCTCTGCCGTAGCAGTAACAAGACCTGTCGCTAAATTTGATGTCCCTGGTCCCGATGTAACAAGACATACACCTGGTTTCCCTGTCAATCTCCCAACAGCCGCTGCCATAAATGCTGCGTTTTGTTCATGACGACAAACGATTAACTCAGGTCCACGCTCTTGCAACACATCAAACACAGAATCAATTTTTGCACCTGGAATACCGAAAACATGTGTAACTCCTTGTTCGATTAAACAATCGACAACAAGATCGGCTCCTTTTGTTGTTGTTTTCACGTTGTTTGCTTTTACTTCTGTACTCAAACTAATCATCCCTTTATGTCAAAATCGTGTACAATAAAGCTAGTTATTATGTAAATCACCCATATATTACACCTTATTAATTAATGTGGTGTAATATATCTTGTTGATTATTATATTATAAATGTATTACTTTTCCAACAATATGAATTCGAAATTATTTTGACAATAAAAATTGAAAACCCTTACATGTATCTTAATATATTAAAATAATATTTTTTATAAGTTTTTCCATTTGTATCACATATTTTTAAAGGCCTTCTCAACAAATATTCCTTGCCCTATCTTTACTTTATTCCCTGTAAAACTTTCCTTTTATGCAATTGATTGAGAAAAGGAACTTCTGCGAACTCCATAAAAAAAGACGCTTCCCTCTCAGGAAACGCCTTTCTCATTAAGCTTGATATGCAGTATATAATTCTTCAAGTGGCTTCATAATAATTTTGTTAATATCGCCGATTACAACATTTAAGCGTTGCTCTGCTTCCATTAACTTTACGATTTTTGGATCTTGTTGAATAAGCGCTACAACTTCTTGGGCTTTTTGGTTATCTTCTTCTGTAATTTCTTGTCCTTGCATCATCTTTTGTTGTAAGCCCATTTGCATTGTACGGAATTGATCAAACAGTTGTTTTGATGCCGCATCCCCTTGTACTTCTGCATAACTTGCTTTTAAAGCTTGGAAATCTGTATTTTCTGCAATTGCTTTTTGTAATTCATATGCAACATCATGAATGTTTTTTGTCATTGTATTTTTCCTCCTTTAACGGGCTTGGTCTATTGTCCCTGCCCTTTGAGTACCTTTTGATACGCACCTTCTTACAATAACAAACTATGCACGAGATGTGAAGAAATTTCACTTTATTTATCGAGAGGAACTGTTTTTGTGAGGACAGAGACAAGAGAATCTCCCACCTCAAGCTCTTGTAAAGGTAGGTGGGGGTAGTTCAATAGTATGTATAAGTACAAATTGAAAAACCGATTGAAAACCTTTCTTTTTAGAAGTGAGGGCGTCTGTTCATGCATAAAAGCGGTCGGCCCCATGCTATGTGAAAATAACAGGAGAACATAAGTGGATGTCTCCTGTTGTTTTCATGGCCGTGATTGTCACTTTACTCATAAGTTTGCCACAGTTGGAAGCATAAACTTGCCGGAAATCGCTTATTTTAGAAGATATTTAACTAATTGTCCAAAGAAAATGGAAGCATAACTTTGCCGTGAGTTAATTATTAACCCATAAGCTTGCTGTGTGTTTTATTAATGCAGCTTTGGAATAATGTTTGGTCAAATTGATACTAATAATCTTGATAAACGAGCAAAAAGAAAGAGCGTGTTTTGAAAAAAAATTGTTCAAAACACGCTCTTAATTTATTTAATTGAATCATTCTTTTATAAAAAAGTCTGTTCATTTCTGTGATCCTTCTTCCATTAAAGCGCCCTATTCTGGGATAAGTTAAATACCCATGTCAATGTAAAGTTTCTTTGTTAAATTAATTTAAAGAAATTTTAGATTCAATTCTAAATGAAACTACTTGATATCAAATTTTTACGTCGATACACACTTAACACGATACCTATTAAAAACGCATTAAACAGAATTGGCATCAATCCATAGCTAATAAAAGGCAAGGATATAGAAGTGATCGGTAATAAGCCTATGATCATTCCAACGTTATAAATGAACTGGACTACAAAAAGAGTCATTCCACCAACAAGAAGCAATTTCCCATAACGATCATTTATTTTATAAGATATGACTATTATCCTCGCTACAAAAAGAGAAAGAATCAAAACAAGGATCAGTGCAAGCAAATACCCATAATAGTAAGTCAAACTTGCAAACACAAAATCAGTATGTGCAGCAGGGAGGAACTCTATATTTCTAGATGTACCAAACCACCCTGCTGACGACATTAACTCTTTTAAACGTAAATACATATACCCTGGACCACCTGCGTCGTGCTCTGGGTTTAAATACCCTAAAATCCTAGCCGAATAGCGTTCTTTTACTGAAGACCAGAAAAATAAACCACCGATAATAAATAAACAAATTGGTACAACTGTAATGATCAATGCCTGTTTCTTTCCTAACTTACTCCACCAAAGCATAACGAATACCATCATGATATAGATAAAAATTGTTGAAAGAATTGATGTAGTTAAGAATAGATACAAAGAAAATAGATACAATATCACAAGATGTATAACCTTTAACCTATTGTTATTGAAAAAGGAAGCCCAAGCTAGAAAAAAGAACGGCACTGCCATTAAACATCCAATTGCAATGGGACCAATTTTTATTAACAGTTCTCCATTAATTGAAGCGTTTGGAAAATAGCCTATCATTAACAGGATGAGTACTCCTATTGTGTAAAACAGCCATCCCAGTCTCTCTAATTTTCGATAATCAATCAGCATCATCCCAAAAGCTGCCGCAACACCGAGAATAACAAATATCACCTTATTGATTAGAAAATAATTCGTATATCCAAGAGCTACTATTGGCAAGAAACCTAGCCCCATAGCAGTCACCAATAAAATAATAATTAACCAATCAACCTTTGGCTTATGAAGTTTGTTAAGTTCTTGACCAAGTCTGATTGGACTTCCCATTTGTTCAACAGCTTTGTCTTCAGCAATTTCCTCACTTAGCCCTTTCTCTATCCACATGTTCTTAGCCTTCTTCAAGTGAAAATCCAATTCAGTTGCCACAAGATTCTTTGCTTCTTTTGATTTAATATGATTGGTGACTTCTTTTAAAAAATGATCCCCTTTTTTGTTCAATTTTGTCTCACCCCTGTACTAATTCTTTTAATATAAATCTTGCCTTTGCAGAATTTTTTTCTGCCTTTCTTAGTATCTTTCTTCCCTTATCATTTAATTGATAATATTTAGCTCCTGAATGATCCCAACTTGATTGGATAAAACGATTCTGTTCTAGACGATGTAATAAGGTGTATAAAAAACCTTCATTGCCTTCGAATTTTCGAATCCCTCTCCCCCGCAATAGCTGTGCCAATTCGTATCCTGTTTTTTCATTAATGAGAAGTTGTAAAACTGCTAAAAAGATATCTTCTTCATTTTCGTATGATTTATTGATTTTTTCGTGTACCTGCTTTCGATGCTGATCAGAAAAACTCAAATGTTTAAAGGTTGTATTCTCCATTGATTTTCGTAGCCCTTTTAATCGATCTTCCATTTGATTATTCCTCCAATCCTTTCTTCAAGAGTTCCTTGGCTCTTTTAAGTCTTGTTTTTATAGTGTTTTCCTTCACTTCTATTACCATAGCAATATCTTTGATTGGCAATTCTTCAAAATAAAAGAGATAAATCACTTCTCGATATTTTATTGGTAAATTCATTACTGCAGAAGCCAGCCTACGGTCCTCAGCATTTTGAATAACAGTTTGTTCAACACTTTCTTTTTGAATCTCAATATACGTAGATTCATCCTCTGTAACGATTACCTTTTTGTTATACCAACTTTTTATATAGTCCTTACAATGATTAATGGCAATTCTCCACAACCATGTTTTTAAATTTGATTTCCCTTTGTATGTATGAAAGGACTTATAACATTTAATAAATATATCTTGCGTTAAGTCCTCAGCAACCTCTTTATTATTCACATATGAATAAACAAGCTGTAAGATTTCCTGTCCATACTTGTTCATTATCTCATCTATAAGGTCCTCCTTATCTTCTATTTCAAACACCTCTGCTGTTAATTCATCCACATCAGTTCCTCCTTCCAATTTATTAGACGACGCACTCCATTGAAAAGTTTTATAAATCCCCCAAAAAAACGGCTGGCCATGTCCATACCGTTTTTTTAAACCTATCTTTATTTCAAGCTTAATTTTTCTTTACTAAAAATAAATCTGTTATTTTAACAAAGGCATATCCCTTGTTCTTTTCTAAATAATTCTCTACTCTAATTTCTTATTTTACTCCATGAAATTCATTATCCTGCCACCGTTCGTTTAATAAGACTTACTCAATTAAATGGCCCGTTTGCTTAATAAGAAAAAAATCCTACATTATCAAAAATCCACATATAAACGGTTTAGCTTTGTTTTAAATCCACAATTAAAAGTACTTAAAAATCTTTTATGAGCTCATAAAGGGTTATTTTTGGTACCAAGGTTGAAGAATTCCTTCTTAGCTTTAATTCAAAAACATCAAAATTACCGGAAGCATAAGTTTGCCATAAACAAAAAGAACCATAAGCTTGCCGTTCCGGCAAACTTATGGTTCATATCACAGTGATTTGTATGTTGAAAAAGTAACATGGATTTATATAGACAAAGCGTTACATTAGAAAAAGCAACACTATACCTTGAATCAAACCTATTGTCCCCCCTAACAACGCTCCTAAATACGTAATCATCTTCAATTCACTCTTCGTAATTGATAACACAAGATCTTCTAATCTCTCTGTTGAGAATGTAGATACTTCTTGTTGTACGATTTCAGCAAGACGTAAGTTTTTCAAAATCTGTTCGGTATTGTTTATCCCCCATGCTAAACCTTTTTTCACTAAACTTGGAATCATTGTTTGTACAACTTTTTCCCGAACTGGTTCACACACTTTTTGAACAGACTGATTGAAAAATCCTCTCACAGTTTCCTCTATTTTAACTGTTGATAGGATTGACTTTACAATCGTTTCTTTCTCTATAAAGGAATCTAGTTCCTTCACTTCTCTTCCCTTTAATTTCTCCCACTCTTTTTGCAGTACATCACTTAAAAGCTGCTTCGTTCCTTCTTGTCCTAAAAACTTAATCACTTCTGGCTGCAGACGATCCACTAAACTTACATTCCCTAAAAACATACCTACTAAATTTAATAATGTACCTCGCGAAGCAAAAAAGTCATCAATCATTTTGGCAAGCCGCTCTTTTCCCTCTTCACTTTCAAAAAAGCTTTTACCTCTTTCTAAAATAAATGATGCTACATTCGGAATCATTTGCTCCACTTTTTCATGAACAGAACTAGGCAAAGCTTGTTCCCACGTATATGTATAATATTGTGATAAAAACGTATCAATTTTTTCCACAATCATACTTTCAATTTTTTGGATGGTCTTCCCTTCCACATGCTCCAAGCCCCATTTTTCTAAAACCTCTCGTAATGATTGCTCATTCACCAAAATTTTATCTATCTCTACTTGTCCCCACTGAATCAGCTCTTGCTGAAAGTTTTCATCTGTTAATTTCTTCCCGATCCCTTCTGGTGTTAACAAATGATCCACAACCATTTTCCCTAATTGAACAGCAAGTTCATCACGACGCTTCGGAATCAATCCGGGCGTAAAAGGTACTCGAAACTTTCCAATATAAATAGGGCGATGCGGGCGAAATAACATTTTTATCGCTAAATGATTCGTATACCCACCAATTATTGCTCCTAGCCCTGTCGTTGTTAACATATTTAACCACATATTCATTACACAATACCAGCCTTCCATTTCTCCAAATATATATATCTTACTACAACCTGTTACAAAAACAATACACAACCAGCCATTTATCTTGAGATACACTGACTTTCTCCATCCATCAGCTACCTTTTGCGATTTCTCACGGCTTAAGATGCGAAATAAATACCATATTTTTCCAAAATACAACCACTGCCATGACGAACAAAAGATGACCTCCACTCGTTTTCACTTGGCATGGGACCGAAAAAGAATCCGACCTCTTCTATCCATGGACGGATGCTCTCTCGCCTCTAAAAAGAAAGGTTTTTCCATTTGTATGTACATAAATCCATTTCAATCTTTCCATACATCAGTCACTGCTATGAAGACAAAAAGTGACCTCCACTTATTTTCTCCTTTTGGTTTCACGTGGCGCGGGGTGAAAAAGGACCTGACCGCTTCTATGCTTGATCAGATCCTCTCTTACCTCTAAAAAAGAATGTCTTTCAATTTGGCTTCTCTCGCCCTAAAACATAGATCATCCAAAAATAGAATATCGTTATACGGACAACAGTATAATGATATGGGAGCATGTTTGCAATGTACTGAAGCCATTCGCGCAATTGCACAATAGAAATAAAAAACAATTGAGCAGTTCTCTCTTCTCTTTTTACATAATGGATAAAATAGAGCACTTAGGATTATATATGCGAATGCGAAAACAGCATGATTATTCACTGGCCGAAGAAGCTTCCCGCGGCCCATTACGGTTTAATCGATTTACACCGTAACTGAAAAAGGAGTGACTATTACATTGAAAGATCATATTTACACATTACAAATTTCTATCGATCATCCAAGATCGCTAACATTGCCCTATATATTTTCTAGTACTTCTCCCCTTACATTTCTTTCCTTCGGCACACGAAATACGACATGTGAAAATATTGAAATTCATTATACTTATGCTCACGAAATTATAATTGGCGAACAAATTGCGAAAGAACTTTATCTTCCATTTCCAACTACCGTGCATGCTTTCATTCAAAATCAAACACTTGTATTTGGGCCATTGATCGGTATTTTCACAACAGGTTTTACAGAATCAGCTGCTAATCCAATTGGCAATCGTTCCATCAGTTTCAAGGAGTTACTGACCCCACCCCACTCTTTACATCCATTTGTTTTCTTATTTGGTGCACAACATATGAACTGGGATGAGGAAACAATTGATGGATACTTTTTTAAAGAGGAAAACTGGATACAATGTAAAGTTCCTTTTCCAAACGTTATTTATGATCGGCTACCTAATCGAGAAGCAGAACTTTACAAACCTATTCTCAGAACAAAAAAACGATTACAAACGAAGTACACCATTCCATGGTTTAACCCAGGTTTTTTTAACAAATGGAATATACACCAGCTGCTTACAAATGAAAAAACAGTCGCTTCTCTGTTACCTCAAACAGAAACATTTCAGCACTTCGAGCAAGTAGAGAATTTCTTATCATCATATAAACACATTTATATGAAACCTGTGCATGGTAGTCTTGGACGAAATATTTATCAAATCCTTTATTCCACTTCAGAAAACAGTTATTATTGTCGTTACCGCGAGGCAGGGCAGAATAAATTACGAAAGTATCACTCTTTAGAAACACTTATCAATCATGTTATGCAAGGCCATGATTTAAAAACATTTATTGTTCAACAAGGAATTGTATTATTACGTATAGGTGGGCAGCCAGTAGACTTTCGCATTCATACAAATAAAAATCGTTTTGGGAATTGGAGAGTCAGTGCCATCGTTGCAAAAATCGCCGGGAAAGGCAGTATGACAACTCATATAAATAGCGGCGGAGAAGTAAAACTACTCCAAGATATTTTTTCTGATGCAACGGAGCGTGTTCGAATCACGAATAAATTGACAGGTGCAGCCTTGCAACTAAGTTCTATTTTAGATCAGCAAACGGAAGGAAATATTGGAGAAATTGGTTTTGATTTAGGTTTAGATAAAGATGAGAAGATTTGGCTATTTGAAGCCAATTCCAAACCTGGAAGAACTATATTTCAATCCGAATCATTACAAGAATATAGTGAACTGACGAGACAGCTATTTTACGAGTACGCCATGCATTTAACAGAACATCATCTTTCTCGTCCGAAAAGGCTATTACCAGAAGATAAAACTTCCACCCTATAATAGGTGGAAGTTTTTTTATCATTTTGACCGAGAAGACCCCCTCCTCTAAATGAAGTGAAGGTGGGGGATGAATCAGTTTTGTCTTTTTTAAAGAAAATGTTTCTTTTTCAATAGAACATACGTTTGTTTTGGTGTATAATGATCTTATCAAATAAAATGAGGTGAGAACAGGTGAAGAAAGCGTATTTTTCGAAACGGATCTATAAGATAGATGTACCGCATGAAATGGTAGATGCATTGGCAGAGACAATCGAAATATTTAATCAGGCGAAGCGCTTTGCGTTTCAAATGATTGTTCGGGAAAAACGTTGGAACCGTAAGATATATACAGACAGTCTTCATCTCGTT
>NZ_KB895585.1:0-82922 GCF_000374885.1 Bacillus sp. 105MF | reverse complement strand
TTGAATATGGAGTGGACGGCTTCCATTCAGGCGATTGAAGAAGATAGGAAGCGTCAGGCTGACAACCTTTTAAATGGTAGTTCAATTGAAGAAGGAGCAATGTGTGGTCCATTAAATAGTGAGAAAAAAGATGAATCTTTACTGGATAAGTTTAAACATGGTGTCGAAAATATTTATGAGGACTATAGTAAAATAAGTGGTGCCTTTGATAATAAAGTGGAATCTATGTATGAAAGTGCTTGGGACTTTATACAAGGTGCTGGCAGTGCAGTAGCAGAAGACTATATTTGGACTAACACCACCTGATAATGATAAATTAGAAAGCAAGACAACCTACCAAGCTGGAAGGCTTACTGGACATGTTTTATCAACGGTAGGATCTATTGTAGAAATTTTTGAAGGTTTTTCAGTCATAGGCGGCTCTAATTTCTTAACCATCGTCGCAGAAGTAGGAACTGGTGGATTGGCATCACCAATTGTTCTTCCATTAAATGCAGCTGCTACAGTGGCTGGTGTTGGTGCTGTTGCACACGGTGGATATGTTTGGGATAAATCAATTCAAAATGCTAAGGATACTCTTCAAAAAATCCAGTCTTCTGATATTGCATTTAATAAAGCTAAAGATTTAGCTGGTGTTCCTATGTCACAACAACCTACACGCCAATGGCAAGTAGGAGATGATATACCTAAAAAAGGGTATGAATCTAAGAACTATGAATATAGTGCTAACCACGCTCAACATGGACGTTATTATGAGTACGATACACCTCAAGGTAAACGAGTTATTTTTGAGCATATTAATGATGGCGTATTACATACACATGCAGGTATACCCAAAGATGGAGCTAATCCGTATACTTCTGATTTTAAGAAGGAAAGATACTCTAACATTTACGGATTTAATAACGATCATCACACTTATTATAACAAATGAGAAGCAGGAAAATTATGATATATCAAAATGAGAAGATTCGTAGAAAAAAAGCATTAATCAATGCTAAAAAAGTCATTAGCCAATTTTCAAATTTAGAACTTATTGAATTTGAAAATCCCGATTCTGCATGGATAGAACTGTTCGACACAGCATTGAAAAAGTTTCGTAATGTTGACTCTAAGCCAACATTTCATATTCCTATTGGTGATGTTAAGAGTGAGTATATTTTATGGATTGAAAATTCTTTAGGCTCTTTAAGTTTTTCAAATCATAAAACAGAATATTTTATATTAGTTCCTAATTGTTTAGAGCCGGTATGGGCAAATGTTAGAATATTGAATTTCACAAAATCTATTGAGGAACTTTGGAACATTTCTGAAACTAATGAATTTATAATTGCTGATAAGAGTACGGGGCAAATTGCACAAATATTTTCTGAAGAAGAATGTTATGAAATTCATTATAAGCGCTGCAACACTGACCTAATTGACACTTAAAAAAATTAATATTAGTATTAGAAAATTAAGCCTTGATTAGCTAAATGTCTTTCAAACTTTCTGGATAGATGAGTATAGCAACTTCGGTAAAATGATTGAGCAAACAGCAAAGAATATGTTATACAAAAGAGCATCCTTTAAGTGGATGCTCTTTTGTAACTCTTACTTCACTTAAACATAGGCTTCGTTTGCAGTAACATAGAAAGTTACATTATCCAATATGCCTCCCCTGACCCAATCACTATCTTACTAAAACATAATTAGTAATTTCATTTGTATATTTTTGTATTTACAAGCTCTTCCCTTTCCTCCATAATTTTAAAACAGATTATAAATCAGCACATGATGCAACTTTAAGGTCAGGTCGCCCTTTGAAAATCCCCGATATAGATACAGAATAAAAATGGAGGAGATAAACTATGGCAATCCATATAACAATGAATAAAGAATTTGAAGATGGGGAGATAGTTGTATATCAATATTATCCATCAGAATCACCAGAAAAAGTTGGGAAAATGTATTTTCATAAAAAAGAGGAAATGTTTTACGATTTAGAACTTGTTCCAGAAGAACCAATCGGAACAAGAAAGCATTATTTTAATTGTGCAATTTCTAGGATAGTAATATGTCTTAGAAATGGAGGAGAATTTTTGGATGAAATGACATACGGGGTATAGCAAAACAAACGAGTATATAAAAAGGCCGGCTCAAATAAAGAGCCGACTTCTTTTTCATTATGTTAACGTACATTCACATATGCATCACTAGCTGTAATGTAGTACACACTTCCACGAGAATTTTTCACTTTATACTGTGGTGAACCATTTACGGACACTTTATCAATAAACTTGAATCCTAATCCTGTATCTAAAGTACCAGCAACATCTTTATCCTGCCAAGATGGAGAATCATAGAAACGTAGGTTGTCTACTTTTGAAACGACACAGTTTCCTGCAATAGATGAATCCACTACATAGATACTCTTTGTTTGCAAATACGAAAATCAAAACCCACAAACGTTGTTATAGCAACGTTTGTGGTGTTAGTCCATACAATATAAATTGAATCGTATTTTCAATTTCCACTTCATCGTCCCATTTTTCTTCAGGTAATAATAAAAATCGAGTTAAAATTAACCCCATTATAGCTGATAAAGTAAAGCGGATAACTGAAGGGATTGGCATTTCAATAATTTGTCCTTGTTCTTGAAAATGTACAATTAATTTTTTAAAGCGAGAAAAAAGTTCCTTCTCTACTAATTGTTGTATTTCATTTTTTAATTCTGGTTGAAACGGTACTTCTTGTATTAAAATTTTTAACATTGGAAAATGTTTTTTAGCAAATTCAAATCGATTTCGAATTGCTTTTCTTAAAAATTCTTCATACGTTTCATACGTATTCTCCAGTATTTCTTTTGCAAAAGCCTGTACAAAAAATGGAGCAGCAAACTTTGTTAATGTTGGCATGACAACCGCTAATAGTAAATCTTTTTTTGTTTTATAGTAGCGGAAGATTGTTCCCTCCGCTACACCAGCACGCTTTGCAATTTCACTCGTTGAAGTTGATGCATATCCTTTTTCTCCAAACATATCAACCGCTGCTTCTAATATACGCATTTGACGTTCATTACGTTTATCTGTGTCTGTAGCAGCAATTAATTCTTCCAGCCAATCTTTCTTCATTCGTAAAGCCCCTTTTTTATAAACATTATATTTTGCGATGTTTCTTCAAAGCAAATACATTCCCTACTGCAAATACTATCGCAAAAAGAAGTAACACACAAAGGTCTCCCGCAATTTCAGTAAATCCTTGATTACGAATCATCACTTGTTTCATTGCATCAGCACCGTATGTGAGTGGGAATAACTTACCTAGCATTTGCAGCCACTTATTCATTGATTCCATTGGAAATAAACCTGAAAAGAAAATTTGCGGTACGATGACCAGTGGGATAAACTGAATCATTTGAAATTCGTTATTGGCGTATGCCGATAAAAAAGTGCCTAGTGTTAACGCTGTTAGTGAAAGCATACATGTAATTAGTAATGTAAGCCACGGTGACCCTGCTACATATAAATCAAGAATATAGACAGAGAAACTTACAATGATAACAGACTGTAAAAACGCAAAAATACCAAATCCAATTATATAACCAACAACAATTTCCCAGCGGCGCACTGGAGTAGATAATAATCTTTCCAACGTCCCACTTAAACGTTCTCGTACAAAGGAAACTCCTGATAAAATAAAAACAAAGAAGAATGTAAAAAAGCCAATTAATACCGGTCCAAGTCCATCAAACATCGTGAAATCTGCGGAACCATGTAAAAAATCAATTTCTGGTTTCATACCGGGCATATCATTTTTTTCTGTGGCCTTTTGTAATGTCTGTAGCACTGCACGGTTTTTTGAAGAATCACTACCTTCTAGCAATACATTCGCTTTTCCATGTTCTAAAGTGATAATGGCATCTATTTGTTGATTTTTTAATTTAGAATACGCTTCATCTTTACTATACTCATAGATGGTAGCATCTTGCTTTTTCATTGATTCTACTATAGGTGCTGGAACATCTATTAATGCAATATGAGGAGTGTAATCCTTTTGTGTAAACACAAGCGATAATAACCAAAGGAGTAACATTGGCGCTCCAAACATCATCGCAAGTGACCGTTTATCCCGAAGAAACTGACGAATAATCCGAATAATTACACCACCGACTCTCATGATTCAACCGCTCCTTCCAATAGAAAGACATCTTCAATCCGTCCTGATGAAGTTCGATCTTTTAAATCATTTGGAGTTCCTGTTGCAATTAACTTCCCATCTCTAATTAATCCAAGACGTTCACAAAATTCAGCTTCGTCCATAATATGTGTTGTCACAATAATCGTTGTTCCTTTCCCTTTGAGCTCATAAAATTTTTCCCAAATAGATTTACGAAGAACTGGATCAATTCCAACCGTTGGCTCATCTAAAATTAAAAGCTTTGGTTCATGTAAAAGTGCCATCGCTAGAGATAACCGCTTTTTCATCCCCCCTGAAAAGTGTTGTACTTGTTTTTTAGCATGCTCTGATAATTCAACTAATGTAAAAACTTCTTCAATTCTCTCCTTCTTATGTTTACCTTTCAATCCATACATTGTTGCGATAAAATCTGCATTTTCATAAGCTGATAATTCTTCATACAGCGCATCGGCTTGTGCCATATAACCTATTTGCTTCATGCCGTTTAAGTTTGGCATTTGTACCCCTAATGCTATTACATTCCCTACTGTTGATTCACTAATGCCAGCAATCATTTTAATAAGCGTCGTTTTACCAGACCCGGATGGACCTACTAAACCAAAAATCTCTGTCTCTGCTACAGATAGTGAAATATTGTGCAGTACTTCTTTTTTTCCAAAACACTTTGATACATCTTGTAAAATGACTGAAGGTTGTTGCAATAAGATCTCCTCCTTTTCAAAATGAGTGAGTACTCACTTTTATTTTACTCTTAGATTATTATATGTCAAATTATATTTATGAGTATTATCTTTTCAATCTTTCTAACAACTAATACATTGTCTATAGAACAATGAAACAGAGTCGACAATAGAATTCATTTCTCACTGTCGACTCTGTTTCATTTTAAATCATTATTTATAGGCTACGTTTCTAAATTTAAATACTTTCTAATTCTAGCAAGATCTAAAGAATACTCAATTACTAACTGCTGGATAGGCAAAATAACTTTTTCGGGATACAAATGTGCATATTTTAATGTTTCTGTATATTTTTCTAACCTTTTTTCTAAATACTTCACAATTTGCTCAGGATGATTCACCAATAAACATTGACTATAATAATGAATTTGTTCTTCAATTGCAGTATATTCCTCAATTTCAAATTCTTTATGCATGTGTACACTCCTTTATAATTAGTTTTTTATATGCACAAGCCATAAGCATTCTAATCTGAATGAAAACTGAGTATTTTAATTATTTACACTATAACAAAGAAAGAACGTCAAAATTTGTTAGTTTATGTAGCGTAGAACAAATTTAACAAAATTGTAATGGATACTTGTACTTTTTAGAAAACACCAATCTTTCATCATACATATTTTCTGTTACTTACATTTGTTATCTTATTTTCTATTAAAAGAGTTATAGTGAATGAACCACCGCAACGTCACTCAAAGCTAATAAAAAAAAGTCGTACAAATTAATCCAGTTGTACGACTACAATTTCTGGTCTATTAAAAATCCTTTGAGGAATGATGCTATTCCCTAACCCTCTGCTTACTATCATGGAAGTACCTTGTTCCTTATATGAACCTGCTGTGTATTTGGGTAATATGCCTTGATTAGGTGCAACTAAGCCTCCAATAAAAGGTAGTCTTACTTGTCCTCCATGGGCATGCCCTGTTAAAACTAAATCAATTTGTTGCTCAGCGTATACTTGTAAAAGTTCAGGTCTATGTGAAAGTAGTACTTTATATTCATCCTGATCTACCTCATTTTTCGCTTTAACGATTTCATTTTTCACTGTAGACATCTCTTCATTTTCATCGTTATTTTTCGCGGTAAATGCCGGATCATCTATGCCGAGAAGGCAAATTTCCTGCCCCTCTTTTTGAATACGTTCATGTTCATTTCTCAAAACTGTCACATTATATCTTTTCAACTCTTTTTCTAAACTATCATACCTCCCTGACCATAATTCATGATTTCCTGTAACAAAATAAACGGGATAGTGTTTTACAAGCTCTTTCACTACCTTTAAACTCGCCTCTGCATCATACCT
Source organism: Bacillus sp. 105MF (assembly GCF_000374885.1). Taxonomy (NCBI): domain Bacteria; kingdom Bacillati; phylum Bacillota; class Bacilli; order Caryophanales; family Bacillaceae; genus Bacillus; species Bacillus sp. 105MF. The sequence continues at coordinate 76,700 of NZ_KB895585.1, read as the reverse complement.
CTTACTATCAATTAGATCTCCTGTAATAGCGATAATATCAGGGTTCAAGCTTTTTACTTTTTCAATTAAAACTTCTTGGTTTTCTCCAAATTTTTTACTATGTAAATCCGATAACTGTACAATTTTAAATCCCTTGAAATTAGAAGGTATCTTACTAGATGTTATTGATATTTTACTTACACTTATTAAATTATTTTGTAAGTATGAGAATGCACTGACTCCTATTGCTATTGCACTTATAATAAATAACCTTTTATATCTTTTTTTCATATCTTCTCCCTTATAAAAATTCTATTAAATATATTTTTCGCAATTCTTTTTAATCATATCATTAACATTTTATCAAACTGTCTATTTCTACAAATAGATAGTATTTTATTTTTTCTTTCAATACAGTATGTGAAATTATCTTTTTTTCGCAGTGTTCCTTGCTCCTTAACTAACATTACAGATATCAACTTCATTGTATCTATATAAGAATTTCTTTGTTTTATCTATATCAATGCAGCAAAAAAACTGCCTAAGGGGGACCTTAGGCAGTTTGATTCATTTATATTTATGCTAGTGATTTCGTTTCTCTCATTACTTCAATGAAGTATCCCCAGTTATTTATAACTGATGAAATACTAATATGTTCATCTGGCGTATGAACATTGAAAATATCTGGTCCGAATGAGATGGCATCCAATTCAGGCATTTTTTGAACAAATACACTACATTCAATACCAGCGTGCACTGCAAAGATTTCAGCATCTTTGTTATATTTTTCTTTATGCACTTTTTCAAACAAATCACGAATTGGTGAATTGGGATTATACGGCCATTCTGGATACTCTGATTCCTTTTCAAATTGCGCCCCAACTAATTCTGCAATATACTTAATTTCATTCGTAATGTGCTGTTTTAAACTGCTTACAGAGCTTCTTACTTCATTTCTTAATTTAATTTCATTATGTAACGTTTCAATAACACCTAAGTTTGTTGAGCTTTCTACAAGTCCTTTAATATCCATGCTCATGCTTTGAATGCCATTTGGAATCAAGAATAAAGAAGAAATAAGTTGTTTCTGTGTTTCTGTTGCAAATACTTTTTCTACTTTTTCTTCTAATTTTGTAAGAGAAACATGTACATCAGGATCTACAGCACGTAGCTCGTCTTGGAAAATACGTGTCCATTCTGCTACTTTCTCTTCTACCTTTTGTACATCATTTACAGATAATAAAATTGTTGCTACGCTTTCACGCGGAATCGCATTTGTTTTTAATCCACCGTGAATTCCACTCATGTTAAATGAAATTTCATTTGATAAATCATGAAGAACGCGTCCTAAAACTTTATTGGCATTTCCTCTTTGTTTATCAATCTCCATACCAGAGTGGCCACCTTTTAAGCCTCCAGCATATAAACGGTATGCTTCTAGTTCAGCAGGTACTTCTTCCCAAGCAACAGGAATCGTTTCAACTGCCTTCGCTCCACCTGCACTGCTCACTAGTAATTTATGATCTTCTTCAGAGTCGATATTAATAAATATTTTCCCATCAAAGTGCTTCGCATCAACAGCAAAAGCACCACCCATTGTTGTCTCTTCTTCTGTTGTAATTACAACCTCAAGAGCTGGATGTGGAATATCAGTTGAATCTAATAGTGCTAATGCATACGCAACCGCAATACCATTATCAGCACCTAAAGTCGTTTGATTTGCATACAGCATGTCCCCAACGATTCGTAATTGAATTGGATCCTTTTCAAAATCATGAACGGTTGCTTGGTTCTTCTCACAAACCATGTCCATATGGCCTTGAATAATAATTGCAGGAACATTTTCATAACCGTCAGTTGCTGTCTTTTTAATGACTACATTTAATGCTTCATCTTGTACAACATCTAAATTACGATCTTTTGCAAATTCAACTAAATAATCACTAATTTCTTTTTCATTTCCAGATCCTCTTGGAATCTTTGAAATTTCTGCAAAATGATAAAATACAGGGTGCTTTGTTAATTGTTCTAAATTAGAATACATTTTGAAGCTCCTCTCTTAAATAAAACTGATTGGATAAATCTTTGAATTTCAAATTATTCTTTTCTTTACCATTATACCATGCTTCATCATTTTACTTTTTATTAAAGGTGTAGATCTATCACTTCTATTTATCAAAAACTATCCCATATCCATTTCACATAATATTAGTATAATTTTATACTACATTTAAAAAATTAAGGAGAATGCATATGTATTTTACAGAAAACCTTCCTTGTCCTGAACACATTTTCAATTTACCCCGCATTAACGGGCAGTAAAATCCCCACCTCAAGATTCAAAGAAAAACGAGTAAGATAGGCGGAGGATCAACTGCCCGTAAAAGCCCAATTGATGCAACTAATAATCAGTGGGGATGACTATTTAAAGCTTTCAAAAGAGCAATTGCATCATACTCTCATTCAAAGTACTTTTGTCATAAGTGCTTATGATAACGATCAATTAATTGGAACCAGACGTATTATTTCAGATGGGATAATTAACGCTTATCTATGTGGATTAGTCGTTCATCCCTCCTTTCAAAATCGCGGAATTGGAAAGGAGATCGTTCAAAAATTAATTGTAGAATGCAAAAAACAGAACCTACACTTGCAATTAATTTGTACAGCTGAATACATTCCATTCTATGAAAAGCTAGATTTCGAAGAATTTGCGATAGGAATGAAGAAAAAATAAAAAAGAAAATGCACCTATGCATTTTCTTTCAAGTTTTTCCCCTGTATATATTTTGATGCATCACCATTCACGATCTTTTCTAGTCGATTAATATTTTCCGTTAATGCACCTTTCACAAGAGAGAAATCTGTATTTGAATCTTCTTTTTCTTTCTTAAAAAAAGCAAGTTTTTGTTGTTTCATTTCTTGCATTTTCTCCTCCCCCTTTTGTAAAAAAGATACAACTTTTATCTATCTTTATTATATATTAAATATAGAAATGGTGCACTTTTATCCTTTTCTTTTTAATTCTTCTTCTAAATTTTCTACTTGCTGCATTGTATCTCCTTTTATTAAAGAGAAATCTGTTGCATCTTCAGCTTCTTCTTTGAAAAATTCACTACCGTATTCTTTTTCCACTACAATCACCTCTACGTGCTAGTGTAGGAATGATTGTCCGATTTTATTCAACTTTGTTCCATTTTCTCGAAATTTGTTCTACATTATGTATAAAGGAAAAGGACAGAATTTAGATTCTGTCCTTACTTACTAAAATAACTATGATGAATTGTTAAGTTATATACATTTTCAAAATCCCGGTCTTGAAGATTATTCTTTTGACCATCAATAACAATACAAACATCTTTTACTGTTTTGGCTGGTATGATACCAACATTTTCAACTTGCACTGCTTTCTGTTCATTTAATTGTTCTATATGTTCCACAGGAACTGTAATACTAAATTGAGAACGGATACCACGAAAATTCGTATTTAATTCATCTTCTGTCACAAATACCACAATCTTCGCCCCAATTTTTTCTGCATACGTATCAAGAAACACATTTAAACTTTGTGCATATTCTGTTTCAGTTTGCCACTCCATCGTACCAAATGCTGCTGGGTTTACATTTTGAATAATTGTTGTGTAGATCTCACCTCGTGCTTTCGAAGCAATTAATGATCGTTTAATAGATTGAACGGTCTTTCCGATATCACTAAATTTTGCACCCCATATTTCAGAAATGTTTGGAGTTAAAATAAATGCAATATCAACAAATACCACCATTGCAACGAACATCAAAATATTTTTCCAGAGGGTTAAATCAATTCCTTTCATCATTAAATACATTGTGACTGATGTAATAAACACACCATACCATGTTTTTCGAATAAGTTGCTTTTTTTCTTCGTACAATTCTTCATTTTTCCAATAAAAGAAAATAAGAAATAAAAAGACTAATACGAGAAGAAACAAACCAACTCGAATGTTAGAGACCGTCAATCACATCACCCTCCATTCAAAAACTTCTCACGATATCATTACATGCTGATTTCCCTCTCATTATGACAAAAGACATGGACAACCTTCTAAAGTTAGCTGCATTGCATATACATGAGAAGGAAGCCACATCTTTTATAATGAATCTACATTTTATATGTAGACAAGCATACATTTCAAATTTTCACAAATATTTTTTATCAGGATATATGTTTCGGAATCACACCTTCCGGAACTTCACCATCCATACTTAAATAGTAATGACGAATTGGGCGTAAATTTTCATCTAGTTCATATACGAGTGGTATACTCGTCGGAATATTTAATGATACAACACCATCATCCGATAGATTATCTAAATATTTTACAAGCGAACGAATTGTATTCCCGTGTGATGAGATGATTACCTTTTGACCAGATTGTAACATCGGTGCAATTTCATTATGCCAAAAGTCCAATACTCTTTGTTCCGTATCCTCTAAGCACTCAGTAAGTGGAAATTCACCTTTTTTCAACAACTTATATCTTGGATCATCAGCTTCATACCTTGGATCATCTTCAGTAAGTGCTGGCGGTCTTACATCAGTACTTCTTCTCCATATATGAACTTGCTCATCACCATATTTCTTTGCTGTCTCATCCTTATTTAATCCTTGCAATGCTCCATAATGTCTTTCATTTAACTTCCATGATTTATGTACAGGAACCCATGCAAGGTCCATTTCATGTAGAATAATCCACAACGTTCGAATTGCCCGTTTTAAAACAGATGTATACGCAACATCAAACGTATATCCATTGTTTTTTAAAATTGCACCTGCTTCTCTTGCTTCATTTAATCCATTTTTTGATAAGTCTACATCTGTCCATCCTGTAAATCTGTTTTCAAGATTCCATAAACTTTGTCCGTGACGAATGAGTACAAGTTTTATCATAATAATCCCCTTCCGGAAATGAAAATTTAAATTTTGCAATGCGTACACGTAATAAAGTATCTGGTAATGTTAATTTTTTATCCATTTATTCTATGATTTATCCATAGTTGCCAAAATACATGGATAAAATCGGTTCTTTTTCAAACTCAAAAAACAGATGAATGATTTATTTACTCATTTTAATCAACTGGTTCTTCACGCTTAGATAACCATGCATCAAAACCTAAACGGCTATTTGCTAGTTCAGTCATAACTTGATGCCAATTCTCTTCACATGTTTCACCAAATTTTGAAAAAATACTGCTCATTTGTTCTCTTTGTACATCGCTTAGTTTTCTCTCTAGCTCTGCTCCTTCTGTCGTTAGGACAAGCTGTTTCACACGACGATCGTGTTCTGCTTCCTTGCTTTCAATAAGCCCCTTTTCAAGAAGCTGACGGAGTGGCCCGTGAAGAGCTTGTTTACTTATTTCTAACAGAGATAACAATTCATTTATACTAAGCCCAGGAAAACGAGCAATAAAAAATAAGATTCGATGATGAACTCGCTGTATACCATACTCTTTTATAATTTCATCTGGTTTTTCTGTAAATGTTTTATATGCAAAATAAAACAGTGCAAGTGCTTGATTCATTTGTTCTTCTTTATGTTGTGTCATCTACTTTCCCCCTATATGTAAATTATACCACAATTTATCTCTGAAATATTAAATCAACCCATTTGACTTAATAAGAGGGAATTTCACTTAAAATCACTAGCAGAACTTACAAAGCAAAATTCTAAATGAATAAAAAAACGTATTACTCATTAGATTGAGAATACGTTTTTATTTACTAACATAGACCTAGTTTGCAGAAAAGTTTAGCTGACAAGAAACACCATACATATCATTAAGCCAACCGAATTTCTTGCTAAATGGATAAACTGCAAGCGGCATTAAAACTTCTCCTTCTTGCGCTAGCTTAGTAAAGACTTCATCAATTTCCGCCTCTGCATCACAATTTACATATAGTGACATTGAAGGAGTAAATGTGAATTCATGTTTCACACTACTATCTATACACATGAACTCTTGTCCATTTAATGTGAATGTAGCATGCATTACAGTTCCCTCTTTACCAGGCTCATTTGCACCGTAACGAGAAATATTTATAATTTCTGATTGATCAAATAAAGAAGTATATAAAGCCATAGCCTCCTCTGCATTGCCGTCAAACATTAAAAAAGTAGTAATTTTTTGTCTTGTATTCTTCAATTAGAAACATCTCCTTTTATGTAGATACACTTGAAATTGCTAGTCCTCCAACGAACAGAACGTACATTCCTACAACTGTATTTTCTTCAAAAAATATTGGATTGTCAACTTATAATAGCCTCTAAGTTTTAAGAGAATAACAATATAAAAAGGAGTTTCAAATGAATAATACTGGTAGTAATCACAGAACAATAACATGTGTACCAAATAAATTATAAGTGTCAAACATGAATTTCATTGGGGGGAATTTGATTGGAAATATATTGAAATATAGTAGTTGTTTCAATACTTCCATTGGAATAACCAAATCATATCACGCCGTTTCCCCCTCATTTCTCAATATTCCCTTCGTTACAATTGCTATTACTATCATTATAAGACTTACAAACAATATAGGTAAGTAAACTTTTATACTAAAAATTTCAAACATAAATCCATATATGACCTGACCTATAGGTGCCATGCATTGCGCTACCGCTGTAATAATTGCCATGACTTTTCCTAAATTCTCGTTAGGTGTTTTCTTTTGTACGACTGTAATAACGAAAATGGAGATAATGGTCATTGCCATTGTAATAAGAATTGCACACAAGATAAAGAGGATAAATGACGGATAGTATCCAAATCTAAGAACAAGTGGCATAATGGAGACCGCCATCGGTACAATTAATAGAGCAATCATAAGTATCCACTGATATATTGTTTTCATTTGCATCTTTTTCGCAAAGAAACCGATAGATAAAGCCCCTAAGATTGTAGCAAAATCTATGAATCCCATCCCGATACCATACATTGTATCGCTACTTTGCATCTTTACTCGTAAAATGATTGGACTACCGACAATAAAGAGTGGTGTAAGGATCAAGTTGAGCAAAGCGGCTAATGTCATGGATTTCAATATATAAGGCTGTTTGACAACATAGGTAAATCCAACTTTCAAGTCTTTTGCGATTGTTGGCACAATATGCTCATCCTGTTTCCTTTTAACAAACGGAATCTTAATAAACGTCTCTAATATTGCTGACAAGAAAAAAGTGATACCACTCAGCACAACAAGTATTTTTAACCCTACAAGGCCGTATAGCACTCCGCCCAAAACAGGTGCCGCTACACCCGACAAAGCTTGAACACCATTCACGATACCATTTGCCTGTTCTAGCTTTTTTTTCCGTAACGAGCAGCGGAATACTCGCCATAACAACAGGGGAATACATTGCACTAATAATCGCTAGCAAAACCATAACAACACCGATAAGTACCACGGAAGTCTTGCCGACTGATAATAATAAAAGAAAGCAGAAAATAATAACACTACTTATCATGTCATAGAGTACCATCAAATTACGTCGGTTAAATCTATCAGCGATAGCCCCGCCAAGAGGTGACAACAACAAAGGGACACTCGATATAGCATACAAAGTAGCATAAATATCCGCACGCCCCGTTATATCCAGTACATAGAGTGATAAAGCAAAACTAAAAGGGTGGAACCTAAGATAGATACAATTTGTCCAATCACCATGAGGTTAAAATCTTTAGGGAAAGATTTTATATCGTATACACACCTTTCATCAAGGGTCTAGACCGACTGCCTCATCAAAATATCCAAAATGTAATTAAACGTTCCTTTTTTAGTTCCCAAAGTCGTTTCCATTATATTGATAAACGCCTTTGCTCTTTGCATTGCTTCATGCGGCTGCCATTGAAACAATCCTTCATCGAATATGACTTGTGCAGACGCGATCAAGAACTCCATTGTTTCCTGGGGGTAAGCCGTCTCAAAAATTTTTTCTTTGATTCCCTGCTCAATTACCTCTGTTAAAACAGGTGTTAAATGTAAAATAGCTTGCACTAAACTTTTTTGATGCATTTCTGCATTATTTGGCTGGTGAAATTGTTCAATCATTTTTTCTTTATTCCCGCCTGCTTTCGGCACTTGCACCATTAAAATTTGAAACAATTTATCCAACACAGGGATATTAGGACTTGAGGCAATCTTTTTCGCTGCCACTACATCTGCATTTACAATCCGCGTAATAATAGCGTCCATTACTTCCTCTTTTGATTTGAAATAATGATAAAATGTTCCTTTCGCAATACCAATTTCTCGTAAAATATCATTTACAGTTGTTTTCATATACCCTTTAGAAACGAACAGTTTTTCTGCTGTATCCAGAATTTCATTTCTACGTTCTTCATATTCTTTTACTGTTCTCACAAAGAAACTCCTTTCATCTAGACCGACTGTCGGTCTAGTATAAATATATGCGTAGCCTGTGAAAAAGTGTCATACAAATTAAAATGAATCAAGTTGTTTTTACCACATGTTTCCTAATGATGTATACAACATCCTAATTAAATTATCCTTCTACTTTAATGAACAAAAAAGAATTGTTTACATTTATTCACCTGCTGTACACAAAAACAAAAAAAGTCGTTCCCTTCTTTAAAAGGAAACGACTTTTCACTATAAACACTTACTCTATATTATCTACCGCGTCTCTGCTGACCTTGCTTTTTGCTATTTTTCTTTTCACTTGGTTTATGAAATGATCGTTGTTTTGTATTCTTTGATCCCCCAGGGTTATCTTTTTGACCGTATTGACCTGTTTTCTTTGGTTTTTTGATTTGCTGTTTTTTCTTTTTTTCACTCGCATCATCGTTTTGTTTAACAGGTAGTTCCAACTCTTGTCTTTGCAACGTTGCGCCAATGCCTTTTTCAATCTCTTTTAAATACATTTCATCTTTCGGTGCAACGAATGTAATTGCAAGGCCTGATCCACCAGCGCGTCCAGTTCGGCCAATTCGGTGTATGTAACTCTCTACATCTTCTGGAATGTCATAGTTAAATACATGTGTTACGCCTTCTACATCTAATCCACGAGCTGCTACATCTGTTGCGATTAAATATTGAATTTTCGCATCACGAAAACTCTTCATTACTCGTTCCCGTTTTCCTTGAGATAAATCACCATGAAGCTCATCGCAGTTATAGCCGTACCCTTTTAAATCATCATATAACTTACTCGCTCTACGCTTTGTACGACAAAAAATAACTGCTAAAAACGGCTGATCCCGGTCCATCACATGGCGCAGTGCATCTTGCTTTGCCCGATCTGTCGTTTCAATAACACGTTGCTTAATATTATTCACCGTTACTTCCGCACTTTGAATTTGAATCATCTCAGGTTCTTTCATATAGCGCTTCGCAAGCTTTTTAATATCTTTTGGCATCGTCGCTGAAAATAACATCGTTTGTTTACTCTCAGGTGTTTCTTCTAAAATGTCTTCTATATCATATAAAAAGCCGAAATGAAGCATTTGATCTGCTTCATCTAATACAAGCATAGAAACATTGGATAATACAATCGTTTCGCGGCGTAAATGGTCTAATAAACGTCCTGGTGTTGCCACAACAATGTGCGTATTTCCTTTTAACTTTCTCATTTGCTGCGCAACATCTTGACCACCATATATCGCAAGAACATTGATATTTTCTTGATGAACAAGCATTTTTTCAATTTCAGTTGTGATTTGTAGTGCTAATTCTCTAGTTGGTGCAACAATTAAAGCTTGTACATCACTTGACTCAGGATCAATTTTTTCTAGAATTGGTAAGACGAACGCCAATGTCTTCCCTGTTCCTGTTTTTGCTTGCCCAATTATATCTTTTCCAGCCATAACAACCGGGATTGCTTTCTCTTGAATTGGCGTTGCTTCAGCAATCCCATTTTCACGTAATGTATGATTAAATGTCTCACTAATTCCTAATTCTAAAAAGTTTTTCAAACAGATCACTTCTTTTCCTCATTTTTCACATTAAGCTCTCATTGTACCACTTGTTTCGCTAAATATGAAAAATAAGATAATTCTTATCTCCTTTTTTCATGCTCACTATGAATGATTTGGATTAGTTCTTTCTGTTTCTCTTTTGATTTTGTTAGCAATTTCATATTTGCAGGTGACAAAATCAGCCTCTTGATTTTCCGATTATTCCAAATGATCCCTGTATACCTTGTATCTTCATGTACATCTCGAAACCATTCTTGTTCACTTAGCTGCGCAATATGATATTTTAATTTCGCGTCAGTCCTCGGATAAAACAGAATAATATCGGCTATTACATCAAACAAAATCCACATGTTTTCTCCCCCCAATATTCTTGTTGTTCATACTCATATGAGTATGAACAACAAGAAAGAAATGATAAAAAGGGTTATTTTGTCGATTGTTTGTCTATCCTTTTAAAAAATCTATATTTTTAAGCGCATTTACATAATGTTAAATATACTTTTACAAAATTAATGGAAAAACGAAATAAGGAGTGATTATATGGAGAAACAGAAACTATGGAAAAAATTAAATGAAGGTGCAACGAAATTAGGAAAATCCGGTGTGTATGAGAGCATTATTTTATATTACACTTTAAAAAAGAACGGACTGCCTACTAAAGCCAAAATAATTATATTAACTGCACTTTCCTATTATGTATGGTCAATCGATTTCATCCCAGATTTAGCAGCTATTATTGGAATCGGCCTGTTAGATGATGTTATCGCAATTGCTTGGGCACATAGATATATCATGGTACATACAAATGCAGAAATTCGAGAAAAAGGAAAAGTAAAGATGGAATCCTTATTTGGAGCGACACATACATAATGCATCAAACAAGAAAGACGGTCTTCATAACCGTCTTTTCTGTACTATACATGTACTTGTTCTATCTGCATTTGTAAGCAATCCAACATTCTTTTCATTTCACGTTCTTTATAGTGATTTAAGCAAGCAATTTGAATCCAGTTATTTTGTTGTAAATAGTTTGATTCATAATGGATAATAAACCCTTGCAATGCTAATGAATCTCCTATTTCCTTAGAAGAAAGTTCTTTATCTAGTGCAATTGTAAGAATGATAGATGAAGCATACTTTTTTTGAGATACAAGTTGTAATTCCATATTGGTAACTGCTTCTTCGATAAAGGTATACATCTATATATTTTCTTAAATTTGTTTTCATCTTCAAAATTCTTTAATGCTTCTTGTAAGGCGCATATTAAATTCCAAGACTGAGAGTACGGTACACTTCCGTTCTCTTTGTACATTCCTATATCCATGTACACAGATAAAGTTGCAGTCGGATTTACAGTATGATTATAAAATACAAAAGAGAGCCCAGTGTATGCTCCAATTGCTTTTCCGCTAATTCCTCTATTTCATTGTATAAAAATGGTCTCACCATTTGTTAAAACGAATCCACGTCCCTTTAATAACTTTAGCTGTAAAGCGATTGAATCATTTGCTAATGTACCTGTCCCAAGCATGTGCAAATCATGCTTGGGACAGGTACATTAGCAATAATCGTTTTTTCACATTCTCCATCGCAGCTTTAAATTGAATGGAACGATGCGAAATTGGATTAGAAGCAAATGCTTGCTGGACATTTTCTGCGATTTCTACGGGTCCGGGTCAAAATGTATATTCTTTCGTCACAAGACTTGTAATACTAGATTGTTCAAGCGTTTTTTGGGTGATATACATCGGCTAAAATGAGCGCTAAATCACACCCATTTAGAAGCAAATAGCGATGCAAAAATCGAATCAATCCGAGTAAAGCTCTTCCGTTTCGATATTCTTGCTCCACAGCTAATAAACGAATTTCATATACACGATCATCACGTTCTGGTAACCACTCATCTAAATGAGGTATTTAAATACGTATTTTCTTCATGGAACAAATCTATGCGTTTGCGCTCTTCTGTTTGTTCATGCTGCGGAATTTCTTCTACGAATGTTTTATAATTTAGTTTATGAATACTTTCAAACTCCCATGCTTGATCAGCAATTTTATACATTAACCCCATGTTTTAATCCCCTTTATTTTCTATGTGCGTACAAAATCAATATAATAATGCAAACACTTAATACAATCGCTACCATAGAATAAAAGTATGCAATCATACAAAGTGGTAAACAAGCGATTGTAATTAAACCAGCCTTTGTAAAACTCTTAAAAATTAAATAAAACAAAACAACAACTGCTAGTAGCGAGATTAATAGAAATATAGACTCCCCAAATAAGATTCTTGCTACATAAACAACAATCGCCCCTTTAAGGGCATCTCCTAGAAATGTAGCAATAAAATATACTTTTCCGTATAAACGCCCCATATTCCTCGCACCAGGATTTCCACTACCAACATCTCGAATATCTATCCCGTATTTCCATTTTATAATCATATATGCTGTTAATATGTTCCCAACCATATAAGCACCTACTACATACAGAAACTGGTTGATATGAATCATATAATCTTTCTATTTACTATTCTCAATACACTCTTCAAGCATAAGTGGCATAGAAGTAAGCCATACAATAAAATATGAAACTTGCTACCGTTGTAATTCCTATCAAATTCCATGCAATAACACGTACGGATTTAATATATTGTAAAATATATCCTATTGACCAGGCTATAAACAAACTTACAAGTATTATAACTTGCGGTTTATGCACCGGAACCTTATCAATTCCTATAATGGCTATAATATTCATACATACGATAAGCAAGAAGATCGGAAATGAAATTCTAAATAAAAAAATCCATATTTTAATCCCAAAATCCATATAACACCTCCTTTTTAAAGAAGACTGCTATATGGAAAAACTGTATTTAAAATAAAGTAGATTTTTTTACAGCTAAAAAATAAGCTCCTTTTGCTGATGAAATTTCACTTTGAATAAAATTTATTTCATTAATATAGTTTTCGCAATACCTCTTAAATTTAGCATATATTTCTGGTACAGAGCACAAAATTCCACCTTTTACTGCAATTGAAATTGGTACTTCAAATGACATTTTCTTATACACGTCAACTGTAATTCTGGCTAATTCTTCACTAGCTTTTGATATAATTTTGAACGCATCATCATTACCTTTCCTTGCTTCCTCTATTACAAGGGGGGCAATCGCAGCAACCTGATCTTTCTGTGAGGAATATACAAGTTGTTTTATATCAAATGGTGTATGAATAGGAACTTGCTTTTGTATTACTCTGCTAAGATTGCAAAATTGCTCACCTTTATCATACTCGATTGTCATCCTTCTTAACGCCTGCAAAGCAATCCAATACCCACTCCCTTCATCTCCTAAAATATGGCCCCATCCTCCACTATACTCATATTCTGCTCCTTTTTTCCCTAAGCAGATAGCACCTGTTCCCGCTATTGTTAAAATACCATCGTTTCCTCCTAATAAGGCCGCATGTGCAATTACTGCATCATCATAAATTTCAATATTTGTTTGATATCTCGCTATTAAACGTTCCTTTAACACATTAATATCTATACTTTTCACACCCGCCAGCCCTAAACAAATACAAGCGCAGTCCTCTTTAGACAAGCTTTGTTGACAATATTCAATTGCCTCCATAATATGCGATAAAGCTTTCTCATAATCTATTAAAACATTTCCGAAACAGCTCATACTTCTTGCTATTTCTTTACCATTTTGGTCAAATGCAATCGCTTCTGTCTTCGTCCCACCACCGTCTACACCTATCATATACTTCATCTTTCCACCCACTTTTTCTTACCTCACAATTGGAGGGAATGTTACATTACCTAAAACGACAGGATGTCTTCTGTAGCACTTGGTACATTACTTGGATTACGATGATATGTTTCATTTGCTAGCACAGCAAAAGCAATTGCTTCTTTTGCGGATGATGAATACCCAATTTCCTCTTGTATAAGTACTTTACAGGGCGCCTCCTTCAAACTCTCTTTTATCATTTCTACAAGTGTTTTATTATAACTTCCACCTCCGTCAAGAATAACTTCATCAATATGATAATAAGGAGAAATAACTTTTTGATAATGATGAACAATCGAGTTTGCTGTAAACATCGTTACAGTAGCTACAATATCTTCCTTACGGTGCTCCTTAAATCGCTTTAGCAATTCATCTGTAAACTCTTCTCCAAACTGTTCTCTTCCTGTTGACTTAGGTGGAACAGTTTTAAAAAACGAATGACTCATACAAGAATAAAGCATTTCATTTATGACACTTCCTTGTCTTGCTATCTCACCATTTTTATCAAACGAGTACTGAAATAATCGCTGACATACTTCATCTATCACCATATTTCCTGGCCCCGTATCAAAGGCAATCACTTCTTGTTTAGATACTCGGCTTGGAATTACAGTTACATTCCCTATCCCACCAATATTTTGAAGTAATCGATTTTTATTTTGGTCTCTATATAAAATAAGTTCTGAATATGGAACAAGAGGGGCTCCTTGACCACCAGCCGCCATATCCATTGTTCGAAAATTTGAAATGACTGTTGTTCCTGTTTCATAGGCTATAACTGCGGGTTCTCCGATTTGTAGTGTCGATGGAACAATCGTCTTCTCTTGAACAGGCTGATGATAAATCGTTTGACCATGCGAGTCAATTAAATCTAATTGTTCTATTGGAAAATCAGATTGTTTACAGACTTTTTTCACTGCATTCGCAAAACATAGCCCGAGCTTAAAATTCAAACTACATATAAGTTGTACGTTAGAAGCTTCTATAGATAAGGCTTGCTGAATTTCATTTGTTATTTCTTTTGAAAACGGTACTGTAATAAAGCTGATTAGTTTCACCTTTAATCATGAAAGAAGTGATAGACTAGTTGCCTATCACTCTAATACATATCTGTATGATTTCTTCATATTTCGCATCATTACACGTTCACAGAACCTCACTCGCCATCACCACTCTTTTCGACTTCAATCATATTTTTATCGTACATTTTAAAAAATGGCAGATAGATAAGGAATGAGATTGCTATATTAATGAAGACTAACACAACAGCTCTCCAATCTCCACCCGTCGCTAAATATGCACCAATTGGAGCTGGTAATGTCCATGGCGGCATAATATAAGTTGGTGTAACCAGTCCCATTGCTGTTGCAGTATAAGCAATTGTCGCTGTTACTAATGGTGTAATAATAAAAGGAATAATTAAAATCGGGTTTAACACGATTGGAAGCCCAAATATAACTGGCTCATTAATATTAAAAATACCAGGTACAATACACGTTCTTGACAGCGCTTTGGAATACTTTGATCTACCGAAGACAATCATGGCTAATACAAGCCCTAATGTAGCTCCGGAACCACCAATCCATATAAACCATTGGTATAATGGTTCTGGTGCAATAAATGGTATACTGCTTGCTCCATCTGCAACTGCAGCAGAGTTTTTACCAAGATAAACTTCCCATAAAGGACGGGCAACTGTCCCAACAACAGAAACACCATGTATGCCAAATGACCAGAAGAATGTAATTAGAAACACAGGTAGAATAACTCCAAAATAACTATCACCAGCTTTTACTAATGGTGCAGCTAGCTTATCAACTAAATGATGTAAATCAATGCTAAAAACAACAGTAATAATACTCATAATAATAATAACGAAAGCAGCAGGTATAAGTGCTTCAAAAGAACGAGATACAGACGGTGGTACTTGCTCTGGCATTTTAATCATCACATTTTTCGTCTTACAGAATCTCAAAATCTCAACCGATAAAATGGAAACAATCATTGTAACAAATAACCCATGCCCTCCAAGGTTTGTCATTGGGAGCATAAATCCTTTCTTATCAATGAGTTCAGGTGTCAATGTAAGAAGTAATGAGCAGACTGCAAGCTGCGCTCCTGATAAGGCATCTAATTTGTAACTTTTCGCTAAATTATATCCAATACCAAAGGCGATATAGAGCGACATAATAAACATCGTTAACCGATACGGTATTAAAATACTCGTTTGATGTTTGGCTGCCCATAGTGAAATAAAACTATCCTTTGGAAGAGGCGGAAACGCCACAATTAGAAAGAAACTTCCTACAATAATAAACGGTAATGCTGAAATTACACCATCACGAATTGCTTGTAAATGCCTTTGCTCAGAAAGCCTCGCCATTGGACCAGATAAGTTATTCTCAAGAAATGAGACAAACTTATTCATCAAACTTCCCTCCTAACGGATTAATTCATTCACAGCCTTTAATAGCGTCGGTCCACCAAGTGGTGTATAAGCTTGTGGCGGAATTATACCACAAGGAACAGACTGCTCATCTGCTATTTTTTTCACTGCATCAAATCTATGCCTTACTTGCGGAGCAACCATTACAACGTCCCAGCCGTTCTTAACCTCTTCTTCCACTTCACTCGTTCCAATTGCGTGTACATCCATATTAATTCCCTTCTTCTCCGCTTCTTTTTTTAAAGCGTTTACAACAATTGAACTGGACATTCCTCCAGAGCATACAAACAGAACTTTCATTTCATAATCCTCCTATATGCTTTAAGTAATTTTTATCCTTTTTCAAGGACTGTCAAACCACCAACGAAAGGAAGTTTCACGTTATTAAAAATCATATGAAGAATGTAGACAAATTAGTTCTGACGAAATGAAATTTCAGAAAAAAATTTTTTTATGTTAAATAAAAGTTTCAGCCCCTACTTTCTCAATTGTGAATCTTATATTCACGTGATATAGTAGTCTCGAAAATAGAATATGTAAGGAGGCGTACGATTATTTTCAGAAAATTATTGATGAGTTGTTGTAGCGTCATCTTGATTATTCCCTTCTTGTTCATAAGCTCTAGGTTCACACAAGCTGAAGTACCTACTACGTATCAAAAACATGAATTACGCGCCGCATGGATTGCATCTGTTCTCAACATTGATTGGCCCTCTAAGCCAGGATTACCTATCGAAAAGCTGAAACAAGAATTTATCAAACTACTAGATGATGTAAAAAATCTAGGTATGAATACAGTTGTTGTTCAAATTAAACCAACCGCAGACGCTTTTTACCCTTCCCAATATGGCCCTTGGTCCGAATATCTCACAGGCATACAAGGAAAAGACCCCGGTTATGATCCACTCGCATTTATGATTGAAGAAGCACATAAAAGAAATCTTGAATTCCACGCTTGGATTAATCCCTACAGAATAACGATGAATCATACCGATATAAACCGATTAGCAGAAAACCACCCAGCAAAGCAACATCCCGATTGGGTCATACCCTACGGCGGGAAACTATACTATAATCCTGGTATTCCAGAAGTGAAAGCTTTTATAACGGAAGGTGCATTGGAAATTGTACAAAATTATGACATTGACGCACTTCACATGGACGATTATTTTTATCCCTACAAAGTAGCGGGTGAGGAAATTCCAGATCAAAACACATATGAAACATATAATAATGGGCGATTTTCTAACATTGAAGACTGGCGTCGTGATAATGTGAACCAACTTGTAAACGGATTAAATACTGCTATTAAACAAGAAAAATCTTATGTCAAATTTGGAATTAGTCCATTTGGAGTATGGAGGAATATTGCTGATGATCCAACCGGTTCTAATACAACTGCTGGACAAAGAAATTATGATGACCTATATGCTGACACACGAGAATGGATACAAAAAGGGTATATTGACTATATTACACCACAAATCTATTGGAATATCGGTTTTGCACCTGCAGCATATGACGTTTTACTAGATTGGTGGATAAAAGAAACAGAAAACAAACAAATTCACCTATATATTGGACAAGCTGCATATAAAATTAATAATAACTCAGTCCCCGCTTGGTCAGACCCTGAAGAATATCCAAGGCAAATTGCATTAAATCATCAATATTCACAAATAAAAGGTAGCATGCACTTTAGCCTTAAAGATATAAATAACAATCCATTAGGAATAAAAGATCGACTACAAAAAGATATTTATACACATCCTGCATTAATTCCACCAATGCCTTGGCTAGATCACGATCCACCTAAGCAACCTACTTTAAAAGGTGCTATTGCAAGAAATGATGGTATTGCCTTAGGAATCATCGATGATAGAAACAATGATTCTACGTATTATGCAATCTATCGAGTAAATGAAAAGAATGACGTTGACATTCAAAAAGCTGAAAACTTACTTACTACTGTACGAAAAACAAAACCTGGGGAAATTTATGTAGATAAAACAGCTGTGTCTGGTAAGACGTATACGTATGTGGTGACTGCTTTGGATCGGTTGCATAACGAGAGTATCCCTTCTAGCAAAACTACTATACAAGCGAAGTAATCATAAAATCCCTCACTCTATATATGAGGGATTTTACCTTACGCATATTCAAAAAACAAACTACCCAGGCTTAGGAAGGGTATGCATTTACTATATTTGATCTGTTCATCCATTTTTTCATGTTATATGGTTCTAATAGGGTTAAAGGTAGTATCCGGCGATATTGCTGTCATTTACCTTTAGACGTTTTTTCATTAACATATAAGTGGCTGTACAAACAAAAGCAAAAATAAAGCAGGAGGGGCTTTGCATCTGCCCTCTGCTTCTTATCCCCGAATCTGTCCATTCCCACGAATCACATATTTCGTGGAAGTCAATGCAGGCAATCCCATCGGCCCCCGCGCGTGCAGCTTTTGCGTGCTGATGCCGATTTCGGCGCCGAAGCCAAATTCAAAGCCGTCCGTAAAGCGAGTCGAAGCATTATGGTACAGCGCCGCGGCATCGACGGAAATGAAAAATTTACTGACATTTCCTTCGTTTTCTGTAATAATCGCTTCGGAATGCTTGGAGCCATAAGCATTGATGTGGCGAATCGCTTCTTCAACCGAGGAAACGATTTTGACTGCCAGCGTAAGAGACAAAAACTCTGTTTGCCAGTCTTCTTCTGAAGCAGGGACAAGAGATGAATCAATTGTCAAAGCTTTCTTATCCCCGCGTAGCTCCACTCCTTTTTCCTTCAAGAAGGAAAACAGCTCAGTACCGTAACGCTCCACCCAATTCTCATGAAGTACAATTGTTTCAATAGCGTTGCATACGGACGGGCGCTGTGTTTTAGCGTTTACAATAATGTCGAATGCCATCTGTTTATCTGCTGTTTCATCAATGAAAATGTGACAATTTCCCGCACCTGTTTCTAATACAGGGACAGACGCTTCTCTCACTACCATATCAATCAGCTGCTTGCCGCCTCTTGGAATAAGAACATCTAAGTACTCGTTCAATGTAAACAGCTGCTTTGCGCTTTCACGTGACGTATCTTCAATGAGCTGTACGCTGTCTGGAGGCAGGCTAGTTTGTTCGAGTGCCCGGTGAATGACAGCGACAATGGCTTTGTTGGAATAAATGGCGGAAGAACTACCGCGCAGAATCACCGCGTTTCCTGTTTTCAAGCAAATCGTGGCCGCATCCACCGTCACATTTGGCCTCGCCTCGTAAATCATCCCCACAACGCCGAGTGGCACGCGCACCTCCTGAATGGACAATCCGTTCGGCCGTTCCCATGCCGCCACGCACCCTCCGACAGGGTCACGCAAATCAATCAGCTGCCGGATGCCCTCTGCCATGTCAATGATGCGCTGTTCGTTCAACAGGAGGCGGTCAAGGAGTGATGCAGACATTCCTTTCGCTTTTCCTTGTTCGATATCCCGTTTGTTTTCCGTCAAAATGTAGGATGTCTCCGCCATCAATTTCTCAGCGATAGCCGCCAGCGCCTTATTTTTTTGATCCGTCGATTTGGCCACAAGCTCTCTCATAACCGCTTTCGCTTTTTGTCCCTTTGCTAATACTTCGTTCATTTTCACTTCCCCCTTTTAAAGATAAAATTTGAGACGTGTCTAACTCCGCCAGCTAGGCACTGCAACCCAAAACTCTCCTACACAGATATTAGTTGAATCGACCGGGCTCTTAACGTTCTGTTGCTCATCCTGTCTAAACATTCAAGTTACTGACGCTTTGAGCAGAGAAAAGGCAAAAAACGCCAGTTAAGACGAAAAGCCTTGGTTTTTGCACCTAAACAAGCCGGCTTCTGTTTTTCTTAAGATGAAACCCAATTATCCCTATGAATGACCTCGTAGCTATGCCTTTCTTCTCGCGCTTGAATGTCACGGCTCCGCATGCCTTTCAGCGCCCGCAATTCCTCTGCGCTATATCTGCACTGCCCTTTGCCGATTACGCGTCCTTTTTGCGTGATGACCTCCACCACTTCGCCGGCCTGAAAGATCCCGAACACGCCGGTAACACCAGCGGGCAGAAGACTTTTTCCATGGTGGACGATAGCAGCGGCCGCGCCAGCATCCACCTCGATTTGTCCTCTCACGAGCGAATGCAATGCAATCCATTGCTTGTTCATCTTGATCACTTTTTGCGGCGTATTACCGATGTACGTTCCGTCACCTTTGCCTTTCAAAACATCTAAAAACTTCTCCTGTCCGCGTCCTGTTCCGATGAATACGCTCACACCGAGAGACAGCGCCGTCTTCGCCGCATCGATTTTCGATCTCATGCCGCCGGTACCGAGCTTTGAGCCAGCATCTCCGGCAAGAGCGTCAATTTCTTCCGTAACGTCAGGAAGAAAGTAATACTTTTTCGCGTCCGGATTTTTCTGAGGATTCCGGTCGTACAAACCGTTCACATCCGTAAAAATCATGAGCATATCTGCCGACACGAGCCCGCTTACTAAAGCCGACAGCATGTCATTATCTCCGAACGTCAGCTCCTCTACAGAAATAGAATCGTTTTCATTGATAATAGGCAAGGCAGAGCGGTCCAGCAGCTCTGATAAAGTTGCATAGGCATTGCTGTATTGTTCTTTTCTAGAAAAATCGCTTCTTGTTAGTAGAAGCTGCGCGGTAACAATCCCATATTTGAGGAATTCCTCTGTATACGCCTGCATTAAGAGACTTTGCCCGACAGCGGCGGCAGCCTGTTTTCCTTTGATTGTCACAGGCCGTCCGGGATACCCAAGAGCAGAGAAGCCTGCGGCGACGGCCCCGGATGTAATCAGCAAAATTTCATGTCCTTCCTGTTTCAGCCGTGCCAAGGCGGCAACGTGATCTGAAAGCTGTTCGCTAGAGATGCCGCCTTGATTCGCTGCCAAAGAACTGCTTCCAATTTTTATGACAATTCGTTGTTTTTTCACTTTTGTACCTCCTCGTCTAAAATGAAAATTTTTTTATAAGGTGTGCCGCTTCTTTTTTCGAATGGAAACAAAATACTCTTCTACCGCGTGCAATTTGCAGGGAAAAATCCCCCGCCAATGATGCCCATTTCGCAACAAAAATTCAAATAAAAAGACCGCTCCGCCCTTAAAAAGGACGAAACGGTCATCGTTCCGCGGTACCACCTTCATTGATATGATCCATATCCGCTTGTCGCCTGTAACGCAGGCATACGCTTAAACTTTCGTTTAAAACTCGGGGATAGGTTCGATAGTTTCTTTGCGAGGAATCTTTCAGCCTGCGGATTCCACTCTCTTGCGCAAGAAAACATATGTACTAGTTCCCTTCAACGATTTTAATTTTAATTTTAATTTTAATTTTAATTTTTTATATTATGCAATACAGTGGATTTTTATGTCAAGAGATGTTTTAAAAAACAAAGAAGGCTGCATATTTAATTTTTATTGATAAATGGAAATTATCAGGGTTTATAAAAATACAACACCATTCTTGGAAAATTGCACGCTAAGGACTAGAAAAATTTACTATGACAACGTTCTTAAAGGATAACCACATGTTCAAAAAGAAAACGCCAAAAATTAATTGATCACTGAATCTTGTACGCACTTTATTAACTTGATTATATCTAGAAAACGTTGATATAGTTTTCTGAACAAATATCTCTTAACGTACAACAAAAGAGGTATTTTGTATTAACACGTATAATTTTCCCGAAAGAATATAGTGCTTCATAAGTACTCTGTATATCAAATTGCTTTTTTTCAAATATTTTACGTAGCAATCCTTTCAATTTCCCCTTTTCATTATACTACTGATAATGATATGTTATATTCTCCAAAAGTATTTAAGATGTTATAGAGTGAAATATAATAAAAATTTCAAACTATAGAAAATGTGCTTGTTTAGTACACAATAAAAGTGATTTCTATGCATATTTGGTATTGCAAAAAACAATGTACTCTCTTAAAATATTTTTTTATAGTAATCTCGATATTATTTATAATGCCTATTTCTCTTTTACAGGATATCACAAAGTTTTTTAGAATAATAAATTTCAATCTAATGAAATTTATACTAAAAGGAGCGAGAGCGAATTATTATGAACAAACAAATAGGATTCATAGGATGCGGAAATATGGGTATCGCTATGATAGGTGGAATGATTAACAAAAATATAGTTTCCTCAGATAAAATAATTTGTTCAGATTTAAATGTCATTAATTTAAAAAATGCTAGTGAAAAATACGATATAATCACAACTACTGACAACAATAAAGTAGCTAACAATGCTGATATTTTAATTTTATCAATCAAACCAGACCTATACTCATCAGTAATTAACCAAATAAAAGAGCAGATAAAAAGCGATGTAATAGTAGTAACTATTGCTGCAGGGAAAAACATTAAGAGTACTGAGGACGCCTTTGGCAGAAAGTTAAAAGTTGTTAGAGTAATGCCTAATACACCTGCTCTTGTTGGAGAAGGAATGTCTGCATTATGTGCTAATAAAATGGTTACGGAAAAAGACCTAGAAGATATACTAACTATATTTAATAGTTTTGGCCAAACAGAGATAGTACATGAAAGATTAATGGACGTTGTAACATCTGTAAGTGGTTCTTCTCCAGCATATGTATATATGTTTATAGAAGCTATGGCAGATGCTGCTGTACTAGATGGTATGCCAAGAACTCAAGCATATAAATTCGCAGCCCAAGCTGTATTAGGTTCTGCAAAAATGGTACTTGAAACAGGAATACACCCAGGTGCACTTAAAGACATGGTTTGTTCTCCAGGTGGAACGACAATAGAAGCTGTAGCAACGTTAGAAGAGAAAGGATTAAGAACAGCTATTATTTCGGCTATGAAGCATTGCACTCAAAAATCTATTGAAATATCCAAGTTAACTAATAAATAAGAAATAACTTATAGAATGTACCATAGCAACAAAAAATTCTATACTAAGAAAACAATTATTTATTTCCTCCTATATTTACAGATAATAAGGAGCAACTTCTAGGAATACTGTTCAGTTAATATCATTAATTAATAAAAATCCTGATTACAAATATAATTTTTCTTTTTCTCTTCTTCAAACACTCTCTAAAACATTAACACCTCTTGAAGTGCTTGAAATTGAAAGCCTATATAAAGAAAAATTAGGCACGCGTAAGTTTGGATACAATTCAAACTAAATAGTTAAACTACAAAAACCTCTTGAGTACGTGACTCAAGAGGCTTTCTTTTACTTATTCTTAAATTTTTCCTTCGCCGCTCTCATTTTCACATTCAAATCATGATCAATGGAGTCACGAATATCACGCTCTACTGCTTCCATTTCTTTTTGGAAGTTTTGTAAGTAAACCTGCAATTCTTCTTCTTTTTCAGGACGCTGTGATGGCGGTAGCTGAGCCACTAGTGACAGCATATCCGTTAAATCTTTCATTAAGAAAGTTTCAAGTTTGTGTTGTTGTTCAAACATGCGATGTTCTTGGTAATACGGAAGTGCGTTTAATACGGCAATTGTAATTTCATCGACTGTTCTTTGTAGTGACGGATTGATTGCGCGTTTATACGCTTGAATTGTATTTAATGCATCTGGATAACGGTCATAAAAATACAATTTATAAAACGATAAATCTGTTGGCTTAGATGATTGTTGTGATTCTTGTCGTAAAAAATCTTTTACTTTCATCGCTGCTACATCGATATCTTCATTCGTCACTTTTTTCGTTGTTTTTGCCATAGCGTGTACCTTTTTCTGTTTATCTTTCGGTAACATAGAGAAAACTTGTTCTCTTGTACGTTGATCCGCCGCACAGAAAAGAGTATTCAATGTTTGTTTTTCCTTTTTCCCCTCTGTACGAATCCAGCGATAAAAAAGCGGATTCTGCGTAAATTCTTGTAAGAACGGTGTTGATTTATTTGATAATTTTTCAATTGATTCATTCGCTCGTTTATACGGTTTCGCCCATGATAAATAAAATTTCCGGCCGAAATACACAAGCAAGACAACAATTGTAAATCCTACTAAAAGCAATACTCCAATTAGTATTAAAACTAATTTAAAGAAGCCCATTTTTTCACCTCCTCTAACGATTCTTTATTTCTTTGGACGCTGAATGAGCTTCTGCTTCATTTCATCATTAAATGTGTCGAGTTCAATAACAAACTTTTTACTAGATTCAATAATACGCTCTGATGATTTCTCAGATGCTTCAATAGCTGCAAACACATTTTGGAATGATTCGCGTAGCTTATCCATGCTGATTGCTGGGTTTTCAAGTAACTGTGTTGTTTCTTCTGTATTCTGTTTTAATGCTTGTGAGTTACTTAACACCATTGATTCAATTGCTTCGTTTGTCGCATTCACTGCATCAATCGTCTTACGTTGATTTGTTAATGCCAGCTGAATCGCTGCTGAAACAGTAACTACGTTTTGCGTCATCGTAATCGCATTACGAATTGCCTCTGTCAACTTTTCATTATTCTTCTTAATAATGTCTACAGATGCAATAGACTGCAGTAATACACTTTTCGCTTGCTGCATGTTACGCGTACGTACAAGAATTTTTTCTAACGCATCATTGATTAATGGAATATCCTTTTGACGATCTGGATTTTGCTTTTCTACTTCAAGCATGCCAGCGAGCTTTCGTCCTAAATATACTTGTTTATCAAGCGCATGAATTTTATCATGTGATTGCTCTTTTAACATTTCTAAACCAACTGTATCCTCTTGTAAGTTGTCACGCCCAATAAGCAACGCTCGTATGATTTCTTCAATTTGTTTATCTATAGATTGATATTTATGCACATACGTTTCAAGTGGATTTTTCTTGAAAACCTTAAACATAAACTTCTTCATTCCCGATGCTTTCATTGAATTGGGATCGAGTTCTGATACCACTTTACGTAATTCTAACAACGTATTTGGAATTTCTTCATTCTTTCCATTCATCATTGCAGTAACAGGACGTTTTAGTGCTGATAATGTTTGCCCTGCTGCTTGCTGCTCTTTATCTCCTAAATCTCCCAGCTGGGATAATACTTTTGAAAGGTCAGTATTTTGTTCACTATTTAACTTTTGTACATATAAATCAGCTTCTTTATTCAGTTCAACAAGCTCTTCATCTTTAATAACTGTATCAACAACTACTTGCATATTATCTTTCACTACTGATACATGTTCTTTTTTCTCTAATTCAGTCACAAAATCGCTCCTTTATTTATATGTGCGAATTTATTTGCACTATATTTCATCTAATATATCGTATTCA
Source organism: Bacillus sp. 105MF (assembly GCF_000374885.1). Taxonomy (NCBI): domain Bacteria; kingdom Bacillati; phylum Bacillota; class Bacilli; order Caryophanales; family Bacillaceae; genus Bacillus; species Bacillus sp. 105MF. The sequence goes on along the minus strand of NZ_KB895585.1, from coordinate 51,210 downwards.
ACATGTATGATACTTGTTTAAAATCGATTTTTAATAAACTCCTGCTTATGCAGTCATTCCCTGTTTCTTATCCTAAGTATACCTGTTTCGTACATTATTTTCCTCAGACTTAAGACCTAGAAGGCTACGTGCGGAAGACGGATTCTTCACATGTTATACAATTTATTACTTAGCAATTCGGCCCTCAATTTCATTTTGTCTACCTTTCCGTTCGGCTTCTTCGGTAAACGTGATAGTACAGTCCAATTTCTTGGCTGCTTATATGCTATTAGTTTTTGACGGCACTCTTTCTGAATATCTACTAATTCTCGAGAAACTTCCTTAACGATAACAGCCCGTATAATTTCCCCGCGATTCTCATCTTTTTCCGAAAACACTACTGCTTCTATAACCCCGGTGATTCCAAGTAATACATCCTCTATTTCACCAGCATACACAAAACTCCCAGCAGCTTTTATAACATCTCGGTCTCTACCTACTAAAACAATTTTTCCATCTTCTCTTTGGAAACCAATATCATGTGATGTTACCTAATCTTCTATGAAAGTTGCTTTTGTTTGCTTTTCATTTTCAATATATCCTTCAAAAGCCTGACCAGATCGAACAAATAATTTCCCAAAGTTTTCTTTATTAGTTACTATTCGTTCTTTTTTCTCATTAAAAAAGGCAATCTCTACATCTGGGAATGGTATCCCGACTGTTTCAGGTGCAGTTCTTGCATCTTCCGGTGTTAACAGTGAGGCATAGCCCATTTCTGATGATCCGTAATATTCATACAAAAATGATTTAGGAAAACATTCTTCAAATTTTTGTCTTTGCATAGGCGATAATTTTGTCCCAACTGAAATCATACACCTCGGAATCATTTCCTGCACACTTCGTTTTTGCTTTGCATGGCGAATTAAAGGTTCAATTAAAGCTGGTGTGATAGAAGCACACGATCCTTTCGCTTTTAAAAAGGCTTCTGGTGTGAACTTAGATAATAAAACAATCTCAGATCCTATAGCTAATGCCTGAAGTGCCGGATATAGCTGGGCTGAATAAGATAAATGTAGCGGAACTACTACACGATCGCTTTCAATTAGTGAAAATGCCTTACTCCACCCTTCAAAACTACTAGTCCATGATTGATGACTTTTAACAAACCCTTTCGGTGTACCTGCTGAACCTGAAGTATAACTCATCCTTACTACTCACATGTCTAAGAGGAAATGGGATGGTATTAGGCTCCATTGTTTGACATAAAGTCTCTTTGGATGTGATAATCCAATTAGGCTCCGTACTACTTATAATTGTTTGCCATTCAATTTCGGTAACGTCTGGATGAACCGGCATTATAATTCCACCAATTTTTGAAACCGCAAGTGCATCTTGAATCCATTCCATACAATTTTCTAACTTGATAATAAAAATATGCCCTGGTATCGCTCCGTCTTGCATAAGAGCTGATGCGCGATTTGAAACACATTGCGCCAACTCTTTGTAAGTCCAACTATTATGTTGTTCCGAAAGCACAACGCGATCAGGATATTTTTGTGCCTGCTCATAGAAATAAGAATGTATTCGCATTTTTTATTAAATCTCCTTGTTTGTTATGGCTATATTTTTTATTTTTTTCGTGCTACAAACGCTCCTTTTTGAAAGGCTAGTAATACAGTTTCAAACGTATCGTCTTCTTCAATCATCTGAATCAATTCTGCTAACTCTTCTGCATGCGAAGTCGCATTATCAATGACAAGAAATCCTTGTGGTTCTAATATGCGTTTTATATTTTCCCACCACCACATATATTGCGTACGCTCTGAATCTAGAAAAATAAAATCAAATGAACGATTTACTTGTACATCTAGAAACGCTCCTGCTTCTTGATTATGAATATCAATCCGATATCTAAGATTTGCCTTTTCAAAATTCATAAGTGCCTCTGCAACCCTTTCTGAAGAAAGCTCAACAGTTGTAACATTTCCTTTTGTTTCTTCAGCCGCATTTGCCAGCCATAATGTTGAATATCCATTTGAAGTACCAATTTCTAAAATTTTTTGTGCACTACACCCTTTTATTAAAATAGATAAAAATTGTCCCATCTCACGAGAAACATTTCTTAACTTTTCTTCTCGCTTTTCTTTTTTGCTATCATGCTCTTCCCCGTACTTTTCAAGTTCTAACAACAATAATTCTAATGAATTCATACTATTCATCGCCTTTCTAACAAATTTAATGATTAAAAATTGATGAGAAAGTTGATTATGTTTGTCTACTTTTCATTATATGCGAAACGAAAATCTTTTTCCTGTTATAAAACAAAGAATTGAAATTTTTTGTAGCATATTGTTTCATTTTTTGGTAAAGTTAATTTCTACGTGTAATTATTCCATTCACATTATTTTACAATCAAAATGCAATCATAAAATCATTTTTAATCGGTATTTCACATTAAAGAAGCGCCCTTTTCGGACGCATTTTCTTTTGTTTATAACTGTATGTAAGAAAGGATGCTTTGAACATGAACGTGATTAATTTAGAAGCTGCTAGAAAACGTAAGCAGTACAAAAAGCAAATGATAACTATACCGATTATTAAACGTATTTACGAAGAGGACGGAGAAATTAAGTGCGAGGTATTAGGCGAAAAGGATGTTCCTCTTGAAATGTTAGAGAAGTAAATTACATGATCTTAAATCGAAGACGCATCTCTCTTGAGATGCGTCTTTTTCATTCTATACATTCTGATTTAAATGAATAAGCTTTTCTGGATTCATCATCATATAAATAGATGCTATTTTCTCTTCTTGAAACTCAAACGAAAGCACATACGTAGCGCGATTATTTATATTTACAATAATACCTGGTGTACCATTTACCATTCTAAATGCAATGGAATGTCCTTCTGGTAACTTTTTGGTAATCCCTAAGAATAAGCGAACAATCCTTTCAGGTGTGTAAACTGGTTTAAGAGCCGTTGTAACCTTTCCACCACCATCGGATTTAAATATTGCATCTGTTTTTAAGATTCCTAACATTTCCTGTACGTCTCCTCGCTGCAAAGATGCAACGAATTGTTCTACATATGCAGCCATTTGCTTTGTACTTAATTTTGAGGCTTTCGGTTTATCTCTTATACTTTTTCTGGCCCGATGAAAGATTTGTCGACAATTCACACTACTCTTTTCGACAATTGATGCGATTTCATCATAATCGTATCCAAAAACTTCTCGTAATATAAACACCGCCCGTTCAACTTCAGATAACTGTTGTAAAAGCAAAAGATACGCTGTAGAAATAGACTCCTTCATTATATATGTCATTGAGGGATCATCATTTTCTTCAACAAGTGGTTCAGGCAACCACATGCCAACATAAACATTTCGTTTATGAGCTGTTGAACGTAATTTATCAATTGCACGATTCATAACCATCTTACACAAATACGCTTTTACATTATCAACAGACTCTAGCTCTTCTATTTGACTTAATGCAAGAAATGTATCATGAACAATATCTTCAGCATCCATAACACTCCCGAGCATACGATAGGCTAAAGAAAACAATAAAGGTTTATATGCTTGATACAATTGTTCCATTTCCACACTAACATGACCCTCTTTCAATTTGTGACTTTACTTTTTTCTAAAATTTGTAGTGCTGCTCGTTTACCGCTAGCAACCGCAGCGTCAGCTAATAATTCATCATGCCCAGCCCAATCTCCTGCAACATATATCCCTGGCATTTCAGGAACCCTAGGCCCTGGATTTTCAGTACGGCCAATATGAGGAAAATCATAGACAACTGTTATTTTAGGTAAATATTGCTTTTCAACTAACTCCTGTTGCCATTTCGGATGTAATAAATCCATTGTATGTTCTAACAAAATTTTATCATCATTAAAATTACTAGTCTGTAATGCATGATTATGATATTTTATCAATCCCACTACTACCGTTCCATCGTCACTCAGCTTAGCGGCTCTCGATTGATTCGTAAAAAACAAAGGTTGATCTAATCCTAAGACAAATTGATATGATGGATTGGGTAATTTTCTTAGGCCAAGATCTAAGGAAGCTACTGTAACTGGCACTGATTGTTCTCCCCATATACGCAGCATAGTGTCTCTTGCACCTTTTACAATTTTACAAGCCTCTTTTGGTGGTATAGTAATAACAACCGTAGGGACTTCAAAGAATTCGTCACCAGAACAACGAATTCTTTGAATATGACCACAGTGCTCAATTTCAACTACATTTTTGCTCGCTATAAAATGAACTCCAGCATTTGTAGCATCTTCTCTTAACTTTGTTATGATTGTCTCCCATCCGCCATCTACATAAAAGACTCCTTCTTTCATTGATCGTTGTATTTGTTTTAGTACAGAAGATGCTAACTGTATTGTCGGAGCATATGTGTAAGTCGATGTTCGGCATAATGCATAAAACATATTTCTTACCATGGGATCTTTAATTTCTTTTTCTGTCCATACACTCAGACTCATTTTAGGAATTGCATTTAAATCTAATTTCCCTAGCTTTAACATCAGATGAGAAAATTGTATTTTAGCCGCCCATGAAAGTAATGGTGTAGATAAGATTGATCGAAAATCTGTCGGTATTGTATACACATCATTTTTCCATATACCATGCGCGCTAGTTGAAGGTATGTCTCCTGGAATGTTAATTCCAAGTTCCTCAAAAGTTGATAGTGCTTCTCCCCCGCGATATAAAGCGTGCGCCCCAAGATTCATAAGGACTCCGTTTTTATTCGTTGTTATTGCTCTTCCACCAAAGCGACTTGATTTCTCTAATACAACAACTTTTTTACCTTCCCTAGCTAAATAAATCGAAGCTGTTAATCCAGCAAGTCCCCCGCCTATAATTGCCACATTAAAGTTCTCCATATATATTCCCTCCTTATTGTTCTACACACAAGACGGATGAAGAAAGAGGAATGTGACATCTTTTAAGATTTATTTTTCCTTCAAAAACAAAAAGATCCTTTATCACATACTAAAGGATCTTTTTGTTTACATAATATAATTACCAACAACTTGTATGAGAGGTAGTCTTTAGTGGCACTGGATTCCAACTTTGTTGTATTGTTTGCCATGATTTAACCGTTCCATCTTTACTTTTAATAAATGCTTTAAATTCTATATTTCTTTCAGCTGGCAACACAACATTTCCTCTCCAATCATTACTATGAGAATCATAATATAATTGAATTGGATACTGTTTTGTGTCCCAACTTCCTAATTCCGCACGATTCCCAGTAATATAAACAGTATCTCCTATTGTTGTAGGAACATTTTTTACTACAATCGTTTGCATAACAGGGGTTACACCTAATAAATCTTTAAATTTCCCCATTAATGAATTGTTATACATTACATCTTGATAACGAAGTAACGTAAATCCAGCAAAATTATAATTGAAAGCCATTTCTGCAACTCTTTTATACTCTTCTTCATTTCCGATACTTAAAGCATTTTCACCGTTTAATACAATTCCCTTTTCATTGGCTAATGTTGCAATATTTTGTACCAATGTTTTTGGCATTGAATATTCCGGATAACTACCTTTATCTGTCATTTCTAAACAAGTAAATGTTACATCTAGCTTTGCACTTTTGAAAGCATCAAGTAAATGGCTATAATCATTATACCCTGCAGGCTTTTCAGCTCCATGAGGTATTGTTGGGTTATTATATTGCCAATGTACGCCTGCAATTTTTGCACCAATTGGTACTTGGAAAGTTGTGTCAAATGCGTTATGTGCTAATTCACCAATTAATTTTGTATGATTTTCCAAGATGCCCTGATACCATTCTAAATAGTCTTTTCCATACATAGAAAGATATCCATTCATTAAGAATTGTTCCCCATCGCTTGGTGGTAAAATTGCTAACTCTGAAATCAGTTTCGTGCCCCATGCTTTATTCACTTCATTTAGAGAACCATATTTATTTAATACCCATAAACGAAATTTAGATTTTGCAAACTCTGTATACGCTTGAAACTTTCCACGTGAGGGATATCCTGTCCCATCGGAAGTTGTATATGAAGGATATCTTAGTTCACCAGCTGGTCCTCCAGATAAATATATTTTTGCGATTACATCTTTATATGGTTTCATAGCTGCTGCGAATGCTGTATATAGTTCACCATATTCCTTTCGAATTACATCTGAAGCAAGTGGATTTAATGTTTCTTTATTGACAGTTCCTGTTTCAGACTTAAAATAAAGGCTATCATCGGATTTTTGATTCCAAACCCATGAAGGAATTGGTACATTGCAATCATCCCCAACATTTCCACCGCACTGATGTGTGGAAATAATAGGAATCATTTTCATACCTGCATTTTTTACCGATTGAGCAAAGCGCTGTGCGTATGAAAAATCAAATTGCTGATCTCCGTTCTTTTCCATATCCCCCCACCAAAAATCAACTGTAATAGCATAAAAACCATTTTGTTTTGCCCATCGTAAATCATTTTCAAATGTCTCCCAATTTGTTACTTCCGGTATCTTTTTTAATGGCGCCATTAAATATGCTTTGTAATCTGGATTCATTCCTTTTCCATTTACAGCTGCCGAACTCGCTTGCGGAATTAATAATGATACAAATAACATCACTACAGACAAAATGACAATACAACAATATTGAAACTGATTTTTCATTGCTTCTCTCCCCTTTAATTTACAAATTTCATGTATTCGCTTTCATTATAAACGGAAAGACGCAATCGTTTGCATGTAATAATGCATAATATTAAAATAAACAAGCTAGATTAGTCTACTTGTTTATTTTAATATCCAGATGCATGCTATCTACTTTCATATACAAATATCATTTCTTATTTTACTGAACTTGTTATACTACTTTTTTCATATTTTATTAAAATATCATAAAACCCTTTTACCAAGAATGATTAAATCCCTTTCAACCCCATCTAATTCTGCAACGTTAGGCAGATGCGCCCATTTTTCAAAATCAAAACAAGAAAATAATTGAAGACTAGCTTTATTATGAGCAAATATAAATGCTAGTAATGTTTTAATCTGGAGCTTTGGACAAGTATCTAACACTTTATGTAGTATATGTTTACCTATCCCCCTACCTCTATACATTTGATGAATGTATATACTTATTTCAGCTGTTCCATTATAAGCAGGTCGACCGTAAAAGGATTGGAAACTAACCCATCCGCATATCTCATCTTGAGATTCTATTACCCATAGAGGTCTAAAAGAAGGTGAATGCTCATTAAACCATTGTTCTCTACTCGTAACAGTGACAGGTTCTGTATCAGCAGTTACCATTCTACTTGAAATAGTTGAATTATATATATCTACTATACTAGATAAATCTTCAATTTGGGCATCTCTAATCTTAATATCTTCTTTCATAAACAACTCACACTCCTCAGTTAATATTCTATTTTTTCATATATTAACTGAATTCATACATATAATTCAAACATGAATTGTATAAATCTAATATTTTTTATCCTTTTATAACTTTCAAAAACATTATTAATTTACTACCTTATTTTTATATTAATAATATTTTATCCAGAATATTAGGTATGTACGGGTCATATTTATTTTCCAAAGAATTAATCAAAATTCCTCTGTAATTTACAAAATAACTAGGTATAAATACCTAGTTATTTTGTGTTTAAATGAAATGCCAACTTCATCTTTTCTCTAATTTTTTTGTAAATCTATCATATTGCATCCGAAAAAGTTCAATGACAACCGGAAGATCCTCTTCGCTTTTTATATGATAACTAATCCATCCTGATTCAGGTAATACATGATGGGGCTGCGCTAACCCTTGGTTAACCAATTCATCCCGTTTTAATTTTGGAAATGGAAGATCAGCTAATGTATCTCCATGAAGATGACCTAACTCTTTCTTTTTATAATTTAATTCAATACCACCAAATCGATGTGGTTTTTCAGAAACCCCTTCCCAGCTCAGCACTTCTTTTCTAATCATTTCACTATATGACATGGCCATTCACTCCTTTATCATTCTGAATGTAAGAATACGATACCTTTTTTCTTTAAACGTTACATCACTCAAAGGTATCAATGTATTTACGAAAATAGTTTGATATTTGCAAGGTAAATGAAGCTCATGCTTTTTCAAAAAAACCATCATTTATTCGCTCTAATTCTATTTTATATTTGATTCAAAAATACATTCATTGTATACGAATAGGTACAATCAATACTGCACACTAAAATAACTAGACTCATATCCTAATTCGTATACTTAATCCTATTTCAAAACAGAAAGGCAGGAAAAATAAATGACTTCTTATATAGATTACACCTCTCCCTCTGTCCGTTTCACTCATGATCTAAGTACGAGTAATTTTTTTAAAAAAGATGAGCAAAATTATATAAATGTACTGGGAATTAAACAATTAAATACATTAGACAATACATCGTTATTAGATATTTTTTTAAGCACTGGTAACGTCGTTGAACCTCATGTACATCAAAATGCAGCTGAACTTGTTTACTGTATTTCTGGAGCAGCTATTGTTTCATTACTTAACCCGTTTACGAATCAAATTCTTAATCTCCCTATTAAACCAGGGCAAGTTGCCAACGTACCCCAAGGTTGGTGGCATTATGAAATTGCCTCTGTAGACAATACACATTTATTAGCAATTTTTAACGCTCCTACACCAGAAGTTATATTTGGTTCAGATATTTTAAGGCTGACACCCTCAAATGTAATGGCTCATACCTATTGTCTTGATGAACAAGAATGGAAGAAAGCAATATCTCCTATTCAATCAACTACTGTAATTGGACCTCCGGCAAACTGCACTCAAAATCGAAATACTATGTACAATACACTACCTCAAAACCCAACCTATCCCGAGCAGCCACCTTCATACTACCAACAACAGTTTCCATTTCATCCATATTGGGGGTATTAATAGGAGGAGTTATCATTAAATCTTATAAATATATGAAAATTCCAAAGCTATTCTTTATCCAGTAAATTAGAGTTTAAGTATCTTTCACTTAAGACCCTATAGAAATTACATTGAATTTTACTTGAGTTAATAAGCTGAAAAATGAGTTCTAAAAAGATGTTTACTTACTCTGTAAACATCTTTTTAGAACTGTAAAAATCTTGTATGTACGAATCATATTTTCATCTTGTTTCATTACCTTAAACTACCGTAACGATTACTAGAGTTTTCACATATACTATTTATATATCAAACTGGAGGTGATGGTATCATGAATAAAGAGTACGATTCTAACAAAGATTCTTCTAACAATAAAGATATCCGCACTTCATCTTCACAATCTTCCAATTACCAATCATCACAAAACCTATATCGCCAAGGATATGTAAAGAAAAAAGGATGTAATTGCGGTAAAAACAAATAGAATTTTTCACTTTATTCAGAATTATATTTACTGTGTAATATATACACATCAAAAAAGAGCATCCATAACAGATGCTCTTTCTCTTATAAAATAAGTAAATGATTATTCATTTTGAAAGAACATTTATATAGAAAACTCTTGTTCAAAACAATGTGACTCTATTAAATGATATTATTATTTGATTATCCAGATTATTTCACACGGATTACAACAAGCATTCACCATTGGTATAGTTAGTATCGGGATATAGAGATGTTGTTTGAAGCATCTTTACTTTCACCATTCATTTGCATAGTAAACGTAACATTAGAGTTCATTATTTCCCCCCCTCTATCTTGGTTCGTTGAGTTCGTTTGTTTTGTTAGCACTTAAATTGAATTGCAACTACATTCCTTCTATTTAATAACTATTATCAGTAAAGAGTTCAGAAAATCCATGGACAATTACCAACACTTACTCTGCCATTTTTTTACTTTCCCACTGTAAGAGTAGATATGTCCGTTATTGTTTAAATAAACTTCTATATCCTCAGCAAACATCTTTTACATCCTCTTCTTCAATAACTCCCTTTTTATTTTCAGCCAATTTCTTCAAGTAATCAACGAATTTATTAATTATTTCCACTGCCATCATCCTTTCAATTCAAATGTCCATTTTGTTCAATAAAATAGAGTACCCGGCATTAGGTACTCTTTTGCGAAAGGAGTATGGAGCTCCAAGTATCATCTCAATTATGATAACTCGTCCCACACTTCATAATATGCTTGTCTCATTAAGTTGTTTACTAGTCCATTGTGTAATTTCTATATAACAAAGAAAATAAGGTATAATCATTTTCTATCTCCAGCATAGCTTCATACATTGGTTTATCATATCCAACGCCTTTTGCATAAACTAAAGATTTAATAAATGCCTTAATGATCCTCTTACTTTCAGGAGATAACTTACTATTGCTTATAAATTCAACTTGTGACCTAACTATCTTTCAATTCTTTATCCAAAAAAGCAATACACGCCTTTTCAACAGATGAATAAAAACCAACTGGCTTGAATCCGTATTTTGGTTCTTCGCCTTCTTTTGTTTTTTTGTACTTCTGATGTTTGCAATCACAAAAAAATGCGGTTTCTCAAATACAAGAAACCGCATTACATCAACATTTAAATTTAAATTTTAAACTGACTCGTATACAGTCCATAATAGAACCCTTGACTTTCAATTAAAGATTCATGATTGCCCCTCTCAATAATTTCTCCATCTTGAATAACCAAAATTTGATCCGCTTTTTCAATTGTTTTTAATCGATGGGCAATTACAAAGCTTGTGCGTCCCTTCATCAAATTGTTTAATCCAGATTGAATTTGGAGTTCTGTTCTTGTATCAATGTTTGATGTTGCTTCATCAAGAACTAAAATATCTGCATCTGCTTGCAATTGCTTTTGCCCCTGACTTAAATTCGATCCTTCTGAAGCAATCTCTGTTTCATATTGATTTGGTAAATGTTTAATAAAGAAATGTGCAGAGGCTGCTTTTGCTGCAGCAATAACTTCTTCATTACTTGCATCTAGCCGTCCATAACGGATATTATCCATAATTGTACCAGCAAAAAGATATGTATCTTGCAAGACGACTCCTATTTTACTTCGTAAGGAGCTAATATCGTAATCTTTTATATCTTTTCCATCAATCTTAATTTGGCCCTTATGAATATCATAAAAGCGTGTTAATAAATTAATGACTGTTGTTTTTCCTGATCCAGTGGGGCCAACAAGTGCAATCGTTTCTCCTGGATGCGCATGTAAGTTTACATCTTTTAAAATTTCTTTTTCTTTCGTATATCCAAATGATACATGTTCGAAAGAAACATTTCCTTTTAGATTCTGAACAACAATTGCATCTTTTTTGTTTTGAATTTCTGGAACTTCATCCATAATTTCAAAAACTCGCTCTCCCCCAGCAACTGCAGCTTGAATTGTATTCATAAGCGTTGCAAACTGACTAAGTGGTCTTGAGAATTGACGAGAATAGTTAATAAAAGCTGCGATGACACCAACTGTTGTCATACCATTTAAAACCATAATAGCACCTGCTAAGATAACAAGTCCCATCCCTAAGTTGTTAATAAAGTTCATACTTGGGAAGATAAACGCTGAAAATGTATCAGCTTTTGTAGCAGAAATTCTAAGTTGTTCATTAATCGCATGAAATTTATTTACTGTTTCTTTTTCTTTTCCGTACAACGTAATAACATCTGCACCTGTAATCGCTTCTTCAATAAAACCGTTCAATTCTCCTAAATCTTTTTGGCGCTTCGCAAAATTTTTACCACTATATGCAACCAATTTTTTTGTTACAAAAAACATGATGGGTACTGTAATGAGTGTCACAATTGCTAAAATCCAATCTAGTGAAAACATTGCAATCGTCACACCAACAAATGTTAAAGCAGACGAAATGATTTGCACGACACTTTGTGTTAACGCTTGGTTTAAACTATCGATATCATTTGTAACGCGACTCATTAAATCTCCCTGTGAACGAACATCAAAGAAACGAAGAGAAAGCGTTTGGATTTTTTCAAAAATATCTTGCCTTATTTTTTGTATCGTTTTTAATGCAACATTAACCATTAAGTATGTTTGCAGCCACGTTAATAATACCGTAACGCCATAAATCCCAATGAGCAGCATACACATTCTTGCTGTCCCATTTAAATCTCTTGGTATGATATATTCATCAATAATAACTCCCATATAATATGGACCTAGTAAACCAAGTAATGTTGTGACAAATACAAGAACAGTAACGAACATAAGAGCTGCTTTTTGATAACCCATATAGTTCCAAATCCTCATTACAGTTCCTTTTGTATCTTTTGGTTTTCCTGATTTGGAATTGCTACGTCCACCTTTATTTCCGAACTGTCCTTGAAAATTACGCATGCTCTTCCCCCCTTTCTTCATGCAAACTACCACCTTGGGAAAGATATATATCTTGATACACTTCACATGTTTCTATTAAATATTCGTGCGTCCCACTTCCAACTAACTCACCATGATCTAAAACTAGAATTTGATCAGCATCTATAACAGATGATATTTTTGAGGCGATTAAAAATGTTGTCGTTTCTGTGTGTTCTTCTTTCAATGCTGTTTGTATAATTCCTTCTGCTTTTGCATCAACTGCAGATGTAGAATCATCTAACACAAGGATAGATGGCTTTCGAACAAGTGCCCTTGCGATAGAAAGACGCTGTTTTTGACCACCAGAAAGGTTCGTTGCGCCTTGCGTTAAGTTATACTGATATGTATTTTCAAGCTTATTAATAAACTCCGTTGCACAAGCTGCCCCTGATGCAGATTCTATTTCACCTTGCGTTGCTTCTTCTTTACCATATCGCATATTTTCTTCAATACTCCCTGAAAACAGCAATGCCTTTTGTGGAACAAATCCGATTGAAGAGCGAAGCACCTGTAAATCGTACTCTTTGACATTGACACCATCAACAAAAATCGCACCTTGATCAACATCATATAAACGTGGAAGTAATTTAACTAAAGTAGATTTCCCACTTCCTGTAGGACCAATAATCCCTATTTTTTCACCTTTTCTTGCGGTAAATGAAATATCTTTTAAAACATATTCATTATTTTTACTGTAACTGTAACTTACATGCTTAAATTCAACATTTCCCTTTACTTCCTCCGGCTGATACACATTTTTTTCATTTTCAATATCAACATTAGTTTCTAGTACTTGTTGCACACGATCAGCGGATGGGAAAGCACGCGCAATTTGAATAAATACCATACTGATGGACATAAGTGACATTAATATCATATTCAAATAGTTAATAAATGCCAAAATCGCTCCAACTTGTAGTGTACCATTAAAAATTTTTACGCCACCTATCCATAAGGTAGCTACAATACCACCATTTACAACGAGCATGATGATCGGCATCATTAATGAAATGATTTGTACTGCACGAATATTAATGCCCGTTAAGTTTTTATTTACTTTTTCAAACTGAGAAATTTCATGATTCTGTCTTACATAAGCCTTTACAACGCGAACACCAGATAGATTTTCTTGTAGTTTTGTATTCACTTTATCTAGCGCTTCTTGTACCCTTCTAAAGGATCCACTTGCATTCCCAGCGATAAAAACAATTGCAACTAAAAGAATAGGGACAACAACAAGTAGAATAGAAAATAGATCTTTTGCTGTAACAAAAACAATAATGATACTGCCTATAAATAATAATGGGCCACGAACAAGAACGCGTAATGTCATCGTCATGGCTGCTTGAATGGATGTAATATCATTTGTAACAATCGTTAGTAATTTTCCAGTCCCAAATGATTCTCGATTTTCACTAGAAAACGTCTCGATTTTTGTAAAAACATCTTTTCTTATATCCGTTGCGAAGTTAACAGCCGCTTTCGTAGAATACCTCATACATCCAAGCCCACCAATTAATCCAAGTGCTGCTGCTCCTATCATAAGAATTCCCATTTTAATTACATAATGAAAATCTTGATTAGCAATTCCAACATCAATAATATGTTGCATAATTGTCGGTTGAATTAAATCCATCGCAACCTCAAGTACCATAAACAGTGGTCCAATAACGGCGAAGAACATGTATGGTTTTAAATACTGTAACAATTTGCGAAATGATTTCATACATTGTCTCCTTTTCTTATGAAATTGTCATTTTATAACTCAAATCCCCCTCCATTCTATTCATCTGGACATTTTCATCACTACTACAATTATGTTCTACAGGTTAATATTTAACATTATTAAATGATAAGTATTAATTATACATTCGTCAATCAAAGTGCCTTAATTTGATGGAAAATAAGACTTTTATCACAAAACTTTATGGACGCTTATTTAACTCTATTTCAAGACAATAACAAAAAGCCGCATTCTTTCATAATAGAATGCGGCTAATTTTAAGTATGTATGCTCAATTGTAAAATCCAAAAATTCTGTTTCAAATCCATTATCTTTTGATGGACTACAAGTATAATTTCTTAAACATTCCATAATTCACTTATCTATCATTTCCTGTAATCCAATCAAAAAGTATCTGTTAATAGTTACTTCTAGATTAAGATTCTATTTAAAATTCAGTCAAAACTGGAAATTTATATCCTTTAAAATCGATCTTTTCACCACCGCGAACCATCAAATGTTTTTTAGATTGAAACTCTTTGTGCGCTACCTCTTCAAGCCCTAACTCATCAGGGTAAAAGTAAAATTCAATCTCTGTAAATGGCTCAGATATTTCAGCACATATATCATCTAAAATCGGAAAGATTTGTGCGAAAATACCAAATAGTTTCAGTACTTGATTTTTCACTTCAAATACAATAAGCGCGTCGAGTTTCTTTGAATAATATAGTTTTTCATTCCATTTCGCATCGTACATATTAAAATAAAAAGAAGACTGATAGTTTAATGTTGAAAATTCCATTGAAAGCTGTTGAGCGTTTTCTATTATTCCCTTTATAAGTTCCATATCTTTTTCATCATAAAAGTTTAATTTTCGAAGTGAAGACGAGCGAGGTAGAGTATTATCATATGATAATGTCATCAGATATTCTTGTACGACTCGAAAACCAAATGGTTCATATAATTCCGGTTTCTCTGTAAATAATATTGCACATTCATACTTTGTATCTATTTCTTGTAATACTTTACAAAACAGCTGCTTCATCAAGCCTTTTCTCCGATATTCTGGATGTGTCATGACAGATTGAATACCAGCTGCATAAATCCGTTCTCCATTTACAAAAATCGGTAGCGAAAACATAGACACATTTGCTATTACTTGACCTTCTTGTAAATATGAAAAAGGTTTGTATGTAGTGTCCCAAAATCCATTGGCCTCAAAATTTTGTAACGTTTGAACAGGAATACGAAACACTTCTTCAAATAATTGAAATAACGGTTCCTTTTTCGATTCCTCCACAAAAAAGTTTTCAGAAAGAATAAGATTCCCCATATTGTTCCTCCATAAGTTCATTCTTATCAATGTAATTGTTTTCTATTGTGTTTAAATCAAGTAAGTCTTCTTACAACTCAACACATCATCACAAAATATACCAAAATAAGTTAAGATTTTCAAGATAACTCCGAATACTAATCCACCTGTTTTTTCCCTTTATGATTCAGACAAGTTCTTTTCAGTAAAACTCTAAGGAATTATTTTTTTAGTATTACAACACTTTTATAATTTTTATATTTAACAGCTAACCGATATATGTCAGATAAAGTGAAACTTTAATCAGTGCGGGTTTTCTTCATCCCCCACTGATTATTAGCCCTCACCAATCGGGCTTTTACGGGCAGTTTATCTCCGACTCAATTCCTGTACTTTCGCTGAATTTTGAGGTGGGGGGTCTTACTGCCCGCGAATAGCGGGATAAAAATTATTTTATCTTACTCTTACATGTATTGTTCAATAATCACCATACTAAGTGGGAACTAATTTCATTTAAAGTGAGGGCTATTTAACCATGAAAAATTATACTACTCCTAAATGTATTATCGTTATTTTTGGTGCGACAGGTGATTTAGCAAAGCGCAAATTATTCCCGTCTCTTTTCAGGCTCTTTCGACAAGGGAAAATCTCTGAAAACTTTGCCGTTGTTGGTGTGGCAAGAAGACCATTATCTACTGAAGAATTTCGTGAAAATGTTAAACAATCTATTCACAATTTACAAGAAGAAAACATGACTCATGATACATTCGCTTCCCGTTTTTATTATCATCCTTTTGATGTAACGAATTTATCTTCTTATCAGGAGCTAAAAAGTTTATTAATCACTCTAGATGGAAGGTATTTTACCGAAGGGAATCGTATGTTTTATTTAGCAATGGCCCCTGATTTTTTCGGCACAATTGCCACGAATTTAAAATCAGAAGGATTAACTTCAACAGAAGGTTGGATTCGTTTAGTGATTGAAAAGCCATTTGGACATGATTATGAATCAGCACAAGCATTAAATGATCAAATTCGCCATGCCTTCACAGAAGATGAAATTTATCGTATTGACCACTATTTAGGTAAAGAAATGGTTCAAAACATTAAAGTCATTCGATTTGCGAATGCAATTTTCGAACCCCTTTGGAATAATCAATATATAGCTAACATCCAAATTACTTCAAGTGAAACTTTAGGAGTAGAAGAGCGAGGCCGCTATTACGAAGATTCAGGTGCACTACGTGATATGGTCCAAAATCATATGTTACAAATGGTGGCACTCCTTGCAATGGAACCACCAATAAAGCTAACCGCAAATGAAATCCGAAGTGAAAAAGTCAAAGTACTACGTGCTTTACAGCCACTTTCAGAAGAAACAGTAGAACATAATTTTGTACGAGGACAGTATGGACCAGGTATGATAGACGAGGAAAAAGTAATTAGCTACCGTGAAGAGAACGCAGTAGATTCAGAATCGAACACAGAAACATTCGTTTCTGGTAAATTAATGATTGAAGATTTCAGGTGGTCAGGAGTTCCTTTCTATATTCGAACTGGGAAACGTATGCAAGAAAAATCAACTGAAATTGTCATACAATTTAAAGACTTACCAATGAATCTATATTTTAATAAGGAAAAAAAAGTTCATCCTAATTTATTGGTCATTCATATTCAACCGGAAGAAGGAATTACCCTCCATTTAAATGCGCAAAAAACCGATAGCGGTACTACTTCGACACCCATCCAATTAAGTTATTGTAATAACTGTATGGACAAAATGAATACACCTGAAGCATATCAGGTTCTTCTATACGATTGTATGCGTGGTGATTCAACTAACTTTACACATTGGGACGAAGTATGTCTTTCTTGGAAATTCGTTGATACAATCTCGAGTGTTTGGCGTAATAAACCGGCGAAACATTTTCCTAACTATGAGTCTGGGTCAATGGGCCCTAAAGAATCTGATGCTTTATTAGAAAGAGATCGCTTCCATTGGTGGCCAACGATAACCTCTCATTTGAAAGGAGAAAGTTACAATGAAAATATATGATATTACAGCACCTATATTTGAAGGGATGACTGTTTACAAAAATAAGCCTGAAAAACAACCACAATTTTCAAGAACAACAAATGCGCATGTCACGGAGTCACGTATTACATTAGACGTCCATACAGGTACACATATTGATGCACCATTACATATGATTAACGAAGGAGCAACCTTTGAAAGTATTCCATTAGAAAAATTAGTGGGACCTGTTAAAGTTTTTGATTTAACAACTGTTGAAGATGGAATTACAATAACTGATTTACAACACCTCGATATTCAAGAGAATGACTTTATCTTATTTAAAACTCGTAATTCTTTTGAAGACGAGTTTAATTATGAATTTATTTTTTTAAAAGAAGACGGTGCCCATTATCTAGCGAAGCGAAACATTAGAGGAGTTGGTATTGATGCTCTCGGGGTGGAACGTAGCCAACCAGGACACCCAACTCATAAGGCATTATTCGATGCAAATATTATCGTCATTGAAGGATTACGTTTAAAAAACGTGCCGGCAGATCAGTATTTTATGGTAGCTGCACCATTAAAACTAGTTGGAACTGATGCCTCTCCAGCACGTGTTCTTCTTTTTAAAGATATATAAATAACAAACAACCCCGTTCTTTTAAGAACGAGGTTGTTTTTATGTAGAAAACGTTTTTCAATTACATTAAGATAACGACTCATTTTTTGTCACTTTTTTCTACCGCATGTCCGCCAAATTCGTTACGGAGTGCTGCAACAACTTTACCTGTAAATGTATCATTTTCTAATGAACGATACCTCATTAATAAGGACAGGGCAATAACAGGTGTCGCTGTTTGTAAATCAAGAGCCGTTTCAACTGTCCATTTTCCTTCTCCTGAAGAATGCATGATTCCTCTAATGTCATCTAACTTTGCATCCTTTGAAAATGCGCGTTCCGTTAAATCCATGAGCCATGAACGAATAACTGAACCATTATTCCATACTCTTGCTACTTTTTCATAGTCATAATCAAACTCGCTTTTCTCTAACACTTCAAATCCCTCACCAATAGCAGCCATCATACCATATTCAATCCCATTATGAACCATCTTTAAAAAATGACCACTTCCTGCTTTTCCTGCATATAAATATCCATTTTCTACAGCTGTATCTCGAAATACAGTCTCAACAGTTTCCCACGCTTCCGGATCTCCTCCAATCATATAACAAGCACCATTACGAGCACCTTCTGTTCCACCAGACGTTCCTGCATCCATAAAATGCACACCAGCTTTTTTAAACTCATCATAACGACGAATGGATTCCTTATAATAGGAATTACCCGCTTCAATCACAATATCTCCTTGACTTAAAAGCGGTGTAATTTCATTAATAACAGTATCAACAACAGCATGTGGCACCATAATCCATAGAATTCTTGGTTTTTCGAGAGATTGAATAAGTTCAGATAGACTAGATGTACCTATAGCTCCATATTCTTTTATTTCTTTTATAGCATCTGTATTTACATCATACGCCACTACTTCATGATTCTTATCAATTAAATTTTGACCTAAATTTAATCCCATTTTCCCTAGACCGATTAACCCTATTTTCATTTTTAACTCCTCCTAAAAATACCTAAGTGAGATTCGCTAATCCTTTGTTTATCTTTCTTCATTTGAACAATCAATATTTATCCAAATTTTTTCACTACGGATATATTTTGCACGAATCAGCTCTGGTAGATGCATAGGAGTCACTTAATATTTATACTTTAACATTACAGTTCCTACCCCGTTATTCACTAATCCCTTCTAATCTCTCCTTCGTACTTCCTTCTTCTCCTTTCAAACGTTTTTCAAATGTTTTTCTCCAACTTGCTGAAAGGGCCTCTACTCCTAAAATCCTTCGTACTCCCTCAAAGTTACGTTTTTCTTTATGCATTATATGGTTTGCAAAAGCGATTGAAATCCCTTTACGATCAGACTCAAGTTGCGTAAGAGAATCTGTTGGTGATACCCACCCCTCTTTTAGAACACGAAAATAAAATCCCGTATACCCTGTGTTTTGGAAGTAGAGTGGTAATTGCGGTATATCATACTTTTTTGCTAATTTAAAACAAGGTTGCCTTGGTTGACTTACTTGTACCACCGCTTCGCCAATTTGAAATATATCACCTATACAAACATCTTCCTCAAGCATGTCTTGTACTGTCATATTCTCTCCAAAAGCACCGTATACAAGCTTTCGATTCAATTCCTTTTCCCAATACGGATAATGGTTATAGGAATAAACACAAACTGCTTTATCTATTCCTCCATGATGGACTAAATCAGCTTGCCCATCTCCGTTAAATTTTAGTGATGATAAAAAAACAGGCTCACTTACCCGTGATTTATTAATACCCGTTTGAATTAATTTCCCACCATATGACACTTCTTTGGGCATACCTACATTAAGAGACCTCAAGTCATACGACCTTGGCATCATTCCCCACTCCTTTTACTATTTTGACAAAGCGCTTCAAAAGCTTGATTTATTATCTCAAACCCCTTATCAATTTCTTCATTCGAAATTACAAGTGGTGGTAAAAATCGAAGAACATTATCATGTATACCCGCCCCAATGCTTATAAGCCCATTTTTCCAAAACTCCTTAATTAACTGCGCTGTTAATTCTTTTGCGGGTTCTTTCGTTACATGATCGGTCACTAGCTCCATTGCACCAATTCCACCCACAAAATCAATAAAGTTATTTCCATCTACATCTGTTATCATTGCTTCTTTTGCCGATTGTACGTACAAAGGTATTAAATTATATACCCCCCTATTGGTACAGCTTGTTGATATCTCTTATGAAGTTCTTGAGAATAATTACCTGGTAATGTATTAGATTTTAATGCTTGTATCATGTCATCACCTCATCTATTTTTTACAATGATTACTTTGCTGTTCTACTAATGTGAGTATAATTTCAAGATGATCATTGTTCAATTCAATTATTTATATGATAATGATAGGTAAAACCTATCATTAGAGGTGATTCCCATCGAGTTAAGACAATTAGAATACTTTGTAGCTGTTTCAAACGAATTACATTTTACAAAAGCAGCTGAAAAATTAAACATTTCACAACCTTCACTGAGTCAACAGATTCGTGCACTTGAACATGAAATTGGTATGCCTCTTTTTGATCGAATTGGCAAAAAAATCTCTTTAACAGAAGCGGGAAGAATTTTGCTTTCACATAGTAAAAAAATCTTTCACGAAGTAGAACAAGCGCATGCTGCAATTCAAGATTTAAACGGGCTTCAGCAAGGAAAGTTAACCATTGGTGCTCTATTGACGACCGTAAACTACTTATTACCACCAGCCATTTTGAATTTTAATGAGTTATATCCCAATATTGAACTTTCCGTATTAGGTCTTCGTACTGGGGAAATTCGTGAAAAATTGTTACAAAACGAATTAGATATTGGCATTACATTTCTTCCTGTTCAAGACAAAGAAATCATATCTATTCCGCTTTATCAAAATGAACTTACTTTAGTAGTGCCAACTAATCACGAATTAACACAACACACTACTGTAACGATGGGAGTGTTACAGAAATATCCTATTATCCTTCTTCCCAAAAATTTCTTTTTAACACAGCTTATTCGTTCGCATTGTCAAAACTTTAACTTTACACCAAAACCAATTTTAGAAATAAGTACAATGGAATCATTAATTCACATGGTGTCAAAAGGAATGGGAATTACAGTGTTGCCTAAACCATATATAGACTTTCTACAGAGTAACTCTATTCAAGCTATTAAAATCAAAAATCCTACTGCAACAATAGAAATTGGAATTATTTATAGAAAGGATAAATATATGTGTGCCGCTACACGAATGTTTATTGAGCAGTTACAAAAGATTGTAGCTTCTTTTCAAAAAATAGAAATTTAAATATAAACTAGGTGAAACAACAAAGGTAAAGTAAACAAAGAAAAAGAGTTGATTGTCTCTGCTGAAGGATACCAACTCTTTTTGGAGTTTCATTCATTTCTCACCTATAACGTATACATTCTTTTTCCTTCCCATTTTTATGCCAATTTGATTTTTCGTAGTTGTAGCCTTCTCTTGAACAAGAAAATATATGCTCGGAAGGACGAGTAAACTAGCAATTGCACAAATTATTCCTAAGACAAAGAACGGTAAACCTTTACTCAAAGCAAACGATGCAACACTTGAAGCAATCGTCATTCCGATATACATTGCAGAACTATTTAATGCCATAACTGTCCCTCGTATAGCTGGATTTAATTCTGAAATCAAGGCAGTGAGTGAAGCCTGACCAAACCCAATACATATACTCCAGATCATATGTGCGGTAATCGCATATTTTACATTTCCAATATATACAGAAAATAAAATCACACTTATAGAAGCAAATATACTTGCGATTGAAACCACAACTTTCTTACCTATTTTATCCGCCAATTTCCCACCAGCTACATTACCAATTACACTTCCTAAACCAGCAAAGAAAATAACAATTCCAATCTGTCCAATTGTAAACCCAAAATTTCTTCCATAATACACACCTATGTATGAGAACATACCATGTAGTCCTACAGTCCATAAAAACGTTGCTAATAACGCAAAGAAAACAGAGAAATTTGTAAATACGATTTTACAAGATCCAATCATTGCTTTGGGTGCAGAAATTGATAACTGGTTTTTCGAAATCTCTTTTTGTAACAATCGACTTGTCATTAACGTAACAAGCAAAGCCAGTAATCCAATAATATAAAATGTCCATTGCCAGTTTCCTACCTCAGATAAAAACGCACCGATAGGGACACCTAATACCGTCGATCCAACCATTGCTCCCATAATCATCCCCATCGCTTTTCCTCGTGACTGGTACGGTACTTTATCTCCTACTAATGCAAATACACTTGGCATGATCATAGCTCCGGATAAACCAGTCAGTCCACGAAACAATAAGAGTATTTCAAAATGATTCGTAAGCCCGGTACAAAATGTAGCGGCTGAAAAAATGATAAGACCTGTGACAATCATTTGCTTTCTCCCCACCTTATCAGACAATGGTCCAAAAAATGGAGCTGTTATCCCATAGCATAGTGCGTACGCTGTAATTAAAAGCCCTCCCTTTTCAGCAGGCATTCCTATTGTCTGTGAAATCGCAGGCAATAATGGTGAAACAATTAAAGAATCTAAACCGATAAAAAACGCGATAACTGCTAAAATACGTAACATTGATTTTACTTGCAACTTGTATTCCCCTCTTTTTACTTCATATATGAAATAATTATTTAAATTCCTCCTCACACCTCCGATTTTATATACGTTATTTTATTTCATATATGTATTATTTATATAAAGAAAAATGTAACAGAATGTTACACTTTTCTTATATATCACAATTAAACTATACAATGCTTCCATTTTAATAATAATTCTTGTAGCTTCTGTTCTTCTTCATCAGTAAAACAGCCACAATTTTCTTCTAAAAAACCTGCATATTTTACATCGACTTTTTCCCTAGCTATTTCTCCCTTTTCAGTTAAATACACAAGTGTTTCACGTTGATCATTTGGATTTTTCTCTGTCGCAACGTAACCATCTCGTTTCATCCTTTGGATCATCGTTGTCATATTACTTGGAACACACCCCATATTTTCAATTAGCTTAGACATAGAAACCTTTCCAGACTTCGTAAGTACTTGTATCACACCAAATTGAACATAACTTATATCGTGCTCTTCTATCGCTTTATCCAAATTTCTTTGCAGTTGATGATAGACATCTCGAATATTTCCATATAATTCTCTTTTTTTCATATCCATTCGAAAAAGCCTTCCTTTTTTATTTCATATATGAATCTTATTCCCATTTATTTCATATGTCAAATAAAGCGAATATGCAGCGGAACTTTTATATTTCGCTACGTATTTATCCTTATCTATCAAATTTTCAAAACTATTTTTTAACTTGTTCACCACCTGCTATTAACATGCTTCCTGAGAATGTCTCCTTTTGCATGAAGACTTTATTAATCAACTCTTTCTGCTCATTTTGTGACATTACACCCTTACCTTCGCCAAGATTACCGCTTTGTAATTTCCAAATCGTATTATGATCCGCATCAACTTTCTCGTATTTCCCTTGTTTCCATCTTTCTAAAATATCTATATATGTATTTTTATGATTCATATCACTACTCTTAACAATCCCCAATAAACTTTCAATTCGTTCTTGCGTTATAAAAATATAACCCCACTTTTGATCCGCTTTTACTTTTTGATGTGCCATTTCATGTAATGCGATTTGTAATTTTTCATCAGTCCACTTAAAGCCTTTATTAAAGTCACTATTTGGCAACGAATAATTACCATTATCTAGCGGTTTTGCATTCTCTGCTTTTACTTTACTATCAGCTAACACTTCCACTGCCGGAGCCGCAGTTGGTGTTTTTTTAGCGGTTGGTTTACTATGATTGAGATAATATAAAATTCCGTAAGTAAGTGCCACACCGATTACTACCATTCCAGCAATTATCCCTAGTATTTTTAATAGTGTTTTCATTGTACATATTTCCTCCCCCCAACATTCTATCACTCATTTTTTCCTACCTATTGCGTTTTTCAAAAATAACTTGTTATAAATTATTCTTTAAAAATGCTTTTTCTTAAAAATTCTCCATCCATTCTCTCCCCAAAAATAACATTTGATCAAAATCTTTCATAGGTTTCCTTTTATTGTATTTCTATTCAGTTTCATATTGCAAGATTATTCTGTAAAAGGATTATGATTTTCTAAAATTCATATAAGAATTTTTCCACACTCCATCTCTGCTCGGCAAAATACGGTTAGCTTTATCCAGACTATACCCTTTGAAATCAGTTGAATTAAGAAAGCATTTTATTTTAAGTCATTTAAATTTGTGCTAGATTAGTACGTAAAGAAGATGACTGAAATGAGTTTATTACATAAAGGTATAACATTCCTTCATTTTGACGGAAACGTATGAATTACAAAATAAACTTCATTCTTATCCACATGAAGATATTGATTTTAGGCATCTAGAACACTCAAATTTATATTGTAAAAAATATCCTGTATCATATCAAAGAACAGTTGCATAATAAAAAAATCAAATATACTAATCTTAGGAACCTTCTATCAAACATTTAAACGTTATAGTCATACTCATTACTTTTCACATTATGGACGATGTTGTTCTAATCACAATATAACTATCCCCCATAAATTACCCAATATTATGTTGTTTCAATTTTCTTCCCCACAATTGTCTCCATAATACAATGCAGGCAACAGCAAGCATAATTGTTGTGATTACACTTCCTTCAATCCCAAAAGTTCCTCCATGTAACGATTTCGGACCGCTTGTTGTTGATTTAAACAGAGGTGTAGAGTATATTGTTGTACCACTTACCGCAAAACCATATATATTATATTGAGCCCAGTTCCATATAGAATGCCAAGCACATATACCCCAAAGACTATTTTCCTTTAATACATAAAACGCTGCGAATACACCAACTAATATGATATTTGATATAGAAAGAACTGTAATGCCTGGATTCAGTAGATGGAGAAATCCAAATAGTAATGAGGTAACAGCAACTCCAATCCATACCCGACTTCTAACTGAAATAACTGGAAATAACCAACCACGTACAACAATTTCTTCTGTGGCACCTTGTACTAAAAATGCTATTAAAGAACCTACCATTCCCAATATGACTGTACTTGAAATCTGTTGTATATGTAAGGTAACAGAACCACTTAAAACTAAAATTAAAACGGGTATTGTTATAAATGTAAGCCCAATGAATGCTCCGCGTAAGTATTTTTTTAAAGCTTTATCTTTCCAAAAACCAATTGATGAAAATGGACGTTTTTCCACAAAACGAACCCATAAAAATACAAATAAAATTGCTCCGCCAAATGTTAATAACATCCTTAAGTTATCATAAATCCCTTTCATCAATGTCGTTTCTGCTTTTGGTAAAAACAACATAAATAGCATGAATAACTCACCAAGTGTTAAAAATACAATCGATAATATTACTGCTAAAATTGGGTGTACTTTTTTTCGACCTTCCTTTGCTGCTTCAATTGTTTTAAATCGACTATTATTCAAAACTACTCCTCCCTTCCCTTCTATAACTTACAAATACTTCCTATTTTACACTAAATTTATTATTTTTTATACTTTTATATCCCCATTTAAAATTCATATCCATAAATTTAAAAATACAACAAGGAATGCCACTCGTAATCATTTGGAGTATTTTCACATATTTTCGAACCAGGAATAATACATAAAAGTGAATATTTTTAATCTTGTTAATAAAAAACTTAGATACATGAAATACAATCAAATCCCTATACCAATAGCATTATTGAAGCACTCGCTCTTAAAAATATCCTGTTTCCTTCCAACACTTGCTATTTCTCACCATTTGTTGTAAGATAGGTCTTAAGGTCAAATTTATAAAAGCTTAACTTTACATATTATCAAGCATCTATTAAGAATAATAAGTATTCCTAATGGTTTTTTGATAATATGTGAATTTTTATTTTCGTTGAAATAAGACGGATCATATTGTAATTTATTTTTCTTATTTTTAGGAGGCATTTACCATGACATTAACAGGTAAAGTAAAATGGTTTAACAGCGAAAAAGGTTTCGGTTTCATCGAAGTTGAAGACGGTAGCGATGTATTCGTTCACTTCTCAGCTATCACTGGCGAAGGTTTCAAATCTCTTGACGAAGGTCAAGAAGTTAGCTTCGAAGTTGAAGAAGGCAACCGCGGACCTCAAGCTAAAAACGTTGTAAAGCTATAATTTAAACAATAAAAAGGTTGTTACCATCGCACGGTTAACAACCTTTTTAATATATAATTAAAATTTTTACATAAAAGGAGTGGTCACATGTATCGCAATCGAAAGAACGATGTAGCAGAAGTACCACCAGAACAAACCCCTGTTTGGGAATGTGAATCAGAGGATTGTTTAGGATGGATGAGAAAGAACTTTTCATTTGAAGAAGAGCCAAAATGCCCTTTATGTAAAAGTAGCATGAAAAGCGGAGAACGTTTATTACCTAAATTAGGTTAATTTCTTCATTCCCCTCTTATCTTTTGATAAGAGGGGTTCGTTATTTTTCATTACTATCTAATTATAAAAGAAAAACCATGCGTACTATATCTCATGGTTCTTTTCTATATCTGTTCGTATAATAGAATATATATATACATCTCGTTGTTGATCTCCTTGATGAATATACCCTCTTAATAGTCCTTCTTTCTGAAATCCTATTTTGGACAACATCTTACAAGATGCTACATTTTCAGGATATGTAATTGCACCGATTCTGAATATCCCTAGCTCCTGAAAACTATAGGTAATGATTTTTTGCACAGCTTCCGTTGCATAGCCTTTTCTCCAGTAAGAAGGATGTAAATCATAACCAATCTCAGAACGTTTACTCCAAAGTTGTAAATTATTTAATCCAATCGTACCAATTAAAATACCTGTTTCCTTCAATACAATTCCCCATCGAATTGCACGTTTTTCAAAAAAATTTTTTGAAAAAGATTCAATCATACGCGAAGCCTGACCAAATTCTGTAAAGGAATTCATTCCATAATAGCGCGTTACTTCTTCAAGCGAAAAAATTTCATATATTTTTTGACAATAAGATTGATCAATTTCAACTAAACGTAACCGTTCTGTTTCTAAAACAGGAAATGCCATTGAAATCCTCCTAATGTTTTTCTTTTTACTGATTTATTATATCAGAAAAATCTTCTCCAATCGGAAGTTTCATCATAAATAAAAGCCTGTTTTCTAAATAGATGAAACAGGCTTCCCCCATGGTTTTCTTAATTTATTCGGTTTATACACAATATTTAATTCGTTTTAAATCTAACCGAATTAATACTCTAAATTATTATCTTTCAAGTATTTCTAACACTTACCGGAAAAGAAATTCAAAACCAAAATCTGATGTTTACTGATTTAATAGTAACTGCAATCATTATGATTACCATAATCGGATTCCTACTATTATTCGGAACACGGAAAATGGAATTAACAAATAAAAATAAGGATTAATGTTTCTTTAAAAATGAACTATATATATTTGTTTCTCGAAAGCTTCCCCATATCCAATATCAATTGGATATTTATGTTAAAATATTAGTGAACTATACATCACGTTATTATTCAACGCAGAGATAAGAGTTGTATTAACGGAGGTGACCGAAAATCATGTATATTTTTATAGGCATTGCCCTCTTGTTCATTTCACTTGTTTTTTTATTCGCACAGCGATTCGCACCAAACTCGGCGATGATGACAAGTTTCAAAGGAAACAGCTTGAAAAAATTTATAATTGGGCTTGTAATCGCCTCGGTATTATCACTTTCATATGGATTTTATCACGCAGCCACTTATCAACCTTCCTTGCTAGACATTAAACTAAACAATACACAATATATCGTTTCAGGTGATATTGGTGAATTTGGTTATTTCTCAGAACAAATAATCAAAAAAGAAAAAGAAACCGAACTTTATTTCGCTTCTTGGAAAACACTGAGTTTAGAAAAACCTCAAATTATCATAAACTACCCTTCTGGTAAAACAGAAACTTGGAAACCGAATATTTCCCTAATAAAAAATACATCCACAAAAGAAATAAAAGAAAAATATAACATAAAAGAGGTTTATCAACTCTCCCCTTATTCATTTAAAGAAGCTGGTAACGTCACATTAACAATTACAGAAAATAAAACGAAACGTGCAGAAACCCTAATCAAAATTAAAGAATAAACGATAGATACAATTTTTAGTAAAAAACAGACGAAATCCCACTCTTATACTAGAGAGGGATTTCGTCAAAAATATAAAGGTTACGTTATTCAAAGTGATTATTCAATACTTCAATAATCTTCTCTGCCGTTTTCTTTCCATTTCCTATACAAGCCCCAATGCCTACACCATAGTATGAAGCCCCCGCTAGATACATATTTGGAAAAACATCTAATAATTTCTCATTTAAAGATTGAACTGCATGGTTATGTTCTAAATGATAATTTGGCATTAAATCTTTCCAGTCCGTAACTTCAACAATTTGCGGTTCTCCCTGAATTCTAAGGCTTTTCTCAATATCAGATAAGGCAACTTGAATCAATTCTTCCTTACTTTTATGTTTCATTTTTTCATAAGCAGGATTCGAACTTTTATAAAACAATCTCACCAATAAATTTTGTTTATCTGATGTATGCTTCCATTTCCTGCTTGTCCACGTGCATGCATCACAAAGTAAATCACTATTTTCTGAAACAATGAAACCAGTTCCATCTACCGGTAATTGTTCATCAGCTATTTCAAACCCTAAATAAATGCTAATTAACGAAGAATTTTTTAGTTTATTGAAATCATCATCTAATTCATTAGAACTTAATAATGTTTGTGCAACATCATGTGGAGTAGCTATAACAACGTAATCCGCTTTTATTGTCTCTTGATTTGAAAAAGAAACTTCATATCCATCATCAACTCTATTTACCTTCGTCGTTGTTACTCCTTTTCGTATATCTGTCTCAGCTAATTCCTCTTCTAAACGATTAATAATCGTAGAAAGTCCATTTTTAAATGATAAAAACTTCTTATTCCCAGCAGCCTGAAATTGTTTTTTATTTACTTCAAAACCTTTTATAATACTGCCGTATGTATTTTTGTAATCAAGTAAATATGGTAGTGTAGAAGCCATTGTAAGCTCATTCAATTTACCAGAATACACTCCTGAAAGAACGGGGGAAATCTGTTTTTCAACCAACTCTTTTCCTAAAAAACTTTCTAAAAATACAGCGAGTGATGTATCTTTCGTAAAATCTTTATTCTTTGTAATAAAGTCTTTCAGCGCAATGATTTTCCCTTTCGTTGAAACTAACGTACTACTAAATAACGACTCTACACTCATCGGTATACCAAATACTGTGTCAGCAGGAATCGGATGTAACGTATCATTTGAGTAAATATAAGAAATACCTGTTTCGTTATATACCATTTCATCTTCTAATTTCAGTTCTTTTACAAATGGCATAACATTTTCATTTCGTGCAACGATTGAATCGGCTCCTGTTTCCAGGATGAAATCTTTTTCTTTCACACTGTGAATTTTCCCGCCCAAATATTCATTCTGTTCTACAAGGATTAATTCCAAATCTATATCGTAATCCTTTTTTAATCTTTCTAAATGATACATAGTAGAAAGTCCTGTAATACCGCCACCTATGACAACAACTGTTTTCATACCTGCTACGCTCCTAACCGATACTATAAATAAATTCCTTTATTATTATACCCAAAAATGAGCTTTCTCGACTAGCAACTTTCAAAGTTCTTGAAAAGGTATACAATGTATGTGAATACATTTCAGATTGATCATTATACACTAAATGATTAAGCCAAAGGAAACATAGCAATATGAATCTCCGAATTTAGTTATTTAAAAGATATAGCAGCTGAAGACTCATCCTCCGAACTCCCTCCAGCAATACATAATGCAGGCACTTAAAGATTAGAAACATCACTAGTTTCACAAAAAGGATAACGATTCGTTTCATTCCATAATTGAATGAAAGTTCTCCCAGCACTATTCTCATGAATTTCATTCATATACGAAACTACTTCTTCATTTTCAAACATTTTTTATGATGCACAGCTTCTTGTTATAAGGTTTCTTCTCAATTCTATGGTTGAACTGAAAAAAACATCAACAAAAGTTAATAATTTCATTTTACTTGGTGGTCTTTTCATAAACAAAAATATCGCTAATCTATTTACTTTCTTTCATTAAATTATTTAAATAAAACATACTTCATATTACAGTAGTGTTTATAACATGATGAGATTCTAAAATGAGGTTCGTAACGCTTAATGATGTTAGAAGATATATTTAAATAAGGAAATAATTATACTTTTTAATATTTACAGCTAATAAACTAACCAACTATCACTTAATCATTATTTCTGTATAAAGTGACCGCTCTTTATTTTAATAACATAAAATAATTTATTAACTTGTCTAATTCCTGGCTCATTTCAAGTACTTTTTGGTGTTGAAATCCATAATTTGAAACAAGTGCAAAAAGTTCTTCTTTTTTCACTTCAATGATATGTTCTAATTTTCTCAGCTCCATGTTTTATTTACTCGCTCCAATTTGAAAATATATGTACTCTAGTATAGACTACTTACATAATAAGTAAAAGTGTTATGTTTATGTAAATCTTACATCTTTAAGAAAAAGCTACTCCCCATTACAAGAAAAAGAATGCTTTACAAAAAAAGCATTCTTTTTCTTGTAATTTTTAATTATGTACAATTAAACCATTGGGCCGAAGACGACTCATCATAATTTCATCAGTGAACTTACCATGAGCTTTTAGATTCCCCCTTTTTATACCTTCTTCCCTAAATCCAAATTTTTCATATAGTACTTTTGCACCAGGGTTTATTTCCAAAACACCAAGTTCTACTCTCTCTAGCATTAACCAATTATCTGTAAGATCCAGCATTTTCGTCATCAAACCTTTCCCAATGCCTTTATTATGATATTCACTATCTACACCGATAAATAAATCTCCCGAATGTGACCTTCGTCCTTGCCCTTGCGTTAAACCAATAAACCCAACGACTTTTCCATCATACTCAGCAACAAATTCAAATTGATTCGGCGCTAGATTTCGAATCCTATTTTCCATCGCATCCACTCGCATACTAGGCAAGAAAACCATATATGGTAAAACATCATTTTGTATGCATATACGATGAATTGCTCTAGCATCTTGTATTTCTACTGCACGAATCGTAACCTCCATCACTTTACCTCCTTTTCAACTAATACATTAAAGGTTCTTTATTTCTATACAAGAATCCTACTTGCATTTATCTTTAAATCTCCTAATTCATCTGTTTGCATAACAATATTCTTAAAACTTTTGTATAGAAAATATAAAATTTCCTTTTTTTATTTCCTGAATTGTCATATAATAACGGAATGATTTTTATTTTTCTAAAAACTATAGTTTGGAGGTTTTCATATGACTACACTCGGTATTATCCGGCATGGCAGCACACATTGGAATAAAGAAGGTAGAGCACAAGGAAATTCAAATATTCCACTTGATCAAGCTGGATTATCTGAAGCTTATAAACTTGCAGAACGTTTAGCTACAGAGAAGTGGGATGTAATCTACTCTAGCGATTTATTAAGAGCGAAACAAACTGCTGAGGCAATAGAAAAAAACATTGAAAATATACAAATCCATTTAGAGCCTAGACTTCGCGAAGTAAGCGGTGGACAAATTGAAGGAACAACCGAAGACGAACGAATTTCGAAGTGGGGAGATAATTGGAGAGAGCTTGATTTAGGAATCGAAAGTGCTGATAGCGTTAAAGCAAGAGCTATACCTTTTATTGAAGAAATTACATATAAATATCCTAACAAAAACATCTTAATCGTTAGTCATGGCTCATTCATTAAGCAGCTTCTCAAAGAATTAGTACCTCATTTGAGCATGATAGAATCTCCTAAAAATACATCAATAACTAAAATTATAAAAATAGAGAACGGATGGGATCCAGAATTATATAATTGCACGGTACATTTAGATTAAATGTTTAAAATTCTAACAAAAAAGAAGCTCTTAGTAGCAAGTCTTCTTTTTTGTTTTATAGTTTCCTACAAATATGAGATATTCGCTATTATATAGTGCTTAAATCTTTTCCCATAATAACATAAGGAACATCATCTTTCTGTATTAGTACGATATTCACCACAAATCCCCTCCTAATAAAAAAATCATAGCAGTTACTGTGTTTATAAAAAAATTAAAGAATATTGAAATAAAATATTCTATCTATAATTTCTTTCTTATTATTAATACAAAAACGTTCACGTGTAGCTTTAAAGTAAAGTTTGATTAAATTAACGGTTTTAACCTTGATATAAAAGCAAATATGAAGAGCATGTTTTGAAATACTATGTAATATTTATCGAATTTACCCAATTCTAAGATAACCACCCTTAGTTTAACAGTAGCTTTTTTCAGCAAACGGATGCATTAGTGAATAGAATATATGGAGCAAATACTCTCTATAATTGATATACATAGTATTTAAATATTTTCTTTCTATTGGAGGGATTTCCTAATGGTTGATAATATTCAACAACTTATTCAAGAGCATAGACAATTTTCCCATAATGATTATACAAAAAGTCTTCAATTCCGCCTTAAACAGTTAGAAAAATTAAAAATTTCTATTCAACAATATGAAAATCAAGTGCTGAGCGCATTATATCAAGATTTACACAAAAGCGAGTTTGAAGCTTATGCTGCAGAAATTGGTTTCACATTAAACAGTATCAACTTTATAATGAAATACCTAAAACAGTGGATGAAACCACAAAAAGTAAAAACACCTATTCACTTTTTACCTTCCAAAAGCTACATAATAAAAGAGCCATATGGTACAGTGCTAATTATTGGACCTTTTAATTATCCATTCCAATCATTAATTGAACCTCTTATTGGGGCAATTGCGGCAGGAAACTGTGTAGTTCTCAAACCTTCAGAAAATGCACCAAATGTTTCAACTGTAATTAACAAAATAATAAGTGAAACGTTTGATAAGCAATATATTCGTGTAATTGAAGGAGACAGAGAAACAACTTCTTTATTAATTCATGCACCATTTGACTATATCTTTTTTACTGGTAGCGTTCAAGTTGGAAAAATTGTCATGGAAGCCGCGGCAAAAAATCTTGTACCAGTAACATTAGAACTTGGTGGAAAAGGACCAGCTATTGTCGATGAAACAGCTAACCTCGATATAGCAGCCAAACGTATTATCTGGGGAAAATTCATAAACGCTGGGCAATCCTGTATTGCACCCGATTATGTTATTGCACACAAATCTGTTAAGGTAAAACTAATTTCGAAGATGAAAGAAATAATCACCCGCTTTTATGGATCGGATGTATCAAAAAGCAATGATTATGGTCGAATTGTCAATGAGAGACAATTTGATAGACTTATTTCTATATTAGAAAAAGACCAAAATCATATAATATTTGGTGGAAATTCATCTAGAAGTCATTTATATATTGAACCAACACTTCTTGAAGTAAAATCATGGGATGATGCAGCTATGAAAGAAGAAATTTTCGGACCAATTTTACCAATTATGGAGTACAACGATTTAGATGGGGTCATTCACATGGTTAACAACCATCCTAAACCGTTAGCCTTGTATGTGTTTACTGAAAATAAAAATGTTGAAAAACAGGTATTAGGACGAATTTCTTTTGGAGGAGGATGCGTCAATGATACAATGTCACATATGGCTAATCTCCACTTACCCTTTGGTGGAGTAGGAAATGCAGGGTTCGGTTCCTATCATGGCAAACATAGTTTTGATACTTTTACACATCGTAAAAGCATTTTAAAGAAAAGCTCAAGGATAGATTTAGGGTTTGTATTTCCACCGTATAGGAACAAAATTAAAATTTTGCGAAAGATTTTTAAGTAATAAGAAAGAAACTGTTTGCTGAACATAGGGTATGGCAATCAAAAGTAAAATAGGGGGTTAACTATTACCATTATTATTTATAAAATCTGCCCCCGCATTCTCAATACTAAAAAGGCATCCACTGGGAATCAGCAGATGCCTTTTTGCGTTTTAGTTTATTCAATTAACATTAACGTTAACATTAAACCCAAAAATACAATATTTCATAACCCTTTATATCACGAGTTACGATTAAATTTACATACTTTATATTCTCCATTATTGGATGAAAACTTTAAAATATTTCTGTCTTCTGGAATCCCCTCAAAATAAGCACCGATACAGCCAGTTGTACACCTGTGTCCAGATAACAAAATATTTAACTCTCTTTTTCTATATTTCACTTCAAGATCATGCATAAAGTTAAAAATTCTTTGCACATAGCTGTTACTATCCTCAACTCCATTATAAGCTCTAGAATCAGGAGCACCTCCAGCCATTTTTACTTCGTCTTTTCTTAATCCGTCTGCCTCTCCTAAATCAAAAACATCAAGTCTTTTATCGGTTATTGCTTTTATACCCGTTACGATTTCTGCTGTTTCAACTGCTCTTTCTTGCGGAGAAGAAAATACATAATCAAATTTTATATGTTTAAGCTTATCTCTTAAACATTCTGCTTGTTCTATACCATACTCATTTAATGGTAATCCTAATCTCCCTTGCAGTCTTCCTTCTTTGTTCAAATCTGTTTGCCCATGTCTAATTACATAAATCATGGCTATCCCCTCCCTGTTATTTTTATCCCCTTTAATTCAATAATTGCTTTTGATTACTATTCTAAATTCCTATGATACAGAATCAAATATATCTATCACTTTTTATTGATTTAATATTTATAATTTTAACATTTTCATTCACTAAATTAAGAGTTCTATTCTCATTTTCAATATGTAAAAAAGATATAACAAGTAATAATATCCTTATTGAATTCACACACCTAAAAAATCGATTCCCTGAACTTGAAAGGAATCGATTTTTCCTTTGACTTATTCAACTAAAACATCTATTTGTTTAATAAGAATGAGACCAGCACTTTCTTATTTCTTCCACTACAACCTCTGGTTTATCCCAATGTAGCATATGAGTAGTATTAGGAATTAATTTTACTGTTCCTCCTGTTTTCTGTTTAAATATGTTTGCTGTCTTACTTCTATATGCATCCCAGCTATTGGGTAATGTAGCCCTTAATAATAGGATGTTGGACGGCAAATTTTCATAAATATCTATTGTTTCATGTTTATGCATAGCTTTAATGATATGACCGACTGTTACACCTCTTGCATGCCAATACACTTTATTGTCATTTTCTAAACCCAGGCCTTTTACGGCCAGTTCTAACAAGGCAGACCATCTTGTATATGCTGCTTTTTCACTTTTGAAGAAAGATTTCCAATCATTAAATACATATTCTTCAAAATCTTTTTCATAGTAAGCTATTTCTTCTTCTACAGTTTCTTCTTTAAGTCTTTTTGTTTGATATCCTCCATCTATGAGAATACTACCTTTTACTCTTTCGGGGTATTCCATCAAATAAAACAAAGACACCAAACTTCCCCAAGAATGTGATAAGAAATAAAATTGTTCAATTTCAAGATGATTCAATAGGTCGTTTAACCATGTTGCCAAACGAGGCATTTCATATTCTTCAGCACTTTCAAACGGAGAAGTTTTACCGTGTCCAGGCACATCAATTGAAATCAATCTATACTCCGCTTTGAGCTGCTCAGCAATTTCTATAAAACTAAGACTCGTGCTTCCTAATCCATGTAAACAAAAAATTACGGGATTATTTTTACTCTCCCATTCTGTAATATGTACATCTATGTTCCCATTATTGATAAAATAGCGTTTCAAAATATTCCCCCAAAAAATTTCAATACAACTACTACTCATTTCGAATACATTTTTCATCTATGCGTCTTGACTATCATATACTTTTTTAGTAACAGGTTATTATTTTATCCCATATTAACAGGCAGTAGGACTCTCACCTCAAGATTGATAAAGAAACGAGGAAGAATTGGAGAATTGTACATTTTAATATAAAGATGTAGTATCTTTGATTTCTATGTCAAGTTTTCCATTTGCATCAACAAATTTTATCGTTATTACAGCATTTCCAGAATAACCTCTTTCAAAATATCCAATAACATATTCTGTATATAAATTCCCTTTGGTATCTTTACATTGAAGCTTCATTGCACTCTCACCAAAATTCTCAGTTGGATTTACGTTAGATTTATACTCTAGGTATCTTAATATCCGATTGAATATGCCCTTGACAACATTCTAATGGATTTTCATCTGAATCAAATACTCATAGTTTACGTATAGGACTCGTAAGTGCAATTATGACTTCAATGAACTTTGTAGCTGATGCTAGTATAAATATTGCAACTGGGTTAAAGTCAGAAATCACTCCACCCGCTAATGCTCCTAACGGCATAGCCAGACGGGTAAGCACTCTTGAGAATCCTAAAACTCTTCCTTGCATATCGGTAGGTACAGTTTCCTGTCGGACCGATGCTACAATGGTATTCCAAGCTATATTACAAATCATAGCAATACCAAATGCAATACCTGGTGCAAGCCAATATTTACTCCATATGGCATAGGTCAATCCAATCGCACCTATACCTAAAAGAACAGGAATAAGAATTCCACGTCTGAAACGTTGTTCGAGCGGAACAACAATGATACTTCCTAAAAGGCCACCTACTCCGATCAACGTATAATTAAGACCACTTTGTTCAGCAGATAAGTGTAATGTTGAAAGCAAGTAATACATAAGTGCTCCCAGTATGGCACTAGCGCCAAAGTTACCTACCATTGCTTGAAAAGATAAAGCAAGGTTAAGACGATCATTTAATAGCCATTTAAATCCCTCTTTCATATCGTTCCCTAGGTTCCCCAATAGATTTCCCGCTTTATCCATGGGTTTTCTTTTTTCGATTTTTGGTAATAGCAAGACTACAATTAAAGTAGCTACAAAAGAGAGGACATTTATCCAGAGAGCGTTAAGTCCTCCTATTACAGCAATTATAATGCCCGCTAATGCGGGTCCTGTTAAACTAGCAATTTGATTAACCATTTGGTATGCCGAATTGGCTCTTGTTAACGACTGACCTGCGATATGTGGAATTACTGTAACAGTAGCTACATCAAACAACATGGATAGTATTGCTAAAATAAAAGAAACAACGTATAGATGCCAGATTTGGAGAAGACCTAGCATATGAAGAATGGGAATGAATGCTACCAAAGCAATACATCCTAGATCAGCGGTCCACATTAATTTTCGTCGGTCACAACGATCTACCACTACTCCTACTATTGGACCAAATAAAACAATGGGTAGCACACCAATAGCAAAAAGAGAACTCATTATTACTGCTGAACCAGTCAACTCATAGGCAATCCAAGGAAGGGCAAACGTATAAAGGGAATCACCAACCCTGGAAATCAGTAAGCCAAAAACAAAAATCACGTATATACTAGGCAACTGTGTAATTGTTGAAAGCACATTTCCACTTGTTTCTTTGGATTGCAGCGGTGAATTAAGATTTGTCTCCTTTTTAATTGTCAAAACTATATCCCCCTTTAACAGGTGAATTTTGGTATGTATTTATGGGTAGTAAGCATCCTACTGATTATTAGCCTGACCAATCGGGCTTTTACAGGCAGTTGATCCCCCACCCAACTTCTTTGCTTTTGTTGAATTTTGAGGTAGGGGTCTGCCCACAAATAGCGGGATAAATGTTCTTCAAAAAGCTGATTAAGTGCTTGATAATTATAAAATTCTACAAAATATCCAAAAATCCTTACATTACTTAATACTTGCTCCTATCATTATAAGAATTACTTTTTTAAATAATGAACGTTTTATGTTTTATATAAGAGAAGTGTATACATCATGGATTGAATGAAAAGACAACATTAATGTGATTGAAGAACTGTCTTCAACTTCTTATAGAAAAAAGCAATCAACATATTATGTAAGTTTAATATATTTGCCCTTTTTAGTTTATTTTAATTCTGATCTCGATACATAATCCCTCGTCTGTAATATTAAAAGTAGATTCTTTTTAAACTTCTTCAAATCAAAAGTATTTTTGCTTTTTAACAAGCAAATAATAATTTATTTTTCACCTTATTCCCCCTTTTTTTCATATAAACCATGTATTCGAATAAATATCTCACAAGTTTGAAAGTCTATCATTTTGAAATTTTTTATACAAATTCTACTTACAGATATCAATCATTACATTTCATTAGAAAACTCTACAAGTTCAAGTTGATTCAATAGCTATCAATATATTCTGATTGGATTGTATATGAACAGACTCGCTTTTCTCTAAAACAAATACAATCTCCCGTTGTTTCAGACTAACGATTTTTTCACCATATTATTCGGATACTTCGAATCTCAATAATCTAGAATTACTTCCAAATAATTTGGACTAATCTCCCCTTTCACACAGTAAGCTGAAAATGAAGGCCATAAAAATGGAGTGTGATTCTATGGAACGATTATGGATTCCGATGATCGTTACGTTTTTTTCGTTTGGTGGATTACTATTAGGTGGCGCTGTCGGACTTGCCACACGTCAACTGATAGAAGAGAAAATGCATCGTTTATATGCGCTATGCGGCGGTATCTTACTCGGTCTATTATCACTAGAAATCATTCCAGAAACTTTTTCAAGCTATGAAATCATGGGTCCTATGCTCGGAATTGCCATTGGTTTATTAATTATGAGTTTACTAGATAATTATTGCCATCACCCTATCATACATAAAAAAGACCAGCAAGCATGGCAAACTTTTTTATTTCTCTCCTTCGCTATTTTTATTCACAATATGCCGAGCGGCTTTGCATTAGGCGCTGCTTTTACAAACCATAATGAAACTGCCATTCCCTTCTTATTTGCGATTGTTATACACCATATTCCAGAAGGATTAGCTTTAATCATTCCATTTTTATTTACACAGCATAAATATCTCTCATTTCTATTAACAATTCTGTTATTATCAATTATCCTCGGCACTGGCACAATCTTTGGGATGATGATGAACGGGAAAGCGATTCATTTACAAGGGATGATAATGGGAAGTGCAATCGGTTCTTTAGGATATGTCACAATACATGAAATGCTTTGGAAAGCGAAGAAACACCTCGCTTTACTTCCCTTCTTATCCTGGTCTATGAGCGGTTTTTTACTCATAACAGCCTTTACATTCTTCGCAGGACACCATTAGAACTGCACTTTTATTTATTATTTGTATATTTTACCTTTTTTTTCGAAACATAGTAGTATCACAGTATGTAAGGAGGATCTTTCATGTTTCGAAAAACAGCAGGTGAAGCGCTTGTTGATTTGCTTATCGAATGGGGCGTTGATCACATTTACGGTATGCCCGGTGATTCGATCAATTCTATTATTGAGCCACTTCGAAAAAAACAAGACCAAATTAAATTCATTCAAGTTCGCCATGAAGAAGCCGGTGCATTAGCGGCTGCATCTTATGCAAAATTAACAGGAAAATTAGGCGTTTGTATGGCTATCGCTGGGCCTGGTGCGATCCACTTACTAAATGGATTATATGATGCAAAACTAGATCAAGCACCCGTTCTCGCAATTACAGGTCAAGTTGAATCAGATTTACTCGGAACAGGATTTTTCCAAGAGGTAAACTTAGAAAGAATGTTTGATGATGTCGCTGTTTATAATCAACGAATTATGTCAGCAGAACAACTCCCTGCGGTTGTAAACCAAGCGATTCGTATGGCATATACAAAGAAAGGTGTATCTGTTCTTACCATACCAGATGATGTTCCGAAGTTTGAAGTAGAAGCTGGCGCACGTATAACAAGTTCTTCTTTTACATTACCCGAACTCTTTCCGCAAGAAGAGGATCTAAAGTTAGCAAAGCTAGCATTAAATAACGCAAAAAAACCTGTTATTTTAGCTGGAAAAGGAGCAAAACATGCGAAGGAATCTTTACTTGCATTCGCAGAACATATTGGCGCACCAATTGTTTTAACACTTCCAGCTAAAGGAATTATTCCTGATGAACATCCCCTTTGTATAGGCGGATTAGGGTTAATTGGAACAAAACCATCTTACGAAGCAATGAAGCATGCAGATACATTAATCATGATTGGTACTTCTTACCCTTTCACTGGTTTTTTACCCGAAAAAGCAAAAACGCTTCATATTGATACGGATCCTGCACAAATTGGGAAGCGTTATGCGACAGATATCGGATTAGCTGGTGATGCAGATAAAACATTGAAATGGTTTTTAGAAAATGTGGAGAAGCATGAGGATCATTCATTCCTAGAATATCATCAAGAACTGATGAAGAAATGGGAAGAAAAATTGCATAATCAAGAAGAGGACTCTTCTACTCCAATTAAACCACAAAGAGTTATGCATGCCTTGCAACATGTCGCTCATGATGATGCCATTTTATCAGTAGATGTTGGGAATGTAACAGTATGGGCTGCTCGTCATTTTCGGATGACGAATCAACAATTTATCATCTCTAGTTGGCTCGCTACACTCGGATGTGGTCTACCTGGAGCAATTGCTGGTCAAATCGCTTATCCAGATAAACAAGTCTTTGCAATTTGTGGTGATGGTGGATTTGGAATGACAATGAA
This sequence comes from Bacillus sp. 105MF, assembly GCF_000374885.1. Classification (NCBI taxonomy): domain Bacteria; kingdom Bacillati; phylum Bacillota; class Bacilli; order Caryophanales; family Bacillaceae; genus Bacillus; species Bacillus sp. 105MF. The sequence continues at coordinate 10,432 of NZ_KB895585.1, read as the reverse complement.
TGATTTTGTCACTGCAGTAAAATATAAATTACCAATTGTGATTGTTGTACTCAACAACCATAAGATTGCAATGATTAAATTCGAACAAGAAGTAATGGGAAATATTGAGTTTGGTACAGATTTAACAAACCCTAATTTTGCAAAATATGCTGAAGCATGCGGTGGAGTTGGCTACCGTGTAGAACACTTAGATGGACTTCTCCCTGCTTTTGAAAATGCAGTAAAACAAGATAAGCCATGTATTATTGATGTAGTAGTAGATGTAAATGAAGCACCAATGCCTGCAAAAATTACATTTGGGCAAGCTGCCGGATATACGAAACATATGCTAAAAGAGTTATTTGAAGAAGGAAAAATTGATTTACCACCTTTGTAAAATCGAAAAAAGATAGATGAAAACAGATTGTTCTCATCTATCTTTTTTATTTAGATACTTCTTGATGGAAGGAAAAATCTTCTCTTTCACTTTTCGCCTGTTTCTCAACTTTCTCTTCTTTCTCTCCTACTTTCCTTCTCCTCAGATTTCCTATTCCAATCGCCCTTTGTAGACTATTACTTATAAGATCCCCTTCCAAAATTGTCAGGATATGAAAAAAATCAGTACCAGAACGATCCAAGTATGTGTGGTCAAATGACGGAAATTTTGTCCAATCGGTCCTGTCCACTCCTTCGTCACACTATCTGTATCACCGCTATATGATATAGTTCCTCCAAAAAACCAATGGAGTAAACCAAGATGTAAAAGTAGCAATAACATGCTAACAAATTGCTGCGCAACCAGTAAGAAAAAAGATGGCAAAAGATGTGGCCAAACATGTCGACATAATTGATGCCATTTACTTCCTCCAAGAACCATTGCTGCCATCATAAACTCTTCTCTTTTTACAGGACCTCTTGTGCCGTATACAGCATGACAGTCGGTACAGCCAAGCATGTGAGAATACTAATTTGAAACAGAACTCGCATTGTAAACGGAGCAGGGACTGTTCCACTTTGAAAGACTAAAACTTCCTTTAACATAAAATAAGAAATCATGATCATCGGAACAATACTAAATGGATCAAAAGATGAAGAAATAACCGGAAAAGAACGTTTACTATATATACCAAGAAGGAAACCTATTTTGAGTTTCCCCTCATCAAACCTTACATCCCATATTAAGGGATATAACTTACCAACATGTTATATCGTGAATTTCAAATACTGTTCTCTGGACATAGTTTTATTTAGCGAAAGCTGTCTGTGCTGTTGAATAAGGATTAGATAATGATCAAACTTTTTTTCAAAATGGATTCTTTTTATTATCGTACAATACGGGTTTGTGAGGTGTTTTTAATCAAACTTTTTTTCAAACCTACAATAGTTCCCACAATATGTTGTTTCTGCATAACTTCGCTCCAAGAAAAATTCTTACCTTTCACAATACAGAAAATTCGAAAATCGTTTGAGTAAACCTGTATATCGAATTAATAGTATCTTTTTTATAAAGAGTTTAATAATATATTATGGTTTATATAAAATCCTTGGAAGTTTCGTTATATCCTCTCCATTTATATGCCACTTATCGTCACCTTTATTATACATATCAACCCTTACCGATTCTTCCGTAGAAGATATATCTGCTTCAAGTAATATTGAAGATGAATAATCATGTAGTTGCTTTATTAATTTTGGGTTAGATATTGATGGGTTTTCACTTAATATTCTTTTTTGCTCATCTTCAACTTTTGTTCTCAAACTTGATATCAATATTGGCTTTGATTTTATTTCCACTCCTGCAGTTTTACCTTCTCCGTCTATATATACAACATTCGTTTCAAATTTCACTTTTTGCCGTATTGCTTCTTTAAAATTTTTGAAATAGTTATCTACTGATTCTTCTGTAATACTAGATACGCCTTCATAATTATATAGGATTGCTTTTCTAACCTTTTCCGCCATCGCTTCATTAAATTGTTTTCCATCTTCACCTGTTAATTTACTCATTTTGTCTATGTCTTTATCATAGAAGCCCGCATTCATGTAAGCTGTTAGAGCTTCAGCTGGTCTATTTGCATTATCACTCTTTTTAGATACACTTCCTTGCTTTACTTTCGATGAATCTACATATGTATTACAAGCACTTAGCCCACCTATCGTAAGTGATACTATCAAACTCATACCTACTAACTTTTTGGAATATAGCATATTCTATCCCTATCCTTTTCTGTATAAATTATGAATTACAGTAATATCATACCATTATATTTCGGTGCTCTATAGCATATTTTATTTATATACAATTATTAAAATGTAAAAACCACTAAACATCACACCCTATTTTATTTCAAGGTGCGCCGTTATCTATAGCACTGGGATAAAGTTTAATTAAAATGACCCTACTAAATCCCTATGCAATACACAAAAAGAAACCATCTTGATTAATCTATTTTCAAAATGATTTCTTTTTGATTCTCACTAAATAAGGATTTGCAAAACATTTTTGATCAAACTTTATTTAAACCAACACTAACTTCTCCAAATAACTAACTGTAGAGAAAGAAAATTTTCATTTTGGGGGTACTTCAAAATCTTAGCTTGATAGTGATGGGGTCCCGCCAATCAAATGATATAAAACCCACGCTAAGACATTTTTTTAATCAAAAAGAAAAAAACAGTGCAACTTTTTTCAAAACGGTTGAACTTTATTTCAAATCAACAAATACACGATATTTTCAATGAAATTTAAAGATCTAGGACTATCCTTAAAATTAACTTTAAATTCGAAATACAGATACGCATAATCAAGCTGCTTCTATAACTGAAAATTCCCTCTCTAACTTTTTTAACTTATCATGTTAAACCCATGCCTTTTTTTATAAATTTAACTACCATTAAAATTTGTAAGATAGGTAAAATTATAGCTAGATATATAATTAATTCCAACTTATCTATTAGCATGAATATAACATTAGGAATTATTAAAATGAGGCTGACAAGTGTCATTATCCAAGATTCTCGTTTTATAGCGACAAGAAAAGTTATTAAAGAAATTAATAGTAACACCCAGAAAATAAAACCTACATACCAAAACATAAATATTTCATATTGATATCCCATTCTATTCTCCTGTCTATTTATTTTGAAAGCAAAAGGAGTCTTAGACTGCGTAAAGCATAATATAGAAAGAGTAAATTCGTAGAGTAAGTGGGTATAATTCTGTCATTTTTTATGACAGAATTATACCCACTTAAATAAAAAAACACGTTATTTTAAGCGTATTTAATCTGGGTATTATACGCTTTTGAAGCATTAAGAAACTTCTTCTTTCATTTTATATAATCTATCTCTTTTTTCATCATTTTTTATAAAAGTAAGCTTTCCTTCAGTAACAAAACCTTCAAGAATTAAGCATACTTGTCCGTAAGCTTTAGGCTTATCGGTTGTGAATCTTTCATTAGGTATTTTTCCTGATAGTATTAATTTTTCACATAGCTGCATTGCACTTATTTCTTCAGAATTGAGTAATTCCAAGATATCTTTCTGCAGTGAAGATAAAGGTACTTCTATTTCGGTCGCCTCCACTACATTCTCATCAAATAAATCTTCAAATGAAATTTGATTCATCTCATCTATTCCTTTCTAACAATGGCTCTGCAAAGTATAAATTGTTCGCTTATTCTATTAATACTTGCAAAGTCTACCTAAAGTTCTTATATATCGCCTGGTTATATTAGTTAATTAATTTCCATACTATTAAGCTTCTAGTAGCATGTTTTGATTATACCAAATATACGTTCTAGTATCTATTGAAGAGTTCATTATAAAAGGATGTACTGCTCTGGAAGAAGTTTGCCATTACCCTATTTCTTTATTATTGTAGAAAGACAAGAATATGGATACTTTTTTAGAAAGAGATTTCTTACGTTATATATAGTTTCTGGTTGCACTATCGCAGATTGGAAAAGGGAACGTTTTATTGGCCAACTGGGCATCGGGGTGTGCCACTTACCATATCAAGACGACAATTGAGAGGGCTTCTTGATGGATTGGCATTTCAACAAAAACGAGGGCATCAAGCTGTACACGCGAGAACCATTCTATAAAAACCATATATATATATAAGGAATTTGAATGATTTTTTCGAATGGATTTACCTATGAAAACAACACTTTCACATTCAAACCAACCTACAATTGAATCACTTCAAGCTCAAGTAGAGGAACTCACGGCAAAAGTGAGATGGTATGAAGAACAGTTTCGTCTTAGTCAACAAAAACGGTTTGGTACGTCTAGCGAAAAAACACCTATAATCAACTCGCTTTAGAACTGTTTGATGAGGCTGAGAAAGAAAGTGATTCTGAAACACCCGAACCAGCTGTTGAAACGATCACCTATCGTCGCAAAAAGAAACACGGTCATAGGGATGAGTTTGTCCAAAACCTCACTGTTGAAACAGTTGAATATCGTTTACCGAATGAGGAACAGTTTTGTTCGTGCTGTGGTGATGCTTTGCATGAGATGAGTGTAGAAGTCCGTAAGGAACTGACGATTGTTCCTGCGGAAGTAAAGGTGACGGAACATAAGCGATATGTATACGCTTGTCGTAAATGTGAATTAGATGAGGTATCCACACCGATTGTAACAGCCAAGATGCCAGCTCCTGCCTTTCCTAAAAGTATCGCTTCCCCATCAATTATAGCGTATATTATGACACAAAAATATGTGGAAGGATTGCCTCTTTACCGTCAGGAAAAGCATTTTGAACGGATGGGGATCTTCTTATCACGACAAACGATGGGAAATTGGTTATTATATGGGGCTGATCGATGGTTAGCGGTTTTGTATGAAAGGATGCATGAATATCTACTTACTCGAACTATCCTTCATGCGGATGAAACAACCTTCCAAGTCTTACGTGAACCTGGTCGGGCCGCAGCAACCAAGTCCTATCTGTGGTTATACCATACGGGGCGAGAGGATATCCCTATTGTTCCCTATGACTATCAGCCCACAAGAGCAGGGGAACATCCGAAGCGTTTTTAACTGGTTTTCAAAGATATTTACAAGTAGATGGATATAGTGGTTATCATCAAGTACCGGATGTTACTCTTGTGGGATGTTGGGCGCATGCCAGACGGAAGTTTGATGAAGCCTTAAAAGCTTTACCTGATTCACAGAAGGGGAAAAAAGTGAAGGCAAATGAAGGTTCACACTTCTGTAATCAACTCTATTCGATTGAAAGGAAGCTCAAACATGTCAAACCCTACCGAGCGATATGAGCAGCGTCTAAAAAAAAAGCAGGCCCATTCTGGACCTTTTTTCGGTATGGCTTCATGAACAGAAAGATCTTGTTTTGCCAAAAAGCGCTCTAGGAAAAGCCATCACTTATTGTTTGAATCAATGGAATCATCTTGAAGCTTTTTTATTAGACGCCATTTAGAAATCGATAACAACAGAAGTTAACGCTCTATTAAACCGTTTGTAATTGGGAGAAAAAATTGGATGTTCTCAAATACACCGCGAGGTGCTAGAGGAAGTGCCGTCATGTATAGTGTGGTTGAAACAGCAAAAGAGAATAATTTAAGTCCCTATCATTATCTTCTTTATTTGTTTGAAACACTCCCCAACATCGATTTAAACAATAAAGAAGAAATTGATAAAGTCTTGCCGTGGTCAATGGATTTACCATCTATTTGCAGAGTACCGAAAAAAAGTGAAGCAAACAAAAAATAACACCAAAATCAACTTTTATTGTATATTTTGGTGTTACTTGACGTTTACTTTTAAAGTACCTGCTTCACCGTTAAATAAATATGCATGACTAACTTTCTTATTTATCAATCCATTCTTCAATATTGTCCCTACGATATGTTGCTTTTGCATAACCTCGTTCCAAGATAAAATTCTTGTCATCATAACCACTCATTAATTTTGTTAACACAAAAAGACCTTTCGAAGAAATAAGTGCTATTGCAAGAGACTTACAATAATTCTTATAACCCGAAAGGTCTTGTGTATTATTTTAAACAAAATAAAAATATTATCACATAGATGATAACGAAAATTCAGAAAACCTTCAAGTGTTAGCTTGATTTTATTAGATAATAAGAGTCAAAGATGTAATACTATGATATCAAAACCTTCAACTTCCATTTCATTAAGGTTTTTTCTACTTTTTGTCTATTACTGATTTTTGCAACACGCTGGTTGTAACTTAGCAAAAGATGTTTTTATGTACAGAAAATTTTTTTCAGTCTAATACAAATTTCTAAGTTCTAAAACATTTTTAATTAAATACCTGATGAACATGCATCAGAGCTTGAATGAATATGGCTATTAAAGGATTATACTCCAACCTTAAACCAAAATAAGCCAGATGTTTTTTTAATCTGACTTATTTTAATTTTATCACTATGCTTCCTACTTGTATCTCGTATTAACATGTCCAGTCTTATATTACTCTTGCTGTACACCTTCCATTTTAAACTTATAAAGTAATTCATGATATGTTTTTATTTCTTGCTCACTTTTATCCCAATCCTCACCGTAAATATGATTAATTTTTTCCTCTGACATTTCTATGATAGAAGTACTATTATCACTTTCCGTTAATATGTATACCTTTGTTCCTTCTTTATATATTCTTGCAAGATATTCACTTCTTAATTTCTGTATACTTGGTTGTCCCGCCTTTTCCATAACAACAGGCACATAACTATCCGTTATAAATTGACGAAGCGAGTTCTCACTAAAGTCACTTGTTTCTAATGAACCTAGTACTGACGAAATCATGTAAATTAGATCCAGCTCGTCTTGTTTCTGTATTTTATCCTTAGATATAATTAAACTATTCCGCTGTTCTTCATTAATATTCGGCGCCGCATTTTTATCCTCTTTATGATAAGGCGTATAACTCTTCAGCTGTTCTTCGCTAATATTCGGCACATTATTTTTATGTTCTTTATGATAAGGCGTATAGAATTTCCCAACACGCAAAACGAGTATAAGAGACAATATAATTAACAAACAAATATACCACGTGTTGTATCGTGGATATTCAATATTTGAATACGATTGGATTTCCATATGCTCTTCTGGTGATAACTTATTTGTTGAAACTGTCGTAGGTTTTACTTTATCAACTATACGTGCCATTTTAGAAATTTCTTGCTCATTTGTAATTTGATTTCTACGTAGATTATCTTTCGCATCGAACGGTGTTCCTAAACCAACTTCTTTGTAGATCTTCTCTTGAATTTTAAAAAAGATGAAATACATCCCAAAAAGTAAAATATAAATGCTACTAGCATACCAACCTATTAAATATATAGGCAGAATCCCCCAAACAAATGAACTTAAAAAGTATAAAAGATAATATATGTTTTTATTCTTGAAATATACAAACGTAAATAACGAACAGAATTTTGAGATAGGTAGACCCAAAACATGTGCAAACTTTGCGGTAAAATCACAAAACCTATTCTTCGTCCCAATCGTCTTCTTATAAATCTTATATGCGTCCTTATTATATGGATCTAGCCGCATCGCGACTTCCGCTAACATCCTTGCTTTTTTAAAATTCCCCTGATACGTTGCTGCAGTTGCGAACAAAACAAGGTTGGTTGTATTTTCCGGATTTAAATTCAAAGCGCGCTGTTCTGCCTTTAATGCCTCCTCTTGCCGTTTAGGGAAAGAGGTAAAAAGAATATACGCATACTTTCCTACATAAATTTCATTTTCAGGTTCCAACACTATCGCTTTCTCGAAATACACCAGTGAATTCTTAATGGGTTCAAAACATCTAACAGCTTCACCCATGTAGAAATTAAACTTTCCATTTTCAGGATAATTTTTTATTCCAATCTCTGCGAGTTCTCTTACTCTTTTATATTTATTTTGAACACAGAAAATATCTAATCCTACCGAGAGCACTTGTTCATTTAAATACTCCAATTTAAGTGCCTCTTCTATATACTTACTCGCATTATCATTATCGTTAAATCCATAAAAATAAACATAACTTAAACAAAGATACCCGGAAGCATCTTCTGGGGCTTCCTTTATTAGCATTTTCGCTTCTTTCATTGCCTGGTCAGCATTGCCAACCTTAAGCAAATGTTGAATTTTTCTAAGATTATCTTCCATCACTTGACTCATCCCTGCCCTAACTTTCTATTTCAATCTATTCCCTTCCATACAATCGAGCACCTTATAAAAATCCTTATTTACATTGCTAAATGTTGTATAATTTTTCACTGTTGAAAGCCAATCTAAAGTTGTTGGCTGACGTTTCTTCATCGCTTCTAACAAATCTTCATTTATTATTCCTTCTAGTAAATTCAACTTTCATAATTCCATATTTATCCGATTATACAAAAGTATTATAACAAATAAGGCATTACAGATTTGTCATATTTCGTCGAAAAAACGAGATGAATTGTTATAAATAACTGTGGGAAGCTAAATATATTTTCTATTTATTCGAGAAAATCAACAGCTTTTTGATTAACAACCAATAACACTAATTATATGAATGGAAAGTCTCTCCAGTACTTCTGAAGGGAATTCTAAATGTTTTGCGATAATTTTTATGTTAGCGAAAAGGACTTTCATGTACAGAAAACTGTTGCTTTAAAATAAAGTTTGATCAAATTGATACTAATAACCTTGATAAACGTTCATAGAAAAGAGCGTGTTTTGAAAAAAAGATTGTTCAAAACACGCTCTTAATATTTTCAGTTGGTTCATTCTTTTATAAAAAAGTTTGATCATTTCCTACTTTAAACTTGCATGAAATAACTCGATACAAGCGTTATCATACGGGCAGCCTTTCTTACTGAAAAAGGGCTTTATTTTATAATTCGCGAGTAGGATTTGAAATTCTTGACTTGTATATTGTGTGCCTAAGTCGGTATGTAGAATAAGGCCTTCTGATGGCGTTTGAGTATAATAAGCGTTTTCTAATACTTTTACCACAAGGTTCGTTGTCATATTTCGTGAAAATGAATACCCAATAATTTTCTTGGAATATAAATCCATCACAGACGCTAGGTAACACCAGCCATCTTTTTGCGTGTGAATATAGGTAATATCCGCTACCCATTTTTCATTAATTGTCGTTGTAGAGAAGTCTTGTTCTAATAGATTTGTGCGTTCCTCTACAGTTGATTTTGATGAATGTGGTTTGTATTTTTTAAAGATAATGGAACGAATATTTTCTTTTTTCATGAGCCGTTGCACACGCTTTATGCTTATTTGTAATCCTTGTTTCAACAATATTTGATGAATCTTTGGCGCACCATAACGCTCTCCACTATCCCGATGAATTTGTATAATCTTTTGGGTTAATTCTTTATCTTCATGACCACGCTTTGACTCTGTTTTGTGCTGAGATTGGTAGTAAGAACTTCTCGCTATCCCAAGAGTTTGGCACATCATATGAACAGAGTGCGTTTCTTTTTGACAATCAATAAATGGGTGTAATTCTGTATCTTTTATTTTCTCGCGAATATGGCCATAGCCTTTTTTAAAATTTCATTCTCTTCTTTTAGACGAAGCATTTCTTTTTTCATTCGTTTTAGATCTTCTAATGTCATTTCATCTTCATCAACTGATGTGATAGGAGAATATATTTTAATCCATTTATAAACGGTTACTTCTGATACGCCATACTCGCTGCTTAATTGTTTTACAGATTGTCCTGAACGATATAATTCAACCACCATTTTTTTAAACTCTTCATTAAATTTCTTGTTCGTCATACGGACACTTCCTCCTTGAAACCCATTGTAAGGACTTAACTAAGTTGTGTCCATATGACTATACTAACTCCAAATAATTGTAACCATAATAATAATAATAATAATATATATAGTTATCAAAAATTAAATCTGTACCGTCAATATTTTTGTGTAAATAAGTGGTCCCTTGGCTTGTCTGAGGTTTTTTTTGTTTTTGGGTGTAACTTGTTTTCTGGTTCTGGTGCAAATATATGAAGAAGAACGCGGATAATAGTAGATTCCTAGTGAAATCGTATTTTATGCTATAAGTCCACACACTTGGTGGATGAACTCTTTTTGATTTTGGACAAACTGATTCCGTAAATCAATCTGTCCCCTTTTTATCATATGCATGGCTTCAACACCACTCAATATAGCGATTGCAGTTTTAAATGACTTAACCCCCAACATATAACGCACACGTTTCTTAATAAAACGATGATCTTGTTCCACTATATTATTGAGATACCTAACTTGCCTTATCTTTATGCCTTCGGGCATATGTTTCTCTTCTTTCAACGCTTGAATCGCTACAGGATAGGCAGGGTTTTTATCTACTGTTATCACACGAGGTTTAGAAATGTACGAAAAAGCCAAGGCTTTCTTGAAAAAGCGCTTGGCTGCTTGTTTATCTCTTGATTTACTTAGATAAAAATCAATGGTATTCCCTT